>CALAUY010000097.1 GCA_937892015.1 uncultured Bacteroidales bacterium | reverse complement strand
CTGCAACCTTCTGATCCGTAGTCAGATACTCTATTCAGTTGAGCTAATGGGCCTTGTTTTTCCAAAAGCGGGTGCAAAATTACTGCTTTTTTTTGACATGACCAAATTTTTTGGCAAAAAAATGCACATAATAGTGCACTTTTTTGCTTTTTTGACCATTTTTATGCAACAAACACGTGTTTTTTCGGCACAAATTGGCAGTTTTTCCGCAAAAGAGTCGCTCCTTTGCCGACTACTGTTCTTCGTAAAAATTCTGAAGGCTCATGAGCCCCATGAACGCTTTGTGCTTGCTTGGGTCCCATAAACCGCGATTGAGCCAATCGTCAATAACGATGTTGTTCGCATTGTATGAACTGCCGCCATTGCCATTCTCTTCAGGGAACCAATAGTACAGTCCGTTGACGTTGCTGTTTTTCTTCAGCTCTTCGCACAACGCTTTGATGTAGCTGTTCTGCCCTTTTTCACTGGCTCCCCATTTGTCGGTTGTAGTATATGTGGCCGAACCGTCTGTGGGGAAATAGTTGTTGTAGTAGGCAGTCTCCACTATCTGTACAGGTTTGTCGGGGAAATTGTTTTTCAGTGCTTTAAGTGTGCTACTCAACTTATCCAAATAGCCGTGCCAAAAAGGATAGTAACTCAGTCCTATAATGTCGTAATCAACGTTGTTGCGGCCAATGTAGTTGTAGAAATTGACGCATTGCGAAGCAGACGTAGTTCGCTCGATATGGATGACTATTTTAGCTTGTGGACATACTTCCCTGCACGCACGAGCACCGGCGTTCAAATAGGATGAAAACTTTTCCCAGTTGGCTTGATAGTCCTCATAGTTGCTGTTGGGCGATACCATGTCAGCACCCTTGCGCGACCATAGCATGCCATAACTAATCTCGTTGCCTACTTGGATGAAGTCCGGTGTAGCACCGAATGCCACCAGTTCTGTGAGGCACGACCGTGTGTATTCGTACACTTTCGCCGCCATCTCCTCGCCTTGACTGATGTTTTGCCATGCGGACGGGATAGTCTGCTTGGTTGGGTCGGCCCACGTATCGGAGTAGTGGAAATCGAGCATGAAAGCCATCTCTGCATCCTTGATGCGCTTACCCAGTGCCTTCACATAATTGAGGTCCTGCACCTCGCCCTGTCGCTTGCTGTTTTCGGGATTGATAATCACGGGATTGACGAAGAGCCGAACCCGTGCTGCGTTCCAATGCGCCGAGTCGTGCACGTAACGGACAACGTCTGGTATCAGGTTGCCGTCAGCATCATTGTACGGCGTATTCGCCTCTTCGTATGAGGGTAGTAGAGAGATGTCGCCGCCTACCCAACGATCTGTCGGGAAAACAAACGTTGTGGAGTCGTCCGGCGTGGGATCGGGGATTGGAGTGATGTTGGGGTCACAAGCTGCGAGCATCAACATGAGCGGCAGCAAGAAAGAAAGGGTGCGTTTCATAAGGGTATTTGTAATGCTTTTTCGATAACTTTATCCATGTCGTAGTAAGTGTATTCGGCCAACCGGCCACCGAAGATAACGTTAGTCTCGTTGATGGCCAGTTGCTCGTATTGCTTGAAAAGTTGCGAGTTACGCTCGTTGTTGAGCGGATAGAATGGTTCCAGTCCGCTGCGCCATTCGGTGCTGTACTCGTGTGTAATAACCGTCTGTGGCACCTTTTTCACCTGCTCGCCAAAGAGGGTGAAATGTTTGTGCTCGATGATGCGCGTCCATGGCACATCCGATGAGGTGTAGTTGACCACTGCATTGTGCTGAAAATCAGGTATATCGAGCGTCTTATGTTCGAAACGAACCGTCCGATATTCGAGATGCCCGAGCGAGAAACCGAAATATTCGTCGAGCGAACCGGTATAGACGACCTTGTGAGCGAGACTATCTAACTGCTTTTTGGCGTGCAGATAATCGACCCCGAGTATCACTTCTGCCCCTTGCAGCAGTTTGTTAATCAGCGTATTGTAGCCCTCTTCGGGGATGCCTTGATAGATGTCGTTGAAGTAGTTGTTGTCGAATGTGTAGCGTACGGGTAGTCTCCGGATAATGAAAGCCGGCAACTTAGAGCAGGGTCGCCCCCACTGTTTTTCGGTATATTCTTTGATGAGTGTTCGATAGATATCTTCTCCCACAAGGCACAGCGCCTGCTCCTCGAGGTTCTGCGGTTCGCGCCCATTAAGCCGAGCGATTATTTCGGCACGCTGACTCTCGATGATGCTACGCGCTTCGTCAGCAGTGGTCACCCCCCACATCTGACGGAAAGTGTGCATGTTGAACGGCAGATGGTACAGTTTACCATGGAAATTGGCCAACGGACTATTGATAAACCGATTCATCTTCACCAGCGAGGTCACAAACTGCCAGACTTGCGTGTTCGACGTGTGGAAGATGTGGGGACCATACGTATGCACCGCTATGCCGGACATCTGCTCTTGATGTACATTGCCGCCCGTATGCTGACGCCTATCCACAACAAGACAGCGTTTGCCGGCTTGCCACGCACGATAAGCCACAGTCGCTCCGAAGAGCCCTGAGCCCACAATCAGATAATCGAACGGCTTGATGTTTTCCATTGCGACTGCAAAGATACTGCTTTTTTTTCAATTATGCAAGTTTTTGCTGCAAAAAAATGCTTTTTTATGCATTTTTGTTGCTTGGAAAGCACCCAACGATGTGTTTTTGTCAACGAGAAAGAACGAATTTGGCAAAATACGCCTTGCGCGGAAAAGAGTCTTGCGGCACAAGTTTGAGTAGGTAGAGTTGGTTCGGACAGAGCCCGTAGGTAGGAATCGCCACGTTTCGCGTACCGGTTGCAACAGAGATGGTTCGGAGCAATCGCCCGTCGGTGGCGAAGAGATAGACGCTTGTCGGTTGCGAGGTATATGTGGGTAGCAGTAGGGTGCACGAGCCGTCAGCGTTTCGCGTGACAGGCAACGCTTGGCTGATATCGGTGTCGATGGCGGTGAAGACGTGAAGCGTGTCCGAAACGGCCATATGTTCCGTGCAACTCTTGGCCTCGTAAGCACTGACCGTGAGGATGTACTCGTTGTTCGCACTCAGTCCTGTCAGGTAAGCATGGTCAGCCGGTGCCACTGCCTCACGTTCGGCAATCAGGTTGAGTGTGCCGGTTGCGATGTCTTGCTGATACGCACGAGCAAAGTACGTCTCTGCATCGGCCGACTCATGCCAATTGATGCGCAACGTTGTAGTCTCCACTTCAGAAACGGCAAGGCTGTCGGGTGCTGTCAGATATACGGGGCGAGGGGAGATGCCAAGCACCGAAAGCAAAGCAAACGACGAGCTGTCACCGGAGAAGATGTTGAACGTGGCAGATGTGGGCAGACAGGTCTGCATACGAGGCTCAAACCGCAGATTCAGTGTCCGCGAATAGGTTCCGTCAGAGCGTACCGAGTCGATGAGTATCTCTCCCGTGTGCAACCATTCGCCATCGACCGCTATCGAGTAGAAAGAGCTTGAGAAAGCGAGCGTGACTGTTGGTGAAGTGATGTCAGATCCGGTGACGGTCAGCGTCTGCGGGAAATATTCTGCAATCACGCCATCGAAAGTCGTGACGAACGTGTCCAACCGTGTCGGTGTGAACGTGAACAAGGCTTCTGGCGTGTCTCCCAACGCAAACGAGACTGTGCCGCTCAAGCGTTGGAGGATATTGTGCAACCTCAGACTCAGCAGCGAGTCGCCGTTGTTGAGGACCGGGAAGAACGTGGTGACGTTCATCGTTCCGGGATAGGTGTCGTGTGGTGCATCCGATGATGGGTCACAATCGTACGCCTCCACAATATCCACACCCAGCGGAGTGCTGTTATTGAACGTGTTGGCATCCCATGTGCGGCTGGAGAACGTGACGTGTGAGATAAGTAGGCCCTCGCCCGGCAGACACGACTCGTGACGACCATCCCAGCCCGTGCGTTGCCGATTCTCGATGAGGAAATACTCTGCGGGTGATGGCGAGTAAGGCGACAGGTTGTGAGTCGTCTGCGCAAGGAGGAACGACCCGCCGTCATTCTCTATCGGTGAAAGCGAGTAAATGCCGGCCTCTGTCAACTGTGTCGGGAGGTGCCATCCCATCATAAAACGCTCAAAAGCAGAGAAAAGCGGTGGAGTACGACCGGCGTTGTTGTAACTGCCGTTGCACATGATGTCCCAACTGCCGAGCGTATAAATCTTCGTGTCAGATGTGTTGTTGGCAGTATTGTAGAGGTCTGGCAGTCCAAGCACGTGCCCGAACTCGTGGCAGAAAGTGCCTATTCCTGCCATCTGCGAACCGCTGCTACCACGCAACTCCGATGTGACGAGGTACGAACTGAACGACTTGCCGTTCCACGTCGGGCCGTTGCGTACCGTTCCTTGATGCGGCCAGAGCGTGTTCTCGTCCGCTCCTTCTGCCTCGTTATGACCGGCAAAGAAGATGGACACATTGTCCACCACTCCGTTATTATCCGCATCGTAGAGCGCAAAATTCACGCCGTCTGCACCTGCCATATTGATGAGTTCCACCACCAACTCTCGCGCGTTCTTCGAATGCGAACTGCCGGAGTTGCCGCCATAATACTCCATGTCGTGCGAGAGGGTATAAGGTCCGAACACATCGAAAACAAGGTCGAGTTGTCCCGACGAAGAGAGTTGGTAGTATTCCCGAGCCGAACCTGTTCCGCCGTTCTCGCTGTAGCCCGACGTGTTCAGCATCGAGGTGAAAGCCGCTTGCGGATTGTTCACCGTGAAAGCTTGGTCGGGAAAGGCACAAAGAAGGACGGGCACACGAACCGTGCCCGTCCTCGGAAACGTGGAGGAAAGAGTTTCCTCCGCCTGCTCGCCTCGTACCGACAGCACAAGACCGGCGATTACTATGAGAGCAAGCAGGCGCTTCAAGAGCAAAATTATTTACGTATATTGTTGTCCTGCGGAACGCTGCGGAGCTTCTTTTGTAGCATTTTCGTTGTCTTGATGTCGCCGAAATTGCGAATCTCCATTACGCGGCGCGGGGCTGCATCCTCAAACACATCGAGGTTGTAGTCATACGTATATTCATCGCCGAAGAGGATGTTCTCATCAACCCATGAGTAGCCCGCATTCTCATCGAAATGCCAGTGACAGCCGTAACCATAGAAGTTGTCGTTGTCATCTGCCTCGGTCTCAAGCAGCGGCTTTGCGGTGAAATGGTGACCCTCAACACTGCACAACACATTGGATGCAACGTAGTTGTCCAAAGCATAGAAATAGCCCCTGCCGAAGAAGAGGTCGGGCACGTACGAGCTGTAGTAGCCGTCAGAACTGTAACCTTCAGCCGTGGAGTGATACTCATAAACCGTCATGAGTGAACCCTCGCAACCATCTTCTCCCGCAGCTTTCATGTTCACTGAGAATGCAGTGGTTTGGTCACCGGCGTTGAGGTTGTCCAAGAAGAGCTTCATGTTCGACAAGTACAGGTCGTTGACCTTACCCGTTGGCATGCACTTAGACATCAGCGTATCTACAATGTACCATTCACCGAGACAGAAGATGACGCCACCGTCACTACCGTTGGCCCATCCGGGTGCCCAGTACATCGGAGCTTCAGCTTCTACGATAGCTCCTTTGGTTCCGCCTGCAAACTCGTAGTCGGAATTGAGATAGAATCCTGCAGAGAAGAGAGCCACGTAAGCTTGAACTTTCTTTACATTGTAGAGCTCGTTGGCAGACGAACGGATAGTGTCGAGCTCGTTGCCGTAGTACGATGTATCCGAAATACCGAAATATACGCCCGTGAACGTGATGTCATCGAACCAATCTTTGACGGTCACTTGACAAACGGCGGTCAAGTCGTTGTACTTAACGGTGATGTTGGCCGTACCCTTCTCAAGAGCGGTTACGGTACCATTGTAGGAAACGACAGCTACGGTCGTGTCCGACGACGACCATACCAGATCATCGCTGTTGTAAGTAGCGTTTTCCGGAGTCACCGAAACCGACAGACGACTCGACTCGTCAACATTCAGTTTCAGCTCCGCAGGATTAAGTGCAATGGCAGTTACGGCATTCTTGTTTTTGTCACCATCACATGCGGTGAAGACAAGCGCAACGCACATCATTGCAACTGCAAAAATACTCTTTTTCATACTCATTTTTTAATTTTGTTAAACAAATCTTTTTTTATACCTTTATTGTAAATAGGGGTTATAGTTGTATTCCGAAGAAGGAATCATCATCGTATAGATGGTCTCGTCCGTATCATCGTTATAATCAATGGCTTTTCCCCCGTTGTAGAGGTGGTTACTGCCACGGTAAACCACACCTGTCTCGTTCGGATGGTTCGGGTCGTGGTAGAGGTATCCCAGACGACGGAATGTCTGCAAGCCATATCCTTCGCCCCACATCTCCAAGCGCCAGTTGCGGTAGAGCTCCAGAGCGAATACGCTGCGGTCAGTCAGTGTCGCTTTGAACGCCGCATAGTCTGTAGCCGCCGATTCGTTGTCGGAGTTCAGACGCTCGCTGAGGATCGCGTCTAAATAGTCAACAGCTTTCGTCATGTCGTTCAAGAAATATGCCGCCTCTGCCGCAATAAGGTAGATGCTTTCGATGCGCATGAACACGTTGTCGGACAACCACTCACGGTCGATATCGTCCGCTGATGTCGATTTGGGCGACGCTGCAGAGAAGAACTTGCCGTCAGGGCAAAGTTTGAACGATGAACTCTTCGATCCATCGTTGAACCACTTCGAACGCCCGTCCCAGTCGGGAATCACGTCGTAGAGGTTCTTGTCAATCACTTTCGTGTCGCCGGCCCATGCGTAGGAATACGAGTGGATATCTACTTGCCCGAAGAAGCTGGCCAAACCACCCGTCGTCTCGCGCGAGACATTCTGTCCCCACATCCACGATTTGTCGTCCACGTTGTTGAACCCCGTCTCTGTAAGGTCCTTGTTCGGGATAATCTCGTACTTACCGGAGTTAATCACGTCCTCTGCATATTGCAGGGCGTTCGTCATCGGCTCTACAACCAACGGCATCGACTCGTCGTACTGCGAGGATAGATAGGCCTTGTTGAGGTACGAATAGGCGAGTATGCCGCGAGCCACGTTGATGTCGGTCTCCAGCTTGTTTTCTCGCTCGTATGAATCACCGAAAGCATCGAAATACGCAATCGCAGTCTGCAAGTCGGTCTCTATCCGATTAAATACATCGTTGAGATAGGCCATCGGTTGCACTTCCTCATAATTGGTCTCGTCGTAGAGCGGGAAAGCAGGGTAGTTGGTGATATTATACTGACAGCCATATATGTGACGCATAATCGGGCAGTACAGCTGCTCCAGTTTCGAATAGACATATCCGCGCATGGTCAGTGCCTCGGCATAGTAGTTGGCAACCGTTGCTTCTTCATCCGTGTAAGTATGGATGGTGTCGCCATCTGCATTAACGACGCAGAGTCCGTCATTCGGCAATCCATAGACGGCGATAGAGTCCATCGCTGCTTCTTCTTTCGCCGCTTTCACCACCGAGTTGATGTTGTACATCATACGGTAGTAGAGTAGCCATATGTATCCGCTACGTGCCGAACGCGTCTCTTGTTGCTCATCATAGAAGAACCAACCGTAGTTACGAGCCGTCAGTGCCATATCGCCGCAAAGCAGGTCTGTATATATGTCGATAGAGCGCTGACCGAATGCATCATGGTCGCTCACGGTGTACATCATCGAATAGATGCCCAACATCGAACCGCGAAGAAAGTTGTTGATGTCTTTCGTCTGCGACTCAATGATGGTTGAGCCGGCAGGATTAACGTCCAAATAACTCTCCGAGCATGCACCCAACAGAAGGGTCGCTGCTAAAATGAATGCAATATGTGTTCTGTTCGTTTTCATTTTCGTGTCTCCTTTCTATTAGAATTGGAACTTCACGCCACCCATAATCGTTGAAAGCGGAGTGTATTGATACGTATCGGAATATCCGGAGAAAGATGTCATCGGGTTGTATCCCTTACGCGCCGTAAGAATAGCCAAGTTGTCTGCCGTCACGTACAGACTCAAACTGTTGAGCTTGATTTTCTCGATGAGTTTCTTCTGGAAACTGTATCCCAAGCGGATATTGTTCAGCGAGAGGTAGGAGTTACTGATGAGGAAACGTGTCGAGATGGAGTTGGCATATAGGTCAGCTCCGTTGGAAAGACGCGGAATCGTTGTGCTCGCTTTCTGCTCATCGGTCATCATCGCGTTCCAAGCGTTACGGATATCTACGTGCCAGTTCGAACGGCCTACTTTGTCGGAGTTCATCAGTTGGGCGTACGAATAGTCAACTCCGTAACCGCCGATACGGTACGAGCAAGTAACGTCCAGCGTTACGCCATATGCTTCGAAATTGAAGCCGAAACCGCCGTCTAAACCGGGCTCTGCTTTCAGACCGGTATAGACCGAACCGGCATACGGTTGACGGGTCGTCAACTCAGTCTGGATGTCTGCACCCGGGTGGTTCTGTTGGTAGAGGAACACGTTGGAGATGTAGTTGTTGCCCGTGGCTCCACGGTCACGGAGCGTCTCTGCCGAGTTGTAACCGAACGAACCCAACGAAGCGTCGTAGTATCCTACATACTGCGCCTGACCGGTCTCAGGGTCAATGCCTGCATACTCAATCATGTTGTACTCGTACAGCGAGTGCCCAACTGCCAATCCGCCGTTGTAAACCATGTCGGTCTCGGTGTCTGTATTCGTCGGCAACGACTTGAGTTTATTCGCGTAGTGACCGCCGTTCAGACGGATATCCAACTTCACGTTACGCTGGTCAACAGCATGGATGTTCAGTTGGAACTCAACGCCTTGATTCTCCAGCGAACCGCCGTTCACCCATTTGGACGAGAAACCTGTCGAGGTGGCCTGATACTGCGGCATCAGTAGGTTGTCCGTAAACTTATAGAAGTAGTCGAACTCAGCCGTCAGATACTTATGCAGATCAAACTCCAAGCCGATATCTACTTGCGACGTACGTTCCCACGTGATGTCGGAAGAACCCTGGAAACTCTTCACGTAACCCGGCTCGCCTTCTACGTTCTCAAGCGAATAGTGGTCGATGTAGTAGTAGTTGCCAATACCTTGATTGCCAAGAACACCCCAGCTGGCGCGCAACTTACCGTTCTTAATCCACTCGTTGCGGTCGAGGAACGACTCGTTGGTGAACATCCACGAAGCGCCTACTGAACCGAAATGACTCCAGCGATGCCCTTTTGCGAACTTCGACGACCCGTCGGCACGGTAGTTAACCGTCAAACCATAACGCTCGTTGTAGATATAGTTGGCGTTTGCGAGGTAGCTGTCCAACGCCGTTACCGAAGTGTAGGATGTCATACCCGTCATGGTCGTTGCGTTACCTAACTCCAGCACCGGTGCGCCGGTTGTTACACCTACTTTACTCATTCCGCCGTACATGTATGAATAGCGGTAATAGTTGTTCTCATGTCCGGCCATCACGCGGATGGAGTGGTCACCAAACATTTTGTTGTATTCCAGCAGCTCATTCGCCGTCAGCGAGAGGATATTGTACTGCGCCTTATACGTTCGTCCCAAACCGGCCGCATCGCCGTAGAACGCGTTCGTGTATTCCGATTCCATGGCACCGAGATACTGAACGCCCACGTTCGCTGTGAGTTTCAGGCCGTCGTACAGCTTGATTTCCAGCATGGCGTTCGACATCACCTGATGTTGCTCGGTATAGTCGCGGTCGTAACGAAGCGATCCTGCGGGGTTGATGCCCGTACCGTAAGCACGGCCTGAACCCTCCTGCATACCATAGTCGTATGCAAATCCGCCGGTCTTCGGGTCAACCTGAATCGTGCCGTCTGCATTGTAGAGGAACACGGGATAGATGGGCGGAATCTCGTTAACAAACGCGAATCCGTTGTTCATGTTGCTGCCCTGACCTGCCTGGTTCATCGTGCTGTAGGTGTATGCCATGTTCAGCGAACCTTTCAGCCATTTCTTCGCTTGGTGCTCAATATTAGAGCGGACGTTGATACGGCTGAAGTCGGAGTTGATATAGTACCCCTCATCCTTCAGGTAACTGAACGAGGTGAAATATGTCGTCTTTTCCGAACCTCCGGAGATACGAACCATAGCGTCCACTTTCTGACCGACACGGAACAGCTCATTTTCCCACGATGTCATGTTCTGATAGCCCGCTTTGTAGTTCACGTCTGAATAGAACTTACCGGTGTAGCCGTCAATGAGTGCACTACCCGGGGCATCCCAGAGATTATATGCCGATGGCAGACCCGCCGAACTGTAGAGCGTGTTGCCTACAGCCGTAATCAGTTCTGCTTTCATGCTCTCAGGATACGAACCTTTCAAGCTGTTGTATATACTCATCCAGCACAACTCGACGTATTCTTTCGGGTCGGTGATGACATCGTACATCGGCAGCAAGTGCATGTTGGCACCATACTTTACGTCCACGTCTATCTTGCCCGTTTCGCCCGATGTGCCTTTCTTCGTTGTGATGACAATCACGCCGTTAGCGCCACGCGAACCGTAAAGCGAGGTGGCAGTGGCATCCTTCAGCACGGTAGTGGAAGCGATATCTCCCGGGTCAATCGACGAAATGTCGCCTTCATAAGGTACACCGTCCACGATATATAGCGGCGATGACGAGGCATATATAGAACCGATACCGCGGATACGGATGCTGGCATTCGAACCGGGCTGACCGCTCGAGTTCACCACCTGTACACCGGCAACCTCGCCGGCCAGTGCTTTAGAGATTTCTGAAGGACTCTTCTTGTCTATCGTCTCTGCATCCACTGCTTGTGCCGAGCCTGCAAACGAACCTTTCGACACGTTGCCGTACCCCGTTACCACAATCTCTTGGATCACCTCCGTGTTCTCCTGCAAGACGATACGCATGTGGCTCTTGATATTCACCACTATCGTCTTTTTTCCGACGGAAGACACCGTCAGCGTTTTCGCATCATCGGGCACGGTCAACGTGAATTGACCCTCATAATCTGACACAGTACCCTTGTTAGTACCGGTCACCATGATGGAGGCACCTATCTCAGGTTCCCCGTTTTCAGCCACTACGATGCCGCTGATCTGCTTGTCCGCCCATACTGCAAGCGACAACATGCAGAGCGTTAGTAATGTAAACAATTTCTTCATACCTTACTGCATTAAATCAGTTATCTGTTACTAATATTCTTCTGTTCGTTTGTCGCGAATATCACCAACGACCACTGGACCAAAACCGCCTAATGCACACGCAACAAGGCGAGCTTGTGGCCCGTCAGCGATACTTTCGCGGTGCAAAGTTACTATTTTTTTCTCATATGACCAAACTTTTTGTCAGAAAAAATGCAAAAACAGTATCTTTTTGCCATCCTTTTGCCGTTTTTGGATGATTTTTCGTCAAAAAGTTGTACTTTTTTGTTTAAATATATTGCAGCACGGAGATGTTTTCCTGCGCAAATATTTCTTCCGCTGTTTGTCGCAGCATCGCGGGCGTGAAAGAGCGCATTATGTCCAACGACTCCTCCCAAGTCACGACCGAGTCAGTGTATAGTACCTGTTTGGCCATCGACAAGGCCGTGTTCTCCCTATTGTCCGCAGCAACAGCCATCTGTCCACGTATCTGGCATAGTGCTCGATGCAGGGCCGATGCCGACAACTCCGTCTCTCGCAAGCACTGCAACTCGTCATGCACAAGCCGGATACATTCTTCGCGATTCTCGGGTTCAGTCGCGAAATAAACCGACCAATAGCCCGTGTCCGACAGCGGGGTATATTGACTTTCTACCGTATATACGAGCCCTTTCTTCTCGCGGATAGACATGTTCAGCCGCGAACTGATAGCACCTCCTCCGAGGATATTATTGATGAGGTGGAGTGCCGGTTGCTGCGGATGACCGATGGGGTAAGCTCGTGCGCCGAGCATCACGTGCGCTTGATGGGTATGGCGGTGGAAGACGGCCGTTTGCGGCACATACCGAACAGGCGTCTCGCGTACGTGCGCGCACACGTTACTTAAAGGTGTCGCAGTAGTTGTAGGCTCGCACGAGAAGAACCGCTCGGCGTAGTTCTGCACTTTCGCCAACGGCAGATCGCCAAGCACAAAAACGACCATGCGCTCGGGGCGATAGTGTTCGTGCATGAAGCGCCGTGCCTTGTCGGCCGTCATATATCGAAGCGTGCGACGAGTCCCCAGTACGGGCTGCGCAAGTGAGTAGCCCTCGAACATCAGACTCTCGAAATCGTCGTAGATAAGCTCTGACGGCGAGTCGTTGTAACTCTCAATCTCGTCGTAGATAACCTGCCGCTCTTTGTCGAGTTCGTCTCGCGGAAAAGCAGGATGAAAGAGCATGTCGGCCAGTAACTCCAGCGTGCGACCCACATACGCGGGCAGTGTCGCTGCATAAAAAGCCGTCTCCTCTTTGGTCGTATATGCGTTCAGTTCACCGCCCACGTTCTCTATTCGTTCGATGAGTTGACGCGCCGAGCGTTTCTCCGTGCCCTTGAACAGCGTATGCTCGATGAAATGTGCTATACCGTTTTCGCTCGACTGTTCGTCACGTGTTCCCGCTCCAACCATCACTCCGGAGTACGCAATTTGAGCAGAAATGTGCTGATGAACGACCTTAATTCCGTTAGAAAGTGCAAAAATAGTGATTTTTTCGCGATTTTTCTTTGTCATGTCAAAAAAAAGTATTAACTTTGCAGCGATTTTCGGATTCAGGCATCCGTTGTCCACGTCCGAAAGCGTTGCACACATGCGGCATTGGCGTAATTGGTAGCCGCGCCAGACTTAGGATCTGGTGACGCAAGTCGTGTAGGTTCGAGTCCTATATGCCGCACTATTTGATTCATTTGGTATGAAACGTTTCGTTCCTGTTTTGCTATTAGCCGCTCTGCTGAGCAGTTGTCTTGACACGCAGAGTCATTATACGCCTGAGGTGTCGCTCAGTGCATTCATCACCTCCTCCAACGACACGCTACTCTATTATTTCGACGACATGTCTCAACTGTTCTACGTCGATAGTCTCATCGTTGGCGATACGGTCACGTTTGCTGTAGGTTATGCCTCGCTCGGCAACAACCTCGTTTCGACCCATCTGTCGTGGGACACTGCGTACGTCAAGCTGTGGAGCACATTCACTTCTGAGATGCTCGGCATTCTGCTCAATACGTCCGACACAGCGGCACTCAACCTCTACTTGCCCACGGGCTACAACTACGTTGGGTTGCCCATATGGCTCGTGCCGAAGAAAGCGGGAGAGACCAAACTGACGTTCACCGCCACGAGTGACTCCAAATACTCGCCGGGGGAAGAAACAATCATCTTGCGCATCCTCAATCCGTAATATACACGTATCCCGGGATTACCCTTGCAGCACTACTGATACAGCGACTTGCTTTCCTGCCAGATGGTTTCCATCTCGTCCAGCATCATCTCGTCGAGGTGTCGCCCCTGCTCTTTTGCTTTTTCTTCCAAGTAGCCGAAACGTGCGATGAACTTCTGATTCGTCCGTTCCAACGCATTGTCCGGTCGTAGATGATAGAGTCGTGCTGCGTTGACGATGGCAAACAGCACGTCACCTAACTCCGCCTCCATGCGGTCTCGGTCGCCCGACATCACCTCGTCCTCGAACTCGCGAACCTCTTCGCGCACTTTGTCCCATACTTGTGACGGTTCCTCCCAATCGAATCCGGCATTGGCCGCTTTCTCTTGGATACGATAAGCCTTGACCAGCGATGGCAACGCTTTGGGCACGCCGCTCAAGATTGTTTTGTTGCCACCTTTCTCCCGCTGTTTCACCTGTTCCCACAGCTCCTCCACCTCTTTCGGTGTCATGTCTTTGGCATTGGGGATATCGAGGTTGCCGTATTGCGCCGCTTTCTCAACGCCATACACGTGCGGATGGCGAAAAATGAGCTTATCGCAGAGCTTATTGCACACATCGGCAATATCGAACTTGCCTTGTTCACTGCCCATCTTCGCATAGAAAACGACGTGAAGCAGCACGTCACCCAACTCTTTGGCAATCTCGTTCATGTCATGACTCGTGATGGCTGATGCCAACTCATAGGTCTCCTCGATGGTGTTCTCCCGCAGCGAGTCGAACGTCTGTTTCCTGTCCCACGGACAACCCGCACGCAACTCGTCCATGACGGTCAGTAGTCGGTCAAACGCTGCCAATTGTTCTTGTCTGTTATTCATTGTGGTATGTACATTCAGCGCCATAGGCGCAGTCGTTTAGTTTTCGTTTTCGTTTTCGTTTTCGTTTTCGTTGAACGTCAGGAACGCGAATCGTCCCTCGTCGTCTATGCTCGCATACTGCTGATGGTCGCAGAAATCGCCGATGACGCATACTTGTGCCCCACCGGAGAGCAGTAACTGCATTTCCAGATGCCGATGCCCGAAGATGTAATAATCGTAATGGTCAGTCTGTTCGTTCTGTTTGGCAAAAACCATCTGCTCCTCCACGTTCTCGCCGCGATAGATGTTCGGCTCTTGCATATGTTTCCGCCTCGAAGCAGCTGCCCATGCGTACCCCAACCTGTTTCCCCAAGCAGGGGGTACGAGTCGGAAGAGGAACTGCGCCACGGGGTTATGAAACAGTCCGCGGAGGAACGTGTATTTGCGGTCAGTACGCACCAATCCGTCGCCGTGCGCTAAAAAGCAACGTTTGCCGTGCAGCGTGACATCCAGCGGCTCGTAATGAACCGTCATCCCCGTGCGTTGAGCCAACCAACCGAACGTCCATAAGTCGTGATTGCCGATGAAGAAATGCACAGGGCAATGTGTCGTCAACTCGCGTAACGCATCCAGTACCTCATCATAACCGTGAGGCTTGCCGGCACGACCGTAGTAAAACTCGCACCAGAAATCGAAGATGTCGCCTAGGAAGAACACTGCCTCTGCGTCACGACTCATGCTGCGGATACAGTCAATGAACCGCTGTTGAAGGACTTGCGGCTGCTCATTCAGCCGCGAACCCAGATGTGAGTCGCTCAAGAAATAAACCATGTGTTACGCAAATCCAAGTTCAATCTTCGCCTCTTCCGACATCATGTCTTTCGTCCATTCAGGCTCAAACACAAGGTTGATTTTCACGTCCTTGACCTCGTCTATTGACCGCATTTTCTGCGTCACATCCTCGACGAGGAAATCCGCCGCAGGGCACGATGGGGCTGTCAGCGTCATGTCGATAACCAACACGCCATCGTCCTGCAAATCAATACGATAGATGAGCCCCATATCGTAGATGTTCACGGGAATCTCCGGGTCGTACACCGTCTTCAGGTACCGTACAATCTTCTCTTCTGTCTGTAGAAACTCGTTCTCCATACTTCATTATCTTAGTTCGGGTACGCACGCATAGAACTCGAGGTCGTCGGTCTCGCTGCTGTTGATGAGCGAATGGCTGTGACCTTTGGGGCAATAGGCGCACTGACCGGCGCGAAGCACTTTTTTCTCGCCATCGTCAATCAAGGTACCACTGCCGGCAATGACGAAGATCACTTCCGCGTTCGTCTCATGCGCGTGCTCGCCTATACTCGCACCGGGTATCAATATACCATGCATTATCTTACACTCACCGTCATTATACGTCTGAACGGAATACTCCTTCTCGCCACCCTTAAAATTCGGCAGCGACTCCACAATCATGTTCGGAAAATCTATTATCATATTCTTTTGTTCTATTATCTATTATCTATTATATCTGGTCCTATTGCTCTTCGTTCTTTATTATTTATTCTTTGTTCTTTGTTCTTTGTTCTTTGTTCTTTGTTCTTTGTTCTTTGTTCTTT
>CALAUY010000096.1 GCA_937892015.1 uncultured Bacteroidales bacterium | reverse complement strand
ACACGTACGATAGTCGCTATATGATTACCGTCACCTCGAATCGTGGCGGTAATCATATAGCGACTATCGTACGTGTAGTTGGCACGCAAAGCGGCCGAAATCATCGAGTTCTCCGTATAAGATGCCGGTGTGGAGTTCTCGGCATCGTAATTACCCGTTCCGAGGTTGTACCACAGCGTTCCGTCCATCACGTTGGTGTACTGCAGCACACCTTTCTCGGTGTGACTGCCGGTCATTGAGTACAATGCCATCAGGTTGATGTGGTGCTTGTCGGCAAACGTGTTGTCGTACGTGATGGTATTGTCCCATGTGTAGGAGAAATTGGTGCTTGTGGTTTTCTTTGCAATACTCTCCTCGTTGTCGATGATTGTGCCATCGAACTGACCGAGGCGGTAACTATTGTAGCTTGGTGCAAAGAGCGACTTAATCTGGAGGCCTTGTATCGGCGTTATCTGCAGATAGACGTTGCCCAGTGCACGCCATGTGTCTTTCTGTTTCGTTTGGTTCATCAAGCGCAGCAGCGGGTTCGGTTCGTCAGAGAACTGATAGCTGGAGCTGGAGCCCATGGCGGCATAGTTTCCGGGTTTCTCGTTGAGCTCACCGTTAGCGTCGTACGGCTGCATGAACGGGTTCATACGGTACGCGTACTTGATGGCATCATCGTTGCCGTAATCGTTGCCCATGTACGAGAGATTGAGGTTCAAGCCTGCCTGCACGTACTTGTTGATGTTGGCATCAATGGAGCCCTTGATATTGATTCTGCGCTGTTCGTCACCCACATAAATACCTTTTTCTTGGTTGTAGCCCACACCGAAATGGTACGCCACATGCTCGGACGAGCCGTTGACGCTGACGTAATGGTTCTGCTGCATACCATTGCGGGTTACGAGACTCGGCCAGTTGTAGGAGTGCATTCCCAGTGGGTCGTCACCGTTCTTGATCTGCTTCAGACGGCTTGCCTGCATGTCGTCGTTCCACAATGCCATTTGTTCGTACGTACCCATCTGATACGATGGTGAGCCGTTGATAGCATTGGCCAGACCACCCGCGTAGGTCAAGAACTTCACGAAACGGTAGTTGTAGAACTCGTCGCCTGTCATGAAATTATCCATACGGACGGGGTTAGAGAACCCATAGTAGAAATCATAGCTGATAGTCGGTTTAGCCTCCTTACGGCCGGAGTTGGAGCCGCTCTTCGTTGTCACCATGATGACACCTGCCGTGGCGCGACTACCATAGATGGCCGTTGAAGACGCATCTTTCAGCACGTCGATACGACTGATGTCGGACGGGTTCAGGAAATCGATGTCGTCACAGATGATACCATCGACCACGTAGATAGGCTTGGTATCGGAGTTGGTGGAGCTCTTACCACGAATCTCCACGTCGAAACCGCCACCGACACGACCCGTTGATTGCGTGATGTTGACGCCGGCCACTGCGCCTTGCAGTGCCTCAACGACACCTGATGTACCACGCGATGTGATTGCTTCGGTTCCCACAGACGAAACTGAGCCGGTCAGGTCGGTTTTCTTCATCTGGCCGTAACCAACCACCACCACTTCGTCCAACGTCTCGGTGTCTTCTTCCAACGTCACATTGAAGCTGCTTCGGTTGCCTACCGACATCGATTGTGACTTGTAGCCCACGTAAGAGAACACGAGCACATCGCTCGGAGATACGTTAGGCAGGGTGAAATTGCCGTCAAAATCGGTAATGGTACCCGTCGACGAACCCTTCACCTGAATACTTACACCAATCAGCGGTTCGCCACTCTGGTCAACGACCAGACCCGTCACCGTTTTCTGTGCGTAAGCGAAAAGAAATGCCACGCTCATCACGAGTGTCAGCACTGTCTTTCTAAAAAAGGTAGATGTGTTCATACAGTATTGTTTTTAGTTTGTTGATTTACTTGCTTTTGACGAATTGACAGAGTGGTATGCAGGCGGTACTATAGCACCCATTATCCACAATTCGGGTGCAAAGTTACTATTTTTCCCCCATATAAATGTGGACAAATTGACACTAAATGTGGACAAATTGACGGAAACCCACAAAAAGCAGGGGTTTTTCGCCTATTTTTGTGCCAATCACGTACTTTTCGCCACCATCTTTCAATCGCAACTTCTTTTTCAACTTTTCCGCGCTCAGCGGATAATTTCGGCAGATGACGTTGGCCTGTTTGATGCTTTTGAGTTCGTCTTTGTCGGCCACGTGGACTCGAAAGACACGTGCGGGCAGTGAGTTCATCCGTTGCATCGTGTCTGTTTCGTTGAGGATGTACAAGTGCGAGTTGTTGCCGAGAGCCATAGCAGCATATCGCTCGGCGAACAACCGGAAAGCACCGGCTTTGAGTATTGCTGCATTTGGTTCGACCAACAAGAAATCAGAGTTGGTCGGAGTACTCGGAGTACTCGGAATACTCGGAATAGTCGGAATAGTCGGAGTGGTCGGTATTGCGGTATAACGGTATAGCGGTATAACGAGATGTCGAGAATACGATAATACGAGAGAGTGGGAGGAGCGAAGAACAAGGAGCAAAATGAGAGAGGATATGACATGGATATGTCATATTGTGGATGAATAGAGTTTGTGCATATTGTAGAGTTTCTAATTAGTATGCAAGGGTAATGCTTTTTTTTGGAACTCTACAATATGTACAATCCTGAAGGTTAAGAATACAGTTTAATATAGCTTGTAAATAATTGGCCTATAGGTCAAATGATTTACTTAAAACTTGAGTCCCATGCCTACTCCATTTTGACTAAGTTGAATGCCGAGTTCGAGGGATGATGAATAGTTACGACGTGCGCAAATTTCGTTATATACCTCATGTGAGTTGTTTTTTCTTTTACCGC
>CALAUY010000095.1 GCA_937892015.1 uncultured Bacteroidales bacterium | reverse complement strand
AATTTACAAATTTACAAATTTACAAATTTACAAATTTACAAATTCTTCATTCTTACCCCCCCCTCTATACGGTCATGAGACCCTAATCACTTTTACGAGGTTCATTTTCTCCATTTCGCCCGCGAGAAAAAAGAGGATATTGTCTTCCACATTCCTACACATATCCAGTCTCCCGTCAATCGTGCCTGTCCCCACATGCGGACTCAGAACCACATTGTCCATCCCCAGCAATTCCTCACTAATATCCGGTTCATGCTCGAACACGTCCAACGCCGCTCCGGCTATTATTTTCCCTTTCAAAGCCTCTACCAACGCCCCCTCATCCACATGCGCGCCCCGCGCTGTGTTGATAAGAAAAGCAGTCGGCTTCATTCTGCTCAACGCCCCCCTGTCTATCAAGTGATGCACTTCCGGCGTATACGGCAGATTCAGCGACACGTAGTCCGATGTCCTAAGTAGCTCATCTTGAGTCATATACGTCGCTTGCAGTGCTGTCTCTGTCTCTGCATCCAAACGATGACGATTATGGTAAACAATATGCATCCCGCTCGCCAACGCCCGACGCGCAACCGACTGACCTATCCTGCCCATTCCGATGATACCTAACTGCTTCCCGTAAAGCGATACGCCCAGATTATTCATCACGCCGAACACAATCGACGGGTCCTTGGCACGCAGTTTGCGGTCCAACTCCGCCGTCCGATGAGCCAACGTGTGCATCAACGCAAAGCAGTGTTCTGCCGTCGGTTCAGTCACCGTATGAGGCGTGTTCGTCACCATTATCCCCCGTCCCACGCAATACGCCACATCGATATTATTAAAACCAACACCGAAATTGGCAACCAGTCGCAAACGATCTGCATGCGACAATATATCTGCACCGACAGCGTAATCGAACGTGGCAACCAACACCTCCGCATCGACTATCGTTTCTGACAATCTCTCTTGACTCATGTAGGGCTCATCCGGAAGAACTAAATCGTGACCCTTAAGCCGCCGAAAACCCTCTTTCGGCAACTGCGTTGTGAATACTATCTTCATTTTTGCATAAATTGGACCACAAAGTTACACTTTTTTTTCCATATATGCAAATTTTTGTGAGTTTTTCTATAAAAAATGCGCCTATTTTTAAGATTTTTCAAAAAAATGACGAAAAAATTTGTTTATTTCAGAAAAAAGTTGTAACTTTGTGCCCAAATGTGAATTTATATGGTAAATTTAGCAATCATAGGAGGCGGACCTGCCGGATATACTGCCGCAGAATTGGCCGCTAAGGCCGGACTCTCTGTCCTGCTCTTCGAAAAAGAAGCGCTCGGCGGTACATGTCTCAATCTCGGATGTATCCCCACCAAAACGCTCCTCTACAGCGCAAAGCAGTTCCACAATGCCCTCCATGCCGACAAGTACGGAGTGACCGCAGAAAACGTCTCGTTCAACTACGCCAAAATAGTTCAACGTAAGACAAAAATTGTCCGCAAACTGGTGGCCGGAATAAAGGCCAAACTTCAAGACTGTACCGTTATTCAAGGTGAGGCAACCATTCTCAGTCGCACAACCGACAAAGTCGTCATTGCCTGTGCCAACGAGCTCTACGAGGCCGAACGTCTGCTCATCTGCACCGGTTCCGACAACTTCGTCCCACCCATTCCCGGCATCGCGGATAATCCCGCCGTTTGGTCATCCACCGACGCACTCGCCGCAACCGAACTCCCCGATTCCATCACCATCATCGGAGGAGGTGTCATTGGTATGGAGTTTGCAACCCTCTACATGGAACTCGGCGTACACGTCACGGTCGTCGAAGCACTCCCGAACATCCTCCCGAACATCGACCACGACATTATCGACCAACTCCGTAGCAAGTACGAGAAAGCAGGAGTGACCTTTATTACGTCTGCACGCGTTCAGGCAATAGAGGGCAATACCGTCCGTTTCCGGCGAACTGACGCAACCGATGATGAGTCGCTCCAAGCCGACAAAATCCTCGTCTCTGTAGGACGCAGAGCACATCTGCCCTGTCTCGACAACCTGCCCGAACTCCGACTCGAGCGCGGTACGATTGTCGTCAACGAACACATGCAAACGAACTTGTCCAACATCTATGCTGCCGGCGATGTGACGGGCAAGATAATGCTTGCACATGTCGCCTCACGACAAGCACAAGTGGCCGTCAATCACATACTTGGCAACACCGATGAGATGCACTACGACGCCATCCCGTCTGTCATCTATACCAATCCCGAGATAGCTTGCGTCGGACTCTCCGAAACCGACGCGCTCCTAAACGCCAACGCAGTCATACGCAAACTGCCAATGACCTTTTCCGGACGGTTTATGGCCGAAAACGAGGGCGAAAACGGACTCTGCAAACTTATCTTCGACAACCAAACGCAAACCATCCTCGGCGTTCATATGCTCGGCAATCCCTGCTCCGAATTTGTCGCAGTTGCGGCCATGGCCATCGAGACCAAACAGACTGTCTCTCAGCTCGAAAAACTCATCTTCCCGCACCCTACCGTCAGCGAGATTTTGAAAGAAATAGTGTAACCACTCCATGTTGAAAACCAAGCGCATACTACTCGGAATGTCCGGCGGAATCGACTCCACCGTCAGCGCTATGCTCCTCCAGGAGCAGGGTTACGAAGTCGTCGGTATCACCTTTCGAACCTTCGACAGCATCAAAGAGTCCTGTCTCGCTCGAGAGAAAGGTTGCTGCTCCATTGAGAGCATCATGGAGGCGAAAAACAATGCTGCCAAGATGGGCATCGAGCATCATATCGTTGATTTTCGTGACATTTTCCGCCAAACGGTCATCAGCAATTTCATCGATGAGTACATGCACGGACGAACACCCAACCCTTGCGTCCTCTGCAACTCGCACATCAAATGGGGAGAGATGCTCCGAGTGGCAGACGAGCTCGGTTGTCCTTTTGTCGCAACAGGCCATTACGCACGTCTGCGCAACTACCGCAACCACACCTATCTCGCCGTCCCGGCCGACAAGCACAAAGACCAGACCTATTTCCTCTGGATGCTCTCCGAAGGCAATCTCCGAAGAACCGTTTTCCCGCTCAGTGAACTTACCAAACCCGAAGTCCGGCAATTGGCTCTTCAGCACGGTTATCCGGCTCTTGCCGAAAAGAAAGAGTCCCAAGAAATATGTTTCGTAACCGACAACGATTACCGTTCTTTTCTACGCGAGAATGTGACAGATTATGACGCACGTATTCGCGAGGGAAATTTCATTGATGCGCAGGGTCGAGTACTCGGCAAGCACCATGGGTACACCAACTACACCATCGGTCAGCGCAAGGGACTCGGCATCGCGCTCGGACACCCTGCACATGTCATCGACATCCGTCCCGAAACCAACGAAGTGGTCCTCGGCACCAACGACGACCTCTTCGGTTCTGCACTCATCGCAACGCAACTCCGGCTTCACGACACCGAATGGCTCCTCGAATCGCCCACTGTCTTGGCGCGGATTCGTTACAAGTCCCAACCCGTCGATGCCGTCCTCGACTTCCACGACTCCCTCGACTTCCACGACTCCCACACAACAACGCAGTCACCCGCCTCTGCCACTATTCGTTTCCGCGAACCCGTCTGGGGCATCACGCCCGGGCAATCCGTTGTCCTCTACAAAGACGACCTCGTCATCGGTGGCGGAATAATCTCCCGACAGAGTCCATAACGTGTCCATAACATAACCATAACATAACCATAAGCACGGCGAAGCAGATCGTCCGAGCTTGCGAGGAAAGACAACCATAAGATAACCAATACAGCTGCCGAATTCCAAAATGCAGTAATTTTACAGCGTTTTAGAAATAAACAACAAGAAAAAGAATGAAATATACGCAATTCTATAGTCAGTGGCATCAGTTTGCATGCTTTTCCACGGCACAAGTCGCGGCAATTTATCCTGACTTCAATCGAGGTAACTACCTCCAATGGCAGAAAGCAGGGTACATTGTTTCGTTGCGCAGAGGCTGGTATGCTTTTACTGATTATCTGGGACAACCTGACTATGCTTCTTATTTCGCGACTAAGATTTATACGCCGGCATACATCAGTCTGCATAGCGCGTTGGCATTCTATGATATTATTCCCGAGGCAGTCATAGATATTACATGCGTAACTACCCTTAAAACGGCACGTTTCTCCAATCCCTTCGCATACTATAGTTATCAAACTATTCGTCCCGATCTTTTTTGGGGCTATGAACCAAAAACAATGTTGGACGGCAAAACTTATTTGATGGCAACACCTGAAAAAGCCATTCTCGATCTGCTTTATCTTTATCCGTATCGTACACCTCAAGACATGATAGACCTCAGATTAGATGAGCATTTTATGCAATCAGATTTCAATAAGGATACTATTCTTTCTTTTGCTCAGCGTGCCAATAAACCGGCCCTGCTTGACAGAATAAATACTCTACTAAAAGCCTATTCATTATGATTGACACACATTATATTTTCGGCTTTTTCCCGCAGGCGATTCAATCCAATGCAACTTTCAAAAAACATATGCTCAAAGAGTATATCGAACTTCTGTCTTTGGATTGGATGGCACGCTCTCCGTATTCCGACAAACTTGTTTTTATCGGAGGCACCAACCTGCGCTTGGTGCAAGGTATAGATCGTTTCTCTGAAGACCTCGATTTCGATTGCAAAAACTTGCAAGAAGGTCAGTTCCTCTCTATGACAGACGACCTGATGCGATATTTACAACTGCAAGGTCTATGCGTAGAGTCGCGGGATAAAGAGACTACTTCTTTATCTGCTTTCCGCCGGAATATCTATTTCCCTGAACTACTCTTTTCACTTCAGTTTACGGGGCATCGAGATGCCCGATTTCTAATGAAGATAGAGGCACAAGATCAAGGTATTGACTATCCTCGTGAAATGGCAACTATCAATCGCATGGGCTTTTTCTTTCCGGTGTCCGTCCCACCCCTTGCTGTAATGCTTTCCATGAAACTTAGTGCCTTACTTACCCGACAAAAGGGCAGGGATTTCTACGATGTTATTTTTCTATGGCAACGCACTCGTCCTGATTATAACTTTTTAGAAAAAAGGGTAGGAATATCTGGACCGGAACAACTGATTTCTGCTCTGCAGGATGTCGTTGCTCATACAAACCTCGCTCTCAAGCAACGCGATTTCGAACACCTCCTTTTCTCTCCTCATAAGAGCGAACAAATCCTTCATTTCATGGAAATAGTCAAAGTATAAAAAGTCATAAAAAGTCATAAAAAGTAATTGTATGAACAATAATCTCCCGACAGAGTCCATAACGTGTCCATAACATAACCATAAGATAACCATAAGATAACCATAAGATAACCATAAGATAACCATAAGATAACCAATACTGCTTTATGCCAACAGCTATTGAATTCAATCATATCGGCAAACAGTACCGACTCGGACTCGTCTCCACCGGCACGCTCTCACACGACCTCAACAGGTGGTGGCAGACAACCGTTCTCCGACGTGAGGACCCCTATCTCCAAGTCGGTTCTGTCAACGACCGAACTAAAGCCGCTGATTCTGAATATGTCTGGGCACTCCGGGATATCGATTTCAAAGTCGAACAAGGCGATGTCGTCGGTATCATCGGCAAGAATGGTGCCGGCAAATCTACACTCCTAAAGCTACTCAGCCGCGTCACCGCCCCCACAACCGGCACAATCCGCGCTCGGGGGCGCATAGCCTCACTCCTCGAGGTCGGAACGGGTTTCCACGGCGAAATGACCGGACGAGAGAATATCTACCTCAATGGAGCTATCATGGGAATGACACGCGATGAAATATCACGCAAACTCGACGAAATCGTTGACTTCTCCGGTTGCGAGCGTTACCTCGACACTCCCGTCAAGCGCTACTCTTCCGGTATGGTCGTCCGACTCGGATTCGCTGTTGCTGCACACCTCGACCCCGAAATTCTTGTCGTGGACGAAGTTCTCGCCGTCGGTGATGCCGAGTTCCAAAAAAAAGCCATCGGCAAAATGCAAGACATCTCACACACCCACGGCCGCACCGTCCTCTTCGTCTCCCACAACATGGGTGCCATCCGCAACCTCTGCCATCGGGGAATCGTTCTCGACCAAGGCCTCATGGGCTTCCAAGGCGATGTGAACGATGCAGTCGATTGGTACATGGAGAATAGCATTGCCCATGAGATAAAACCCCGCGTCGAAGTAACAAACCAACTCAGAGATATGAATCGAAGTTTGGATGTTCAGTTTCGTTCTTTTGAGATGTTAAAAAAATCGGGTACCTATGCTACTGACGAGGACATTGTTCTATACATTTCAATTGAAGCATTCAGAGATGTCCCGAATTGCCGCGTTAACTATACTATTTTCTCGTTCGATGGAGAACCCATTGCCAACCATTCTTCTAATCATCTGTTTCCAATTCGAAAGGGTGAAACCAAATTGTTGGAATACACAATCATCAATCCGCATTTGGCAATTGGCAACTACACGGTTTCCTTTTCTGTTGGTACTGGTAATATGCTCGAAGGAGAAACTAATTATGATGTAGTGCCCTATATCTTATCTTTTTCTATCGATAGATTCAGGAAAGAAGAAGATGCATACTTTGCCAAATGGAGTAAAGCGTGGGGAAATATCTGCTCAGAAGCACTCGTAAAAGAATTGTCATGAGATATGTTACAACAGCATATTTGAGTGATTTGGTTCGCCGAAACCTATCCAAAATCCCACATGATATAGATCTTGTGGTGGGCGTCCCACGCAGTGGAATGCTACCGGCATCTATGATAGCATTGGCTTTAAATAAACGCCTGGCAGATATCAATTCTTTCGTTGAAGGAAAGGTGTTCGACGCAGGAGTTCGAGGTTCTATCCAGCAATGGGGAGATATTCGCAAAGTCCTTATTGTCGATGATAGTATCAACACAGGAATGGCAATGAACAAAGCAAAGAAACAAGTTTCTATGCTCTCTGCCGATTATGACATTATCTACATGGCTATCATTGCGTCATCTGCAGGAACAAAACAGGTAGATATCTTCCTGGAAATTATTGACGACGTACGAGTCTTCGAGTGGAATCTTTTCCACCATTATATGATGGAAAATGCCTGTTTAGATATTGATGGTGTACTTAATGAAGATCCCATTGTGGATGATGACGGTCCTATCTACATGGATTTTTTAAAGAATGCAAAACCTCTACATCTTCCTACTGTAGAAGTAAATACTCTCATCTCTTGCAGATTGGAAAAATACCGACCTCAAACAGAACAATGGTTGAAAGAGAATGGCGTGCGGTATAAGAATTTGGTGCTATTGAATATGCCGGACAAAAGGACTCGTATTGAGTGGGGTAAGCATGGTGAATATAAAGCAGAATACTTTAATAGGAGTAATTGTAGTTTGTTTATAGAAAGTTCTTTGAATCAGGCCGGAATAATTGCCAAAAAATCATGGAAACCTGTTATTTGTCTGGAAACAAACGAACTTGTCAAATCGAAACCTCGAGTTATTAAATTGTTTGTTAAAAAACGATTCCCGGCACTATTTTATTTTCTAAAGAAACACTTTAAGAAACATGAATAATCTGCCCCTCTTCTCTGTTCTAATTGCCAACTACAACAATGGCAGGTATCTGATGGAAGCAATTGAATCCGTCA
>CALAUY010000094.1 GCA_937892015.1 uncultured Bacteroidales bacterium | reverse complement strand
GGTATGGAGACAAGCCGAACCGGTGCCCGTATCGTGAAGGCCAAAGTGCCTTTGAGCGAGATGTTCGGATACGTGTCGGCTCTGCGTACCATCACATCCGGACGAGCCACCAGCTCGATGGAATTCTCTCACTACGAGCAGGTTAGCAGCCAGATAGCCAAGACCGTACTCACCGAATGCGGAGGACGTGTGGATTTGGTTTCGTAAACTAATTGTGTCATGTGGTTAGGCACAGAATGAATGACTCTTCGGTGACCCCACATGACACCACATACAAACAAAAACAATTATGAGTCAAAAAATTAGAATCAAACTGAAAAGCTACGATCACAACCTCGTGGACAAGTCCGCTGAGAAGATCGTGAAAACCGTTAAAGCAACGGGTGCTGTGGTTAGCGGACCAATTCCTCTGCCTACGCACAAACGTATTTTTACTGTCAACCGCTCCACTTTCGTTAACAAGAAAAGTCGTGAGCAGTTCGAACTCTCTTGCTACAAGCGCCTTATCGACATCTATGGCAGCAATGGCAAAACCGTTGAAGCACTGATGAAACTGGAGCTCGCCAGCGGAGTGGAAGTAGAAATCAAGGTGTAATAACCAAAAACGAACAAAGAGAGTGCTGTCCGACAACAGTCTGCACAGCCGCCTCGCTTAATTAAACTATTTAATTATCAGTGGGCAGAAGTGGCAAGTGTGCTGCTAATCACCCGCAAAACAAAACATTTGAAATGCCAGGATTAATTGGAAAAAAGATTGGAATGACTTCCGTCTTCGGTGCCAATGGCAAGAACATTCCATGCACCGTTATTGAATGTGGTCCTTGTGTTGTAACGCAAATAAAGACTGTAGAGAAAGACGGCTACGCAGCTCTTCAGTTGGGTTTCCTCCCCAAAACGGAGAAACATACCAACAAAGCAGAAGCCGGCCACTTCAAGGCAGCAGGCGTTCAGCCCATGACCCACTTGGTTGAGTTCAGTGGTTTTGAACAAGAGTACAGTCTCGGCGACACCATCACCGTTGACATGTTCAAGGAGAACTCATTCGTTGATGTAGTGGGAACCTCCAAAGGTAAAGGTTTCCAAGGAGTTGTTAAACGCCACGGTTTTGGTGGTGTAGGTCAGAAAACTCACGGTCAAGACGACCGTCTGCGTGCACCGGGCTCTATCGGTGCTTGCTCTTACCCTTCCCGCGTTTTCCCGGGATTGCGTATGGCCGGACGTATGGGCGGTGACCGAGTAACATCGCAAAACCTTCAAGTACTTAAAGTTATTCCCGAGTACAACCTCATCATGGTGAAAGGCAGTATCCCGGGTTGTAAGAATTCAATTGTTTGCATTAATAAGTAATATGGAACTGAACATTTTAAATATCAAAGGTGAGGAGACCGGCAAGAAGGTCCAGCTCAACGACGCCATCTTCGGCATCGAACCGAACGATCATGCCATTTACTTGGATGTAAAGCAATTTTTGGCAAATAACCGTCAGGGTACTCACAAATCAAAACAACGTAGTGAAATAGCAGGTTCTACCCGCAAGCTCGGTCGTCAGAAAGGTGGCGGCGGTGCTCGTCCGGGTGACATCAAGAGCCCTGTTCGCGTAGGTGGCGGACGTATCTTTGGTCCCGTTCCTCGCGACTACCGTTTCAAGTTGAATAAGAAAGTAAAGCAACTCGCTCGCAAATCGGCTCTTTCGCAGCGCGCTATGAACGGCCAAATCATCGCACTGGATGCCCTCAATTTTGAGACTCCTAAGACGAAAGATTTCTTGGCTATGATGAAAGCGCTGAAGATTGCTGACAAGAAAGCGCTCTTCGTGCTCCCCGCAGCCGATGACTATGCGCTCCTCTCTTCGCGCAACCTGCAGAACGTGAACCTGATCACGGTAGAAGAACTGAATACATACGCAATCATGAACTCTAACGCAGTAGTGGTTCTTCCGGAAACACTCACCGCTTTGGATGAAACTTTTAACGCATAAGGAGGTCTCAATTATGGCAATTATTATCAAACCAATCGTCACTGAGAAAATGACCGAAATGAGCGAAAAGTCTAATCGCTACGGTTTTATGGTGGAGAGAACTGCTAACAAGTTGGAAATCAAGAAAGCAGTCGAAGAAATGTACAATGTAACAGTTGTGGATGTCAATACCCTCATTGCAGCGCCGAAAATCAAAAAGCGCTACACCAAGAGCGGCGTAATCTCCGGACGTAAGGCTTCCTACAAGAAAGCTATCGTGACTGTTGCTAATGGTGAAACAATCGATTTTTATAGCAATATTTAACTACAATGGCTGTACGCAAATTAAACCCCACTACACCGGGGCAAAGACACAAAATTATCGGCGCATTCGACACAATTACGGCGTCTGCACCGGAGAAGTCTCTTGTGTATGGTGCTCGTAAGACCGGCGGACGTAACAACACCGGCAAGATGACCATGCGCTACATCGGTGGCGGACACAAGCAGAAATACAGAGTAATTGATTTCAAACGTGACAAAGATGGTGTACCGGCAGTCGTTAAAACAATCGAGTATGATCCGAACCGCTCGGCTCGTATCGCCCTGTTGTTTTACGCTGATGGAGAAAAACGTTACATTCTTGCACCTAATGGACTGCAAGTAGGTCAAACCATCCTCTCCGGAGCAGGTGTTGCTCCCGAAGTTGGTAACGCACTTCCGATGACCGACATTCCTTTGGGTACGCTCATTCACAACATCGAACTGCGCCCGGGGCAGGGAGCTGCGATGGTTCGTTCAGCAGGCGCGTTTGCACAACTGACCTCACGAGAGGACAAGTATGCAATCATCAAACTGCCTTCCGGAGAACTCCGCAAAGTGCTCGCTGCCTGCAAGGCCACCGTTGGTGTTGTCGGCAACTCCGACCACGCACTCGAGAAGAGCGGTAAGGCCGGACGTAGCCGTTGGCTCGGACGTCGCCCACACAACCGTGGCGTTGTTATGAACCCAGTAGATCACCCGATGGGTGGTGGCGAGGGACGACAGTCCGGTGGACACCCACGTTCACGCAAGGGCTTGCTGGCTAAGGGCTACAAGACGCGCGCTCCGAAGAAACAGAGCAATAAACTCATTATCGAAAGACGTAAAAAATAACCTACTAAATTAAGCTAAAGTTATGAGTCGTTCATTAAAAAAAGGACCTTTCATCAATCTCAAGCTCGAGAAAAAAGTGCTCGATATGAATGAGAGCGGCAAAAAGACCGTTATCAAGACTTGGTCGCGCGCATCGATGATCTCGCCTGATTTTGTAGGTCATACAATTGCAGTTCACAATGGTAATAAGTTTATCCCGGTTTATGTGACCGAAAACATGGTGGGACACAAGTTGGGCGAGTTCGCCCCGACACGTACGTTCCGTGGTCACTCGGGTAACCGCTAATCCATTGAATCGTAAAACATTATTAAATTAAGATTAAAATGGGTGCTAGAAAACATAATACAGCCGAAGCAAGAAAAGAAGCGCAGAAATCGCTCTATTTTGCTAAGCTCAACAACTGCCCTACCAGCCCGCGGAAAATGCGTCTCGTCGCCGACATGATTCGTGGCAAGGAGGTCAATTTGGCGCTGGGTGCGCTGAAGTTCTCAACCAAAGAGGCTTCGCGTAAACTGGAAAAACTCCTCAAATCCGCCATCAGCAACTGGGAACAGAAAACCGGTAAGCAGGCAGGCGAGGAAACTCTGTACGTAACGAACATCTATGTGGATGACGCCGGCTCGCTCAAGCGACTCCGCCCTGCACCACAAGGACGCGGATACCGCATCCGCAAACGTTCTAACCACGTTACAATCTTTGTTGATACCAAGAATACTAACGAACAAAACTAATCCAAGATGGGACAGAAAATTAATCCAATTAGTAACCGCCTCGGCATCGTCCGCGGTTGGGACTCCAACTGGTTCGGCGGAAACAACTACGGTAATACTCTCCTCGAAGATAGCAAAATCAGAGAATATCTGAATGCCCGTCTTGCAGAAGCTAGTATTTCTCGTATCGTTATAGAAAGAACTTTGAAACTTGTGACTGTTACTGTCTGCACTGCTCGCCCCGGTTATATTATCGGTAAGGGTGGACAAGAAGTTGACAAACTCAAAGAGGAACTGAAGAAAATCACCAAACAGGATGTTCAAATCAACATCTATGAGGTTAAACGTCCGGAACTCGACGCTGTCATCGTAGGACAGAAGATTGCCAGCCAACTCGAGGGTAAGATTGCTTACCGTCGTGCCGTTAAGCAGGCTATTGCTTCTACCATGCGCATGGGTGCTGAGGGTATCAAGGTTCAGGTTTCCGGTCGTCTTAATGGTGCCGAAATGGCTCGCAAAGAGATGTACAAGGAAGGTCGTACACCGCTGCACACGCTCCGCGCTGATATCGACTACTGCCAGGCTACCGCCGTCACTAAGGTGGGTGCCATTGGTGTGAAAGTGTGGATATGTCGTGGTGAGGTGTATGGAAAGAAAGACCTCGCTCCGAACTTCACTCAAAAGCAGGATGCAGGCCGTCCCGATCGTCGCCCTCAAGGTGACCGCCGTGGTGGTTTCCGCAACCGCAACAAAAAGTAACCCTAATTGTTAGACTTAAGAAGACAAAGTAATTATGTTACAACCTAAGAAAACAAAATTCCGTCGTCAGCAAAAGGGCCGCATCAAAGGAAACGCCCAACGCGGTTGCGAGTTGGCGTTCGGCAACTTCGGCATCAAGAGCCTTGGTACCGTGTGGTTGACCGGCCGACAGATTGAGGCCGCCCGTGTTGCTGTAACACGTTATATGCAACGTCAGGGTCATGTGTGGATTCGCGTGTTCCCCGATAAACCAATCACCAAGAAACCGCTTGATGTTCGTATGGGTAAAGGTAAAGGTAATCCCGAAGGATTCGTGGTGCCATTGGCTCCGGGACGTATCATCTTCGAAATCGATGGAGTCAGCTACGACGTGGCTAAAGAAGCCCTCCGACTCGCTGCTCAAAAACTCCCCATCACAACTAAGTTCGTCGTGCGTCGCGACTATGATCCAACCCAAAATGTATAATGGAAATTATGAAAGCTAAAGAAGTAAAAGAATTAACAACTGCTGAGCTCAAAGAGCGTCTCGACGCCCAAAAAGCAGAACTCACACAAATGAAACTGCAGCACAGCATTTCTCCGCTCGATAATCCGTTGCAAATCAGGGAGGTTCGTAAAACTATCGCACGTCTGGCAACAGAACTTCGTCAGAGAGAATTAAACAACAAGTAAATTTATCAACTGATGGAAACAAGAAACTTAAGAAAAGAAAGAATGGGAGTGGTAACCAGCACCAAAATGGATAAGACCATTGTGGTTGCGGTTAAGTGGAAAGAAAAACATCCCATCTATGGTAAGTTTGTCAACAAGACAAAGAAATACCATGTTCATGACGAGGAGAACACTTGCGGCATCGGTGATACGGTACGCATAATGGAAACTCGTCCGCTGAGCAAAACCAAGCGTTGGCGTTTAACTCAAATTATTGAAAGGGCTAAATAATTATGATACAGACAGAATCTCGTCTTGTTGTCGCAGACAACAGTGGAGCGAAGGAAGCTCTTTGCATCCGTGTATTAGGTGGCACCGGCAAACGCTATGCAACCCTTGGCGATACAATCGTAGTGGCTGTGAAATCGGTCATCCCCTCTTCCGACATGAAGAACGGAACGGTTTCCCGCGCTATCGTTGTGCGTGTTAAGAAAGAAGTACGTCGTCCAGACGGTTCATACATCCGTTTCGATGACAACGCTTGTGTGCTCATCAACAACGCCGGTGAACTCCGCGGTAGCCGTATCTTCGGACCTGTGGCTCGCGAACTCCGCGCTACAAACATGAAGATTATTTCTCTCGCACCTGAAGTGCTCTAACCTCTAAATTGTTACAAAAATGGCAAAATTACATATCAAAAAAGGTGATACCGTTTACGTAAACGCGGGAGCGAGCAAAGGTCAGACCGGCAAGGTACTGAAAGTGCTTGTGGAAGAAAAACGTGCTATCGTAGAAGGCGTTAATCTGGTTAGCAAAAGCCAGAAACCGAGTGCTAAAAACCCACAAGGTGGAATCGTTAAACAAGAGGCTCCTATCCATATCTCTAACCTGAATATTGCCGAAAACGGCCGACCTGTTCGCATCGGGCGTATTGAGAAGGATGGTAAACTCGTTCGTGTTTCGAAAAAAACCGGTAAAGAAATTTAAGTAAATGAATACAGCAAGTCTTAAGCAAGAGTACAGGGAACGCATCGTTCCCGTCTTGATGAAAGAGTTCGGGTACAGCACCGTTATGCAGTGCCCCAAACTTGAGAAAATTGTCCTCAATCAGGGATTGGGTATCGCTGTAGCCGACAAGAAGATTATCGATGTAGCCATCAACGAAATGACTGCTATCACTGGCCAAAAAGCCGTGCAGACTGTTTCGAAGAAGGATATTGCAAACTTCCATGTCCGTAAGAAGATGCCCGTTGGTGTGCGCGTAACGCTTCGTGGTGAGCGCATGTATGAGTTCCTCGAACGTCTCGTTCGTGTGGCTCTCCCCCGTATCCGCGACTTCAAAGGAATAGAGTCTAAACTCGATGGCCGTGGCAACTACACACTTGGCATCACCGAACAGATTATCTTCCCCGAAATCAACATTGATAACATTACCAAATTGCTGGGTATGAACATCACGTTCGTCACCACCGCAAATACTGATGAAGAAGGCTTCGCCCTGCTTCGCGAGTTTGGTTTACCGTTTAAAAAGTAATCGATTATGGCAAAAGAATCAATGAAAGCCCGCGAGGTAAAGCGTGCCAAACTGGTCGCAAAATATGCTGCCAAACGTGCACAACTCCTCAAAGATGGTGACTACGAAGGGTTACAGGCTCTGCCTAAGAACGCTTCTCCGGTCCGTCTTCACAACCGCTGCAAGATTACCGGACGTCCTAAAGGCTATATGCGCCAGTTCGGACTCAGTCGTATTCAGTTCCGTGAGATGGCATCCAAAGGACTTATCCCCGGCGTGAAGAAAGCCAGTTGGTAATGAAAATGTCAGAAAAATCTGACAAAATGTGGTAACGTACAAGTTTTCGGCTGGTTTGGTATGAATTTTGTGGCAAATTTAGCCGGAAACCTATTGTGCGAAAAAGACAAAACAATGTCTCTTTGGTACAATAAATAGTGAATGTTCGCCGTATTGAGACGGTAACAAAATAGTAAATAATTAAATATTGTCCCGGAAGGCGGGATTAATTTAAGTTTTTTTATGACAGATCCAATCGCAGATTATCTGACTCGTCTCAGAAATGCAATCAAAGCCGGCCACCGCATCGTCGAAATACCGGCTTCGAATCTGAAGAAAGAGATCACGCGAATCTTGTTTGAGAAAGGCTACATCCTTTCCTATAAGTTCGTCGAAGATGGACCTCAAGGCACTATCAAGATTGCCTTGAAGTATGATCCCGTTAACAAAGTTAACGCCATCAAGTCTTTAACACGTGTATCAACCCCCGGTCTTCGCCGTTATGTAGGCTATCGCGAGATGCCTCGCGTGCTCAACGGACTCGGTATCGCAATCCTTTCCACTTCGAAAGGCGTGATGACGAACAAGGAAGCACTCAATCAGAAATTGGGTGGTGAGGTTCTTTGCTACATTTATTAATAGGAGGGTTACAATATGTCAAGAATTGGTAAATTACCGGTAAATATCCCTGCAGGCGTAACCGTTACTGTTGACGCAAATAATGTCGTTACCGTTAAGGGACCCAAGGGTGAGCTTCAGCAAGCCGTCAATCCCAAGATTAATGTCAAAGTAGAAGGAGCCGAGGTTCATGTAACCCGCCCGAACGATGAAAAAGAGATGCGTTCTATGCATGGTCTGTACCGCGCGCTGATTCACAATATGGTTGTGGGTGTAAGCGAAGGATACAGGAAGACGCTCGAACTTGTTGGCGTTGGCTATCGTGTAGAAAGCCAGGGAAACCTGATTCAACTCTCTTTGGGTTATACTCACCCGATTTATCTCATGCTGCCTAAAGAGGTGAAAGTGGAGACCAAATCCGAGCGTAACCAAAACCCGTTGATTATCCTCGAATGTGCTGACAAGCAACTCATTGGCCAAATATGTGCCAAGATTCGCTCGTTCCGCAAACCCGAACCATACAAGGGTAAAGGTGTTAAGTTCCAGGGTGAAGTTATTCGTCGTAAAGCTGGTAAGTCGGCTGGTAAGTAATTTTAAGAAAGTAGTATTATGGATCACAAAATAGAAAGAAGACTGAAAATCAAGCAGCGCATCCGTACCAAAGTGTTCGGCACTGCTGAGCGTCCTCGTCTCACTGTATTCCGTTCGAATAGCCAGATTTATGCGCAGATAATCGATGATACCAAAGGTAATACCTTGGCTGCCGCTTCATCGCTGGCTATCAAAGAGAAAATTACCAAGACAGAGAAAGCGGCCCTCGTAGGAAAAGCTATCGCAGAAGCCGCTAAAAAAGCAGGCGTTGAAACCGTGGTGTTCGACCGCAACGGCTATCTCTATCATGGTCGTGTTAAACAACTTGCAGATGCCGCACGCGAAGCCGGCCTCAAATTCTAAAATGGTTAAGATATGAATAGAGTTAAAACCACAAATGACTTGGAGCTCCAAGAGCGCCTCGTTGCTGTAAACCGCGTAACCAAAGTTACCAAAGGTGGTCGTACTTTCACGTTTGCAGCCATTGTAGTAGTAGGAAACGGCAACGGTATCGTTGGTTATGGATTGGGTAAAGCAGGTGAAGTCACTACGGCTATCGCCAAAGGAACTGAGGCCGCAAAGAAAAACCTCATCCAAGTGCCTATTCTCAATGGTACTATTCCCCACGAACAGTTCTCAAAATTCGGAAGCGCGAAAGTGTATCTGCAGCCCGCATCTACCGGTACCGGCGTTAAGGCCGGTGGCGCTATGCGTGCCGTGCTCGAGAGTGTCGGCGTGAAGGATATCCTTGCTAAATCCAAAGGGTCATCCAACCCTCACAACCTCGTTAAAGCCACCATCCAGGCACTCGGTGAACTCCGTGATGCACGTATGGTCGCCCAAAACCGTGGCGTAAGTGTTTCCGCAGTGTTTAACGGATAATGTGTAACGAATTAAAACAGAAAATTAGTATGGCAACAATTAAGATTCAGAAAGTTCGTAGCACGATTAAGTGTCCTAAAAACCAGAAATTGGTTATGGAGGCTCTTGGTCTTCACAAGATAAACCAAGTGGTAGAACATGAGGCTACTCCTGCTATTTTGGGTATGGTAGCTAAGGTTACTCATCTCGTAAAAGTAATTGAATAATTTGAACTTGGTGTTTCGGGCGTTAGGGAAAACCGAGTCCGAAATACTTCTAATAAATAGTTAAAATGGAACTTTATAATTTGACTCCGGCCGCCGGTTCTACTCATTCACAGAAGCGCATTGGTCGTGGTGCCGGTTCCGGTAAGGGGGGCACTTCTACGCGTGGCCATAAAGGCGCTAAATCGCGCTCGGGTTATTCTAAAAAGATTGGTTTCGAGGGTGGTCAGATGCCTATCCAGCGTCGTCTGCCCAAATTCGGTTTCAAGAACATCAACCGTGTCGAATACAAGGCAATCAACCTATCTTCTCTTCAGGCACTGGCTGACGCTCAAAAACTGGAAAAGATTGGATTGGATGAGTTGCATGCAGCCGGCTTGATTGGCAAGAAAGTGCTTGTCAAAATTCTCGGCAAAGGCACGTTAACCGCCAAACTGATTGTCGAAGCGAATGCTTTCAGCAAATCTGCCGAAGCGGCTATCGTGGCTGCCGGCGGTGAGGCAAAGAAACTTTAACATAACTGAGGTTTTATGAAATTTATTGAAACAATCAAAAATATCTGGAAGATTGAGGAACTCCGCAATCGACTGCTGACCACGCTACTTTTCGTGCTCATCTATCGCTTCGGTTCGTTCATTGTTCTCCCGGGTATTGATCCGACAGCGTTAACCGCTCTCCGCGCACAGACCGCAGGCGGCTTGATGGCGCTTCTGGACATGTTCTCCGGCGGTGCGTTCTCCAACGCCTCTATCTTTGCGTTGGGTATCATGCCGTACATCTCTGCGTCAATCATCGTGCAACTGCTCACTATTGCAGTGCCCTATTTCCAGAAGATGCAGCAGGATGGCGAATCCGGCCGACAGAAAATGAACCAAATAACGCGCTATCTGACTGTTGCGATTCTGATTCTGCAAGGACCTTCTTACCTCGTGAACCTTTCAGTACAGATGCACTCCGTCGGTGCTCCCCTTGAGATTGGATGGAACTGGTTTACAATTTCTTCAACCATCATCCTCTGCGCCGGATCAATGTTCGTCATGTGGTTGGGTGAACGGATTACAGACCGCGGTATAGGAAATGGTATTTCATTTATCATTCTTATCGGTATCATTGCCCGTCTCCCGGGTGCCATCATCCAAGAGTTCAGCTCTCGGTTGAACGATGCCGGTGGCGGTTTGGTAGTGTTCTTGTTGGAAATTGTGATTCTGCTCTTCGTGTTTGCAGTGGCCATCATGTTAGTGCAGGGCACTCGCAAAATCCCCGTACAGTATGCCAAACGTATGGTGGGCAATCGCCAATACGGCGGTGTGCGTCAGTACATCCCGCTGAAAGTGAATGCCGCTAACGTCATGCCAATCATCTTCGCACAAGCTATCATGTTCTTGCCGTTGATGATTGCAGGCTTTACTACCGATGGTAGCGGTGCTTTTGTTCGCGCGTTCTCCAACAACGACGGTTTTTGGTATAACTTTGTATTCTTCATTCTGATAATTGCGTTCACGTATTTCTATACCGCAATCATTATCAACCCTCAGCAAATGGCGGAGAGCCTGAAGCAGAACAACGGATTTATTCCGGGTGTTAAGCCGGGTAAGAAGACGGCCGAGTACATCGATACTATCATGTCTCGTATCACTCTCCCGGGCAGTATCTTCCTCGCAATTGTGGCCATCCTTCCTGCTTTTGCTCGTCTCGCGGGTGTCAGCATGGGTTTTGCACAGTTCTTCGGAGGAACATCGCTTCTGATTATGGTCGGTGTGATTTTGGATACGCTCCAACAGATTGAGAGCCATCTGCTCATGCGTCACTACGACGGATTCTTCGACAATGGCTTCAAGATTAAGGGACGTTCCGGCGCAATGGCATACTAATGCATCAAAAACTAGATGGTTTTTCTCAAAACAGATGAAGAAGTAGAGCTTTTGCGTGCAAGCAATAAACTTCTGGGCATGACTTATGGCGAACTCGCCAAAGTCATCGCTCCGGGAGTGACTACTGCTCAATTAGACAAGTTGGCAGAGGAATATATCCGCGACAATGGGGGAATACCGTCCTGCAAAGGGTTTGAAGGCTATCCCGCCGCTTTGTGCACTTCGGTAAATGAACAGGTGGTGCACGGTGTTCCTTCTGCTAAACAGGTTCTCAAAGAGGGAGACATTGTCTCATTAGACTGCTGCATATTGCTCAATGGATTCCATTCCGATTCGGCTTATACCTTCCCCGTAGGCGAAGTGAGCGATGACGTAATGCAGTTGCTTCGGACGACGAAAGAAGCATTGTATCTCGGAATCGACCAAGCAATAACCGGCCGAAGAGTAGGGGACATCAGTTACGCTATCCAGCACCATTGTGAAGGTAAAGGTTACAACGTGGTCCGCGAGTTCGTTGGACACGGCATTGGGCGCGAGATGCATGAAGACCCCGAAGTCCCCAACTATGGGCGTAGAGGCAACGGTGTGGTCTTGAAGAACGGCATGGTGATAGCCATCGAACCTATGATTTGCATGGGACAACGCAACGTCATCATCGAGAACGATGGCTGGACAGCACGTACCGCCGATCGCAAACACGCAGCACATTATGAGTTGTCGGTATGCGTTCGCAACGGCAAGGCCGACATCCTCTCTACGTTCGAGTATATCAAGCAAACACTCGGAGACCGATTCATCTAATAAAAACATCAATATATGGCAAAACAAGATGCAATAGAAGTTGACGGCACAATCATTGAGGCTCTATCCAATGCAATGTTTCGTGTTCAGTTGGAAAGTGGTCACGTCATTACGGCACACATCTCGGGGAAAATGCGCATGCATTATATCAAAATTCTCCCGGGCGATAAGGTCCGCGTCGAGATGAGCCCGTATGACCTCACCAAGGGACGTATATCATTCCGTTATAAATAAATAAAAAGTTACTCTCATGAAAGTAAGAGCATCCATTAAGAAACGTAATGCTGACTGCAAAATCGTTCGCCGAAAAGGTCATCTTTACGTTATCAACAAAAAAGAACCTAAGATGAAGATGCGTCAAGGATAAGCATCTCAGATTAGTAATTATTCATTTTATCCTTATAGTATAGAATTATGGCAATAAGAATTGTTGGTGTAGATTTACCCCAGAATAAGATTGGGGAAGTCGGTTTGACTTACATCTACGGAATAGGTCGCAGCAGTGCAAAGAAAATCCTGGCGGAAGCAGGCGTTGACCCAAGCATCAAGGTACAGGATTGGACAGACGACCAAGCTGCTAAGATTCGTGAAATCATCGGTGCCTCCTACAAGGTGGAAGGTGATCTTCGCTCAGAAACGCAGCTCAATATCAAGCGTTTGATGGATATTGGTTGTTATCGTGGTGTGCGCCACCGTATCGGACTACCTGTTCGTGGTCAATCGACCAAGAATAACGCTCGTACCCGCAAGGGCAAAAAGAAAACTGTTGCAAACAAGAAGAAAGCAACGAAGTAAACAACCAACCGGTTTCAAGACCTCCAAACCGCCGCTTGAAGCAGCATGACGAGAGCCTGAAACCCCTAAAAATCAAACAACAATGGCAAAAAAAACAGTTGCAACCAAGAAGCGCGTTGTAAAAGTAGATGGCGTTGGACAGCTCCACGTTTCTTCTTCTTTCAACAATGTAATAGTTACCGTAGCTAATGGTGAAGGACAGGTTATTTCCTGGTCTTCTGCCGGTAAGATGGGCTTCCGTGGCTCAAAGAAGAATACTCCTTATGCTGCTCAGATGGCAGGTGAGGATTGTGCAAAGGTTGCCTACGACCTTGGTTTGCGCAAGGTGAAGGCTTACGTTAAGGGTCCGGGCAATGGCCGTGAGTCGGCTATCCGTGCCGTCCATGGTGCAGGTATCGAGGTTATCGAGATTGTCGATGTCACTCCACTGCCACACAATGGCTGCCGTCCTCCAAAGCGTCGTAAGGTATAAACTTCTAAACAATAACAATTATCAAATCAACGGAACGAAGCAGGAGCGTGGCAGGCATCAGCCCTGCAGTTCCCAGCCAATTCCCGAATAACAAATATTATGGCAAAGTATATAGGTCCGAAATCTAAAATTGCACGCCGTTTTGGTGAACCCATCTACGGCCCCGACAAAGTTTTGTCCAAGAGAAACTTCCCTCCTGGACAGCATGGCAACTCTCGTCGCAGAAAGCAGTCTGAGTATGGTGTCATGTTGGCAGAGAAGCAGAAAGCTAAGTACACCTATGGTGTTCTCGAGCGTCAGTTCCGTAATATGTTTGAGAAAGCAGCCAAGTCATCGGGCATCACTGGTGAGGTTCTTCTGCAGTTGCTCGAGAGCCGTCTCGACAATGTGGTTTATCGCCTCGGTATTGCTCCCACACGCGCTGCTGCTCGTCAGCTTGTAGGCCACCGTCACATCGTTGTCGATGGTAAAGTTGTGAACATTCCCTCTTACTCTGTTA
>CALAUY010000093.1 GCA_937892015.1 uncultured Bacteroidales bacterium | reverse complement strand
TTTAGCGAGCAAGGGCGGTTTTGCGATTGAAAGCCAGTGGCTTTCATAGAATTCCCTAGACAGGTCCCGCTTGCGGGGGAGGGGTATGAAAGCGCCAATGAAGAATTTGTAAATGAATAATTAGTAAATTAATCAATCGTCCAATCATCTCAATCGTAAATCAATCGTCAACTCGTAAATAGCCCGTACGGGCGGTCCAATTGTCAATATCGTCACTTGTCCAATCGTCAATTAAATAATGTGGTTTTTTGCCTCAAAATGCATAATTCTCCACTAAAATCACTCTTTTTCTGCATTTTTTTCACTTTTTTCTTGCATATATCAAAAATTAGTTGTAACTTTGCACCGCGAATTGGTATCCGCGCAACAATTAACTTTTGCAACACTAATGCCGGTTATATACGAATACCTTGGAATAATAATAGGTTTCTACACAAACGACCACGAGCCTATACATATTCACGCAACCTATGGAGATGCGGTGATGAAAGTGATTCTGCATACCAAGGACGGGAAGGTATATCGAACGACTTACCAAGAAGTGACCGGCAAGTTTCCGCCGATGAAGCTTAAACAACTGAAGGCTTTCGTCGCCAAACATAAAGAAGCCATGCTGTTCGCCTGGGAGCAAGTCTTCACTTACGGGAACACCATACAAAGAGTTGTTATAACGAAAAAAATATAGTCATGATTACTGACGCGACATATCAGGGCAACTACAAGATCCTTGTCCGGTTTGATGACGGAACGAAACGGCTCACCGATTTCTTCCCGTTCATCTCTACGTCGCGCCTACCCATCGTGAAAAAGTACCTCAATAAAGAGTTGTTCCAACAATTCTATTTCAACAATTGGGGACTCTGTTGGGGCGATAACGAGTTCGATATCAACCCATTGGATATTTATAATGGTAAATTTGATGCGTAAAACAATTAAATCAATTTTGTATGATGAAATAAACGTCTAAAGACATTACATAAATAGCGTTCGCTTATTTTAGGATAACTTCAATCTTCGACAAATTGACACTACTTTCCTAAGTAATGCGGATTGCTCACACAGTTGGTGTGGGCTAATCTGCTGAATTGGAAGTAGTGGGAGTCGAAGCCCGAAGTTACCAATCAAAAGCAGTTAGCTCACGCTTTTTTGTGTGTACATGTCTTTGCATATTTTACTCTCGCGCAGATGGGCGGTCTTATTGTGTTAGGTCGCGTGAAAACCTCAAGAAGCGAGACTTCCCATCTGCGTTTTTTACCCCGCTCCCCGCCTCCCCGCGCCTCTCGGTCAGAGCACAACTCAAAACAAAAACAAACAAAATAAAATAATAACAATAATCAACAAACAAAACAAAAACACAAAAAACACCAACAAAAACAAACAAAGTAAAAAAACAACATGTTTAACGTTAAATTTTATAAGCTTATGAAAAAAATGTATTCTTTAATGCTCCTCGGAGTCTTAACCTTCTTCGGAGCAAGTAATGTCTGGGCGGATACTTACACCGTCGTGGGATCCTCTCACTTAACGGGTTCTGACTGGGATGTCAACTCGACAACCAACGAGATGACTCTATCTGACGGCGTTTATGTTTGGGAAGTAACAGCAGTTACTCTATATACCGGTGAAACATCAAATGCTTTCAAAGTGGTTAAAAATCACTCATATAATGGCGATGGCGGTGGTGCTTGGCCTTCGTCTAATTGGAATATTGTAGTTGATACTAAGCGTAAGTACGATGTCAAAATTACTTTTGATCCAAGTGCGGATAACGGTAATGGTGAGGTAACCAACGTGCGGTATCGTCCTTCTATAATTAAAATTGCCAGTGACAAAACAGAAACCGCATGGGATACCGGCCAAGCATGGGAATTAACTACTAAATCTTCCGATTATTCCAAATGCTCCGTAAAGCATTCTTTTGATGCCGGAGATAATCCTCTATTTAAAATGCTGATGGAAGCTGTTGGTAATGATGATGTTGAGTATTTTGATTGGTTTGGTTATAGTGAAGGAACAACAATTACTCGCAGCGAAGATGGAAACACCTACGAAGTGTACACAAATAATGCACAAAACATTACACTAACCACAGATATCGGTGGTGAGTATGAGTTTGTTTACACCTATGGCAGAGGCTTGCAGGTCAATTTCCCCGCAAACACGTATAGTCGAGATGGTTTAACTGAAAACTATTATGGTACGATTTGTTTACCATATGCTTCTTCTTCGTATAGCGGTATGACTCTTTACACAATAGCAGGCAAAGTTTCCGGAGGTATCGCATTGACTCAAGTTGAAGGTCAGATGGCTGCTGGTACTCCTTACGTTTTCCGAGCAACAGCAAGTACGATTTCTGTAACATATACCGGTAATCCCGGCGATGTTCAGTCCGCAACGGGTCTTGTCGGGAATTTGGATGAAGATGAAAAGACTGTGCCTGCAAATGATGATAATTATATTCTTACAACTTCCGGTCTTCGCAAGGTAGTAGGCGGCACAGTTAAAGTAGCAAAGAATCGTGCATATTTCCATGGCCTCGCTTCATTAGATGAGGTCACTCTCGCACCGGGGATGCGGATTCTCTCTATCGAAGAGGATGCCACCTCTCTTGAAAATCTTGCGGAAGATGGTACAAACACCGAAATCTACGACTTACTTGGTCGTCGCATTACCACCATCCCTGCTACAGGGTTCTATATTGTAAATGGTGAGAAGAAATACATTGTTAAATAAATTAAGAAATTGGACATTATGAAAAAGGCATATATGAATCCTGCCTACAAGGTAGTTGGTATTAAGAACATGGATATTGTTACCGCCAGTACAGATCAGTACTTTGAGAACGGTAATCTTAAAATGGGTAGTGATATTTCTGATGGAACAGAGTATGGTCTCTGATTTTCGAGTGAAAATATCCCCTATGCTAATTTGAATCGTAGTAACACTACTACAGCTGTTTAGTTAACGCACCTGTTTGGGATAAGCCCCGAGCAGGTGCGTTTCCTATTCGTTCGATTCGTGTGATTCTTTCCTCGCAAGCTCGGACGATCTGCTGCGCTGTGGACGATTGAATAATTGAATAATTTACGTTTGCGGTTTCTTCAGTTTCATACCCCTCCCCCGCAAGCGGTCCCCCTCCCCTACCTTAGGGGAGGAGCCAGATTAGTACCGAAGTTGATGAGAGTGCAGGAGTGTAGAAAGTATGACCAATAGGACCAATGAGACCAAGAGGACTAATAGGACTAATAGGACTAATAGGACAAATGAGACCAATAGGACTAAGAGGACTAATAAGACTAATAAGACTAATAAGGCCAATAGGACTAATAGGACTAATGGGACTGTTGTTGGGCAAAAAAGCGGCAGGCGGGGGTGAGGGGGCAGGCATTAGGGGTGACGGGGCTGGCATCAGGGGTTGTTGCCAAGCAACGGGGTTGTCGTGCAGTGCACACGTATCGGCCATGGAGAAGTAACCAATGATGGGCTTTGGGAATCAGTTCAGCGGGGATGAACTTCACCAGCTGTTGCTCTGTTTGAAGCGGGTTCTTGCTGTTGGTTGTCAGTCCGATGCGCTCGGCAACGCGGAAGATATGCGTGTCAACGGCCATAGCGGGTTGGTTCCAAAGGACTGCACACACGACATTAGCTGTCTTGCGTCCAACCCCGGTCAGGGTGGTCAGTGCCTCCACCGAATCGGGCACTTGTCCCCCGAAATCGGCAACGAGCTGTTTCGACATCGTACTGAGATGCTGCGCTTTGGCGTTTGGGTACGAGACCGAACGGATAAAAGCAAGGATATCCTCCACGGAAGCCTGTGCCATCGATTCAGCCGTGGGGTATGCAGCAAAAAGCGCGGGTGTCACAAGGTTGACGCGCTTGTCGGTGCATTGCGCTGAGAGCATAACCGCCACCAACAACTCAAAAGGCGACCCGTAATGCAACTCCGGCTCGGGCTCGGGCATATGCTCAGAAAAATAGCGTAGTATGAAGTCAAAGCGTTGCCTCGTCGTCATAATCGTCATAATCGTCCTGCTGATATTGCGCTGCAAGGAAGGCCAGTAACCGACTCACGTCCTCTTGCACGGCAGTCGTCTCGGCAGAGATGGGTTTCTTCTGCAGGCGCAGCAACATAATCTCGTACAGAAACGTGAGGCACATCTCCATGTCCGATTGCGTTGGTCGGTCGGTTTTGGCTTTGAGCAAGTATATAGATGGCATCAGTTGCAACCACGCAGCGCGGTATGTTGCTTCTGTATCGTAAAGCGCACGGTGCAATTCCTCGAGCTCGTGAACGGCATTGCGAACGATTTGCACGTGTCCTGCCTGCATCACACCCTCATCGCGCATCATCTGCTTGAGGTCGCGCAAGTAGGTGTTATGCTCCAACGCCTCGTCGTCAGGAAAAGCACGCACCAGGTCCTCCATCTGCCACGTCCGGAGGATATATTCGGCAATATTGTCTTTCTTAGTCTTCATCGTCATCCCAATCTATACTCGGGTCGTAATCATCGGAAATAAATGTTTCAATATCACGCCTGTCTTTCTTCGTAGGCCTACCGGTGCCCCTATCTCTGCCTGACTGTGCTGCGAGTCGTGCCAACTCAAGCAGTTCGAGCTGTTCGGGCGATGTGATATCCTGAAGATAGTCGGGCACCAATTTCGCGCCGAGTCGGTTTCCGGACAATTGCAGCACTTTGTAGGTGTAGGTGACAGGTCCTTTCCGCACCGTGAACACATCGCCCACATGGAAAGTGCGAGACGGTTTGAGTTCTACGCCGTTCATCTTCACACGGCCGCTCTTGCAAGCATCGGCAGCCACAGAGCGCGTCTTATAGATGCGCACGGCAAAGAGATACTTATCCACCCTTTCTTCGGCCATATCAGTCACTTTCTTGTATCGTAAGATGGTTGTTAATCATGCGCGTGAGGTACTGTTGTGCGAATGCTTTGAGGTAGCGCAGCATGTCCTCTTTCTCTGCCTCCGACAGCGTGGGTGACGCATCTGTCACCTTTTCTCCATCGAATAGTAGCATGCCATTCGGCGACATAATCTGGTAATCAGGGTAGTTGTAGCACAGCGCGTAATTATGCCGTTTGGGTTGGTTGAGCGCATCTTGGCCGAAAGCGAAGAAAGGTTCGTCCGTTCCGGTCAACCCCAGCACTGACGGCATGATATCCACTTGCGAGACCATTTGGGTGGTATCGTAACGCGGAGTAAGCAGTGACGGCATATAGAAAGCAATTGGCACACGGAACAGTCCGGCATTGTTGAGGTACTCTTCGTGATACAGCTGACTGGTATGATCGGCCGTGATGACGAACAACGTGTGGTCGAACCACGGTTGTCGTTCTGCTTCGCGGAAGAACTCCCCCAGCGCATAGTCGGAGTAAGCAATACACTCGCAAAGCGGCTGCTGACCTTTCGGGAAACGGCCTGCATACCGCTTGGGGACCTTGAAAGGATGATGACTGGAGGCAGTGAAGACGGCGGTACAGAAAGGTTCGCGCAACGAGGACATCTTGTGACAGTAATACTGTAGGAACTCCTCGTCCCAGATGGCCCACGTACCATCGTAAGCCGCATGCGGGGCGTGCGTGTCAGAGTAGAACTCATTCAGGCCATAATAACTCTCAAACCCTGCGCTACGTGCGTATGCCTCAAAACCCATACTCCCGTTCGGTGCACCATGGAAGAAAGCCGTCCGATACCCCCGATGACTCAGCACATCTGCCACCGATGACACATCGTTCGTTGCGTACGGGGTAGTGATATACGACTCCAGAATCATCGGCAGGCTCGACAGCACAGAGGGCATGGCATCTATCGACTTACGTCCCGAAGCGAACGAGTGTTGGTACGTCACCGATTGGGCAAGGATGGCATCCAGATTAGGCGTGAAGCCCTTATACGTGCCGTCGTCGAGGTCTGGATTATAGAAGCCTATATGCTCTGTAGCGAAACTCTCAAGGATAAGAATGACCACATTGATTGTCCGGCGCTGCTCTACCTCGTCGTGAATGGGCGTGCAGATGTACTTCAGTTCGCCCTGCGGGAAAAACTGCGGTGCCTCAAACTTGCGCGGCTCAAGCGACTTCATGATGGTGAACGGTGTATTCAGCACCAGTGACGTCTCGCTGGGATTATCCACGTATTGCATGGCATTCGAGATAGTGATGGGGCGCGTATAGCGACCAAAACCTCCGCGTATGCCAATGACGATAAAATAGGTTGAGATGAGCAAAAAAGCCGTCTCCACCGAATAGTACACGGCACGATTGATGGCAACCGGTATTCGCGGACGACGATAACACACCCAGAGCAACACGAGCAACAGTATGCAGAAAAGGGTGACGAACCAATAGTCGCGCATGCCTTGCAAGATAATATTGTGCGCGTTATGGTCGTGAGCAAACTCGGTGAAAACCAATGCAGTCGTACGCCGTCCCGAGAATGGGATATACGCCATATCTATACAATTGGCGATGATACCCACGGCATTGGGGATAAAGAAAAACAGTTTCTCGACGATATGGTAAGCAAAACTATTGCGGACATATTCGGGCAATGGCAAGAGTACCATCAACAGATACACCGATGACAGATAGAGCACGGCTGTCAGGTCGAAACGAATGCCGCCCAACAACATCTCGTGGAGGTGGTCAGACGATGCACCACCAAAAAGACCGGGGAACTGATAGTAGAAAAAAATGCGCATCGCGCTGTAGAGCACGAGCAACAAAAGGATATTACAGCAAGCTGTGGTCCACGGATGATGCCAGAAACGACGGAGATATTGCATATTTATTTGCCGTTAAATTGATTCATTGTTTGGTCAATACCCTGTAAACAAAACGATTGGATAATCTCAGTCGTAATAGTCAGTCGGTCAGGCAGTTGTTTCGCCTCGTCGTCCGTCCACTCACCCAATACAAAACTCATCTGTGCGCCGCGCGCATACTCGTTACCGATACCGAACCGCAGACGGCAGTAATTGGGCGTGCAGAGGCACTGCTCGATGTTCTTCAACCCATTATGCCCGCCGGCCGAACCGGCTTTACGCATGCGCAACGTACCGAAAGGCAGGTTCAGGTCGTCCACTAACACGAAGAGGTTCTCAAGCGGGATATTCTCTTTCTGTAACCAATAACGCACTGCCATCCCACTTAGGTTCATGAAAGTAGAGGGTTTGAGTAGCACCATCTCGGCATTCTTTACGCGGCAACGACTGATAAACCCGTATCGCTTGTCTTCCCACGCCGCGCCTATGCTCGACGCAAAGGCATCCAGCATCTTGAAACCGATATTATGCCGCGTATTGGCATACTCGTCACCAATATTTCCCAAACCTACAATCAGGTACTTCATGGTAAACTCTTAAACTCTTAAACAACTTTAAACTTTGAACTTTGAACTTTTTAAAGATAAAAGGACGAGATAGTCTCGTCCTTTCGTTGCCTCTCTGTTCGTTGATTACGCCTCTTCAGCTTGTTTCGAAGCGCGGGTTGCCTTCACCTGAACGACCATCATGTCCTTCACGTTGGCGATAGAGTAGTTGTCGAAATGCAGGTCGGACACTTGGATACGTTTGCCCAGTCCGAGTGACGTCACGTCAACCACCACGCGGTCAGGCAGATTGGTGTACAGACCACAAACCTTCAGTTTGCGTACCTCAAGCGACAGTTTACCACCGGCTTTTACGCCCTCGGCGTGCCCTACTACCTGAACGGGGATATCCACCGTCACGGGTTTCTTGTCGGTCACCTCAAGGAAATCGATGTGGAGCAGTTGCTCCTTAACGGGATGGAACTGCAGCTCTTTGATGACTGCGTTGTGCTTCTTGCCGGCAATGGTCAGAATAACGACCATCGTGTCGGGGGTGTAAATCAACTTGCGTACATCGGCTACTTTCACCGTGAAGGTGATGTTCTCGCCGCTACCGTACAGATTACATGGAACGAGTTCCTGTTTGCGCAGCTCTTTGGCTGCTTTTTTGCCGAACTCACTGCGGAGTTCGCCTGAAAGTTCAAAAGTTTTCATTCTGTGTTACTTAATAATCTCGGAAGTTATTCGCGCAAAAAGCGTTGTGACAGTCTTCCGTATTCCATCACACTAACCGACACGAACAAACCGCACGCAAATGCGGTTTTTCCGTATTGTTGGGTTGTCTAACCTGGAATCGAACCAAGATCTTCAGAACCAAAATCTGACGTAATAGCCTTTATACCATTAGACAATATGTTCAAAAACGCATGTTTCTCGTCGATTGAGCGATGCTTGTTTTCGAAAGCGGGTGCAAAATTACTGCTTTTTTTTCAAATATGCAAGTGTTTGGGCTAAAAAAATGCAAAAAAATGCGTTTTTTTATGTTTTTTTGCCTTTTTCGACACTTTTTACGGCAAAAATACCTACTTCATAGAGCAAATAAATCGGCAACGCGACCATCGAAAGGGTGAAAACATCGCCGGTCGGAGTGATAACTGCCGCGACAATCAGGATGACCACAAAAGCGTGCTTGCGGTACTTCTTCATCGGTTCGGATGTGAGTAACCCTATCTTCGCGAGCAACCAACACAGGACGGGTAGTTCGAACAGTACGCCCATCATCAAACACATGATAAGCAGTGTGGAGATATACGAATCGAGCGAGATAAGGTTGGTCACCCCCTCTTGCACTTGGTACGTGCCGAGGAAACGAAACGTGAACGGGAAAAGCAGCCAGTACGTGAGTGCCACGCCCAAGAGGAACATCACCAGTCCGGCAATGACGGCCGGCAACGATGCACGACGTTCGTTGGGATAGAGTGCCGGTGAGACGAAACGGACAACCTCATAGACAATATACGGTGTCACCAGCAGCGCAGCCACGGCCAGAGCCACCCGCATGTGGACGATGAACTGTTGGGCGAGACCCGTGTTGATGAGCGCAATGTCGGAGAAAGTGCCGTCAGGGGCGATTCGACGCAAGAGCTTATACGTCGGAAAATCCGCTTTTTGCGGCCAGAGGATGAGGTCGAACAGTTGGTCCTTGAGGCAGAATGCAGCTACAGCAACCACCACCACGACCACTAAGCAGCGGATGAGTCCACCGCGCAGTACATCTAAATGCTCCCAAAAAGTCAAGTCCTTCTCGCTCATTCGGTTTTCTCGCTCATACGGCGGAACCTATTCGTCACAACCGCTCATTCGGTCTTGGTCTCCGGTGCTTTGGTCTCTGTAGTCTGTTGGGGCTTGGCTGCTTTAGTTTCCGCCTCGGGTTCGCCGTTAATGGCATCTTCCACCTCTTTCTGGGCGTTCTTGAACTCCTTGACACCCTTCCCTAAACCGCGCATCAGTTCGGGAATCTTTGCGCCCCCGAAGAGAAGCAGTATGACGGCTACTATGGCGATAATCTCCCACGTGCCGAGCATTAGAAAAATAGTTGCTTGCATATTCTTATCGTTTTTCGTTTATTGGTTATCGTTATCGTTATCGTTACTCCACATTATTGCGCAGCGACTCGACGAAGCGGTCGATGCGCAGCATCTGTGCAGGGATGTCGATATGTTGCGGGCAATGGATCTTGCACTGTCCGCACCCGATGCAGTGGTCAGCTTGTCGTTCGCGTGCCACCTCGCGGCTGTAACTGTCGAGGTACTGTCGGCGTAACCGCCTGTAGTCTTCCGACTCGGGGTTGTCGTTGACTCGTCCTTCATTAAGGCAACGATTGTAATGCTTGAACGTGCCCGGTATATCCAGTCCATACGGGCATGGCATGCAGTACTGGCAGGCGGTGCAGGGCACGAGGGGGTAATGAACAAACTCGTGTGCGATGGTCTCCAGCATTGCCAGTTCGTTGTCTTGCAGCGGCACGAAAGGCGCAAACGAGCGCAGATTATCGTGCAGATGCTCCATATACGTCATTCCGCTGAGGATGGTCATCACGCGGGGATAAGTGCCGCAGAAACGGAACGACCACGATGCTACCGATCGCTGCGGCTCGCATTGCTTGAGGCGCATGTTGGCACCCTCGTTGAGCGAGGCTAATCGACCGCCGAGGATAGGTTCCATGATAACGGCAGGGATGCCGCGCTTGTCGAGTTCGCCATACAGATACTCGGCGTTGGTATTGCGTTGGTTGACCTCTTTGGCGTAATGCCAATCGACGTAATTCATCTGAATCTGCACAAAATCCCAGTGGTACTTATCGTGCAGCGAGAGCAGATAATCGAAGCACGTAATGTCGCCGTGGTACGAGAAGCCGAGATTACGGATACGGCCGGCCGTTCGCTCTGCCAGCAGAAAATCGAGGACACCATTGTCGAGGTACCGTCCGTGCAAGTTCTCCATCCCACCCATGCCGATGCCGTGCAACAGATAGAAATCGAAATAGTCGGTCCGGAGTCGCTGCATGGAGCGCTCGTACATCGCTTTCGAGGCCTCGAACGACCATGTCGAGGGGTCGAAATTAGAGAGCTTAGTAGCAATATAATAATGTTCGCGCGCATGACGCGCGAGAGCGATACCCGTCGATTCTTCAGAGAACCCCTTGCAGTAAGCGGGTGACGTGTCGAAATAATTGACGCCATGTGCCATAGCAAAATCCACCAACTCGTTCACCGCCTCTTGGTCGATGTCGTTAGTGCTCTTCGCGTCACCGCCCGTTTTGGTCGGCCATCGCATGCACCCATATCCCAAGAGACTGACTTTTTCGCCGTGCATGCCGGCACGGTATTCCATCTTGTCCGTCGGAATCTCGCCGAGAGCAGCTGTATCCGCTGCTTTGGGGTCTTGCCGAGAGCAACCGTCAAGGGCGATTCCCGTCACAGCAGCCGCTCCGCCAAGCGTCGTTATGAAATGTCGTCTGTTCATGTCAAATCTTCCGGTGTTGTTGATGTCCCTCTACATAGATGGCCGAGAACGGGCGAGCGGGACATACGTACTCGCAGTGTCCGCAACCGATACATCTCTCCGTGTCAACGGTCGGTATGTGTTGACCGAAATCGTTCTCCACCATCATGATTGCACCGGTGGGACAATGACGTGCGCAGTTGCCGCAACTGACGCCATCGGTCTCCACCACGCAGTTCTCGCGAATCCACACTGCGTGCCCTATCTGCCAAGCGGTCTTGTCGGTTTTCGTGACCGGCAAAATAGCTCCTGTGGGACATATATCTGCGCAACGGGTGCAACCGGTCAGGCAGTAACCTTGGTCGTACTGTATCTCGGGTTGCATGAGCGTCCTAAGGTCAGTAGATGGCCTGAGTACATGTTGCGGACAGGCCGTGACGCACAGCTGGCACGATGTGCATAGTTGCGTGAAACGCCTTATACTCTGACTGCCAACGGGTTTGATTGGTACGGCACGAGCGGGAACACGTTTGTCCTCGATAACGGCCAGTCCTCCATCGGTCGTCTTATGCTGCGCATGGGCCACGCCCGTCACTGCCAACGCGCCCAGCATGCCGAGAAAACGACGGCGGTCGGGGTCTGAAGAGTTGGAGGAGTTCAAGGGGTTTGAGAGGGTTAAGGGGTTTCTTGCGAAATGCAGCGCGTCGAACTTACACTTGGTGAGGCAATCAAAGCAATCGACGCAGCGGGACGTATCGACCGAGTGGTTCTGTATGTCGATACATTGGGCTTTGCAGTTACGCTCACAAGCGCGGCAACCGGTGCATTTATCTGCATCTATCCTCGGGGCATAAACGCTGTGCTTGGACAACATGCCGAGCATCGTTCCCACAGGGCAGATGGTGTTACACCAAGCGCGGCCTTGGATGAACGCCCAAACGCCGATAATCACAAAAAGGGCAATCGACACGCCAAATACGAGTCCTGACGTCTTTCCGCCGAACGCTGCAATCATGCGGGCAAACGCCGAATAGGGCGCGATAACCGAAGCGATGGGATGCCAGAAAACGAGCAGGATGCAGAAAACGGCGAGCACGGCGTTGCGCACGTTCGGATGCCCGCTCTCGTAGTGCCAACGATTGGGCCCGAGTCGCTTGGTGAGTTTCCTCCAGACCTTGCGGTTACCGACCCACGTGAACAGGTCTTGCATCACGCCCATCGGGCAGACCACCGAGCAATAGATACGGCCGAACAGTTTGGTCAGAACCAGCAACGCCACGACCGTCAGCAACGAGACTGCAGAGAAAGCCACAAACGTGCGGAGTACTGCCGGCAAGAACTGTATCTTTGCCATCCATGCCACGCATCGATGGGCCGACTCGGTCGTGTCGCAAAGCAACCACGTCAGTCCCGCCAAGAAGACCAACCCTGCCGCCACCCGCAACCATTTGAGTATGTTACCTTTTGCCATTGTTTGTTGCTCGTTGTTCGTTGTTCGTTGTTACAAAGCTGACTCTCCTCCCCCCTTATTCCGCCACTACTAAATAGTAGTTTTTCTTGCCTTTCTGGAAGATGATATACTTGCCGTCGATGAGTGCCTTGCCGTCGATGGGCGTGTTCACGTCCGTCAGTTTCTCTTTGTTCATGGAAAAACCGTTGGCCTGCATCATCTTGCGTGCTTCGCCCTTGGAGGGGAAAATCTGTGTGTGGACTGCCAGCAGTTCCAGCGGCGATATGCCCGCCTCCAGTTCCGTTTTGCTGATGGTGAACTGCGGCACGCCCTCGAACACCTGTAGCAATGTCTGTTCGTCCAGTTTGCGCAGCGCATCGGCCGTGGCGTTACCGAAGAGGATTGTCGAGGCCTCTACCGCCGCTTCGTAATCGGCACGACTGTGCACCATCACCGTCACCTCTTCTGCCAGCCGTTTCTGCAAGAGACGCAGGTGCGGTGCAGACTGATGTTCGGCGATGAGCGACTCTATCTCTTCGCGCTCGAGGGCAGTGAAAATCTTGATGTACCGCTCGGCATCGGCATCGCTCACGTTCAGCCAGAACTGGTAGAACTTATAGGGACTGGTGTACTGCTTACTCAACCACACATTGCCACTCTCGGTCTTGCCGAACTTACCGCCATCGGCTTTCGTGATGAGGGGGCATGTGAGCGCAAAAGCATCGTTGCCGGTCATTTTCTTGATGAGTTCAGTGCCTGTGGTGATATTGCCCCATTGGTCTGAACCGCCCATCTGCAACTTCACGTTCTTATGCTGATTGAGGTACACATAATCGTATCCTTGCAGCAATTGATAGGTGAACTCGGTGAACGACATGCCTTGCGAAAACTCGCCATTGAAACGTTTCTTCACGCTATCTTTGGCCATCATATAGTTCACCGTAATCAGTTTGCCCACATTGCGAGCAAAATCGAGGAACGTGTAGTCCTTCATCCAGTCGTAGTTGTTCACCAGTTCGGCAGCGTTGGGCGCGTCCGAGTGAAAGTCAAGGAAATGCTCCAGTTGAGCTTGTATGCACGCCACATTGTGCCGCAACGTCTCTTCTGTGAGTAGGTTTCGCTCTTGCGATTTGCCCGACGGGTCACCAATCATACCTGTTGCACCGCCGAGCAGGGCAATGGGTTTATGTCCGCAACGTTGAAAATGGCGCAACATCATAATGCCGCACAAGTGCCCGATATGCAGCGAATCCGCCGTCGGGTCGATTCCCACATACGCAGCAGTCATCTCTTTCATCAACTGCTCTTCCGTTCCCGGCATGATGTCGTGAAGCATGCCTCTCCATCGCAGTTCTTCTACAAAATTCTTCATCGATATATTCTTTTTTAATAGCCCTTCGGCCGTTTGTTCTTAACTCCTCCCCTAAGGTAGGACAGGTCCCGCTTGCGGGGAGGTGTGAACCCTAAGTGTTTTTGTTCCCTTTTTTCAAAATCGGCTGCAAAGTTACAAAAAATTTTTCATATATGCAAGAAAAAAACACCAAAACGAACTCAAAAGGGCAAAAAAGGGCATTTTTGGTGTTGTTT
>CALAUY010000092.1 GCA_937892015.1 uncultured Bacteroidales bacterium | reverse complement strand
TCGCTTTAGCGAGCAAGGGCGGTTTTGCGATTGAAAGCCGGTGGCTTTCATAGAATTCCTTAGACAGGTCCCGCTTGCGGGGGAGGGGTATGAAACTGCCAATGAAGAATTTGTAAATGAATAATTAGCAAATTAATAAATCGTCCAATTGTATTATTCGTTCGATTCGTGTGATTCGTGTTCTAAAAACCCCACACCCCCACCCCAATCGTCCAATTATTCAATCGTCAATCAATCGTCCAATTGTAACTCGTCCATTCGTCAATAGTTCCATTCGTTTGCTTCTTTCCTCGCTGGCTCGGACGATCGCTACGCGTGCGCTGCGCGTGTGATGCGTGTTCAGCCCCCATCCGCATAGCATAATTATATAGATTAAATTATCGCTACCTGGTGAAGGGAGCTCCGTACCTTCTCCCTACTTTCTCCGAACTTTCTCCCTACCATCTCACAACCATCCCCCTACCCTCCATATCACCATTTTGCGCAGTTTGGCAACCAAAAATCGACTATTTTGTGCAGTTTGGCAACCAAAAATCGTCTATTTTGTGCAGTTTAGGCATTTTTTCTTGCAAAAAACTTGCATATATCCCAAAAAAGCAGTAACTTTGCAGTCCAAACGCAAATATCGTATCACAACATGAAAGAGCTTAGAACACTGATTATCGAGGGCGAGCGCCGCCCTACTGAGGGAGAAATCCTGGAAGCACAAGCTTTTGCCAACTCCAAAAAATGTATCGTCGAACTACGTTGGTTCATTCCACATTCCGGCTGGAAATCACGCATCATCAGCGAAGATACCAACATCGGCGAACTGATTATGGCCATCAACACGGCTATTTACAGCCTATAGCACATGAGCAACTTCAGGTACAAACAGATTGTCGGCGGACGTATCCTCACTCCGCAAGGCTGGCTATACGGCGGCAGCGTCATCGTAGAGGGAACGAAAATCTTCGCGGTGGAAACCACCCAACTGAGTATTCAAGACGCCGAGCGTATCGATGTCTGTGGTGCTGACATCGTCCCGGGCGGCATCGACCTGCACGTGCACGGCGGCGGGGGACGCGATTTCATGGAGGGAACGCGCGAAGCATTCGATGTGGCCGTAGAGGCACATCTGCAGTTCGGTACCACTTCCATCTTCCCCACACTCAGCTCATCAACCGTCCCCATGATGGAAGCGGCCATAGACACCTGCCGCGAGGTGATGCTCGACGACACTTCACCCGTACAAGGATTGCACCTTGAAGGACCATATTTCAATCCCGCCCAAGCGGGCGCACAGATTCCCGAGTGGATTAAAGCACCACGCCCTGAAGAGTACTACTCCATCTTAGAGCGCGGCCGTGGCGTTCTCAAGCGTTGGGACGAAGCACCCGAACTGGAAGGCTCGAAAGGATTCGTTGTAGCATGCGCTTCGCACAACGTACTCCCCTCTATAGCACACACACGAGCCCTGTACCACGACGTACACGAGGCCAACCTCGCGGGTATGACGCACGCTACGCATTTCTACAACGCCATGCCCGTGGTATATAAGAAACGCGAATACAAGATTCCCGGCACGGTCGAGTCAATCTTCGCAGAGAAAAACATGACTATCGAGATGATTGCTGACGGCATCCACGTACCGCCCATCATGCTCAAGATGGCATGGCAAGTCAAGGGCACTGAGAAAACGTGCTTCATCACCGACTCGCTTGCTGTGGCCGCTTCTGACTCCGCCGTCGCTTTCGACCCCCGCGTCATCGTCGAAGATGGCGTATGCAAACTGGCCGACCGATCCGCACTTGCCGGCTCAATCGCCACCATGGACCGACTCGTACGTACTGCCGTACAACAAGCCGAAATCCCCATGGAAGATGCGTGTCGCATGATTAGCGAAACGCCCGCAAAGATTATGGGCATCTACGACCGAAAAGGATCGCTCCAGAAAGGCAAAGATGCCGACATCATCTGTTTCGACCACGACCAACAACTCACGTTCGTCATGCAATGCGGTAGAGTCATCAAAGCATGCTAAAAGCTTTACTATCCATCTTTTTCCCCCGCCGCTGCGCCGGTTGCGGGGAAATTTTGTCTGACAACGAAGAGTACGTCTGCGAGCCATGCTTCCACAGCATGCGAATGACTGAAGAAGCGTGGCATCGAGGCAACAAACTCGAGATGCTCTTCCGCAGTTTTGCACCTTACGAGAGAGAACACGGCTCGGCCAACAAATTCGTTCGTGGCGCAGCTTTCACTTACTACGACCGAAAGACCGCCGTGCCACATATCATCCACACAATCAAGTTCTATCATGACCCCAAACTGGCGCGATGGATGGGGCGACAAGCTGCTCTTACACTACAGTCCAACGACAGCGCTTTCTTCAACGATATCGACCTCCTCATGCCCGTAGCTCTGCATAAGAGACGCGAAAGAGAGCGCGGATTCAATCAAAGCGAATGGATATGTCGCGGGCTCTCCGACATCACCGGCATCCCCGTAGATACATCCCATCTCCGACGCATCGTCTATACAGAACAACAAAGCCTAAAGACGCTCGAAGAACGAGCATCTTTAGGCCATGTTTTTGCACTGGAAAACGCAGGAGAACTCCGCGGCAAACACGTCCTCGTGGTGGACGATGTCATCACTACCGGCTCCACCATCTCACGAGTCCTCGACGTTCTGCACCCCGTTCGAGGGTGTCACTACTCCGTATTCGCTCTCACGTTCGCCATGCACACACATTAGTACTGCTCATCCGCATTAGGGAAAGAGCCGTCTTTCACCGCACTCACGTACGCCTCTACAGCCGAGTGTACCTCTTCGGCCAGCTCGGCAAAATGGCGCAGAAACTTCGGCTTGAAACCGGTGTTCAGCCCCAGCATGTCATGCAGCACCAACACCTGTCCATCCGTCGCATCGCCCGCACCAATGCCAATAGTAGGAGCAGAAACAGCTTTCGTTACTTTGGCCGCCAGAGCAGCAGGAATCTTCTCCAAAACGATGGCAAAACAGCCCGCCTCGTCAAGTAGCTTGGCATCTCGCAGCAGTTTGGCCGCTTCTGATTCTTGCTTAGCACGGAGACCATAACCACCGAACTGATTGACCGATTGAGGCGTCAACCCCAGATGAGCGCATACGGGGATTCCCACACGAATCATGTGCTTGATAGCCGGCAGAACCTCCTCGCCGCCTTCAATCTTCACGGCATCAGCGCCGCCCTCTTTCAACATACGAACGGCATTGCGCACAGCTTCCTCCTCGCTCACTTGGTAACTGCCAAAAGGCATGTCCACCACCACCATGGCATGTTGCGCTGCACGCACCACGCCTTTCGTGAGGAAAATCATCTCATCCATCGTAATCGGCAACGTATATTGCGTTCCGCAAACAACATTGCTGGCACTGTCACCCACCAAAATCATTTCCGCTCCGGCCTCGTCAACCAACCGCGCTAGCGTGTAGTCGTAGGCCGTAAGCATAGCAATTTTCTCGCCGTTCTGTTTCATCTGACGCGCCTTAATCGTCGTCATCCGGCTCGATTGAGTATGTACTGACATATTGATATTAAGTTAAAAAATCCTTATTTTTTTATCCCTCTTCTGTTGAGTTCACGTTGATACGCACGAGCATTGCGGATATGCTCCGAATAGGTGCGGGCAAAGCAATGTGTCCCGTCCAACGCCGGCGAGGCACACATATACAAGTAGTCCGACGGAGTATAGTTGAGCGAATAATCTACTGTCTTTGGAGACGGAATACGTATCGGCCCTGGCGGCAGCCCTGCATGCAGATACGTGTTGTACGGCGACTCATACTGAAGATGTTTGTTCAAGATTCGCTGCATGCGAAAATCACCCACAGCAAAACGGACAGTCGGATCTGCCTGCAACAACATCCCCTTACGCAAACGATTGATATACAGTCCTGCAACTATCGGTTTATCCTCGTCTCTCGAGGTCTCTTCGGCCACGATAGAGGCCAACGTCACCACTTCCCACGGCTCCATCTGCATCTGTGCACATTGCGACAAACGACGCTCGTTCCAAAAAGCACGATACTCTCGCTCCATGCGCCCAAACAGCTCATCCGGTGACATATTCCACCATACTTCGTATGTCTCAGGAATGAATAAGCATACTGCTTGCGGCACTGTCAGCCCGAACCGGCTCATGTACGTCGAATCAGATAAACGTGAGGCCACAGATGCCGAGTCGAGCATCAGTTGCTGAGAAACACTCTTAGCCAATTGACCTTGCGTACGTACACTCCTGATAGTCAGTTTCACGGGCACTTGACGGCCACTACGAAACATACTGACCACCTCGTGGTCGCTCATCGTCGCCTCCATCTGGTAACAGCCCGTCCGGATAAACGGTTGCTCCTCGCTCGTCAAATGCATGTAACGCGACCACAGTCGAAACATAAAAGGCAACGTGAAATCGTAGGCCTGCTCAATCTGGGCAACCAACTGATTCTCTGTCGTCTCTGGATACACATAGATAAGATGCCGCTCATTGTCGCACGACCGCACATTGATGCCCGAGATATACCCCAAACCTAATCCAACAGCCACTACAACTACAATCAATGCAGCCATCGTCCCACCTATAATATGCCGTTTCTTGCTCATGATGCTATCTATATTGATTCTTCCGTTTCAGCGACTCCGTCTTGCGTCATACTCGCTTCGTTTCGCTCAGTTTATCGCGCGTTTTTGCCGAATAACGCACCTCTTTTGCGCATACCTTTTGTCGAGCTCCGTTTGCGCTTGGTCTTAGACGAATCGTCCTCCATGACGGCTAATAGCGCTAACCGTTTCTCATTCAAGTAGTTGGTTACGGTAAAGCCCTGCTCTGCTACCTTGTCAAGCAAGATGCAACGGGAAAGCCACTGTTGCCGTTCTTCCTGCAACAGATTGGTCAGCCGCCGCATAACCTGTTTGTTGCCACTCTCCACTGCCATACTCAGTTCCAGCGGTTTGCGCAGAACGCTGTTCAGTGTGTCACGGAAATAGGCGGCACTGCGCTTCACTCGTTCCAAAAAAACCGATTCGTGCAGTTGCTCCGCACTCATGGACTGAATCTTCTGCTGCCATTTATCAGACACATCCATCACTTTTTGCTCCAATTCTGAAAGTGCCTCTGCATGCAGCTTGGTGAGCATGGGTTGACTACGAAAGAAATGCTCGCTAAAGAGCCGCGCCATCGATGTTTGCTGGAGAAGAAGCGGATGAAAATCAAACAGTTGAAGCAGCAAGTAACGTTCGTATTCCTGCTTCAGTTCGGTCAGTCGGGTGATACTTTGCGTCGCTTTGTCTTCCTGTTGAGCTATATAGTCGTTCACCTCTTGGTCGTTGATAATAGCATCTGCAGTAAGCGGACTGGCCAGCACAAGACCCTCTAACGTGCGGCAACGACTCAATGCCACATACACCTGGCCCGGCGCAAACGACTGATTAGCATCGATAATAGCGCGCTCGAACGTCAACCCCTGACTCTTGTGTATAGTAATAGCCCACGCAAGGCGCAACGGGTACTGACGGAAAGTGCCAACCACTTCGGTCTCTATCTCGCGCGTCTGTTCATTGAGCGCATAATGCGCGTTCTCCCATTCGAGCGGCTCGACCTCAATCGGCTGATTATCACCCTCGCACAACACATAAATGAACTGTTCGGTCAACGACGTAATTCGTCCTATTCGCCCGTTATAATAGCGGTGCTTGCTCGACGGATCATTTTTGACGAACATAACTTGTGCCCCTTGTTTCAGCTGTAGTTCGGCTGCTGTGGGATACGAATAGTCGGGAAAAGTGCCTTGAATATCAGCGGTGTACGTGTGAGTCTGCGTCGGCAGTTTGTTCAACTCCGATTCATTATAGTAATTGGCAAAGTGGTTATGCGTCGTCAAACGGATATATGGCTCCTCAGGTTTAGGCACAAAACCGCGTATGTAGCGCTTATTGAGTTGCGCCAATGCTGCATGAGAAGGATGTCCGTCACGCACCTCGTTCAATAGTTCGATAAACGTGTTGTCTTGTTGACGATATACGTGCGACAACTGGATAGTCACATAATCGATTTTTTGCAACGCTTTCGAACCGAAAAAGTATGGCGTACTGTAATAGGATGCCAGTATTTGTTCATCTTCAGGTGTAACAACCGGCGTCAGTTGAGCCAAGTCACCAATAATCAGTAATTGCACTCCTCCGAACGGTAAGTTACGGTCACGAAAACGACGAAGGACACTATCAACAGCATCTAAAAGATCTGCTCGTACCATCGAAATCTCATCAATAATAAGCAAGTCTATAGACGCAATAATCTTTCGCTTCTCCTTACTAAACTCAAATCTCCGCGCCTTTCCCCCCGAACCAAATGAACCCGAACCGCTAAATGTTTGTTTCGCCCCAATAGAGCCCGTACCAATAGAGCCGCCCACTCCACTAACTGCTTGCTTTGCCCCGAAAGAGCCGGTAAACGTCTGTTTAGTCCCTGGCACGTACGGTGCAAGTGGCAACTGGAAGAAAGAATGAATAGTAACGCCACCGGCATTGATAGCTGCTACGCCCGTCGGGGCCACTACTATCGACCGCTTACGCGATCGCTCCACTACGGTCCTAAGGAACGTGGTTTTACCCGTTCCCGCCCTGCCAGTGAGAAAAATACTTACACCCGTATTCTCCACAAACTCCCAAGCAGCCCGTAATTCATTATTCCGTTGCTTCGTATTCATTATTCCGTTGCTTCGTATTCATTATTCCGTTGCATAATAATTTACCTCATTGTTCCATTCCATTACATTACATCCCATCCCATCCCATCTCACCTCATCACATCACATCTCACCTCATCACATCACATTCATTATCCTATTCCTCGCATTCATTATTCCACTCCATCCATCGCATTCACAGTTCCGCCCTTCCATCGCATTCACAGTTCCACTCCATCCATCGCATTCATTATCCTATTGCATCGTATTCTCAATCACGTAGTAACTATTTTCATTGTTTCTTTCCATCGCAACTTACTTCCTTACTTCATCACTTCGCGACATCTTTTCCTCCATTTTCGACTGCAAAGTTACTGCTTTTTTCTGACATACGCAAGTCTTTTGCGCAAAATGTGTCCAAAAATCATCATTTTGTACCTCAAATCCCCATTTTATACCTTTTATCTCCATTTTTTTTGTCACACTTTTTGGGTGATTTTGAGCGTAACAACCCCAAAAAAACAGGTCTATAGGTCAAAATCCAGTCTGTTTTGATGTATATATGTCTCTATAGATCAAAAATAGGCGTATAGGTCAAAAATAAGGTCTATAGGTAAAATAAGGTCTATGGGTAAAAAATAAAACGTCAACGAAGCAACTTCCATGTAACTCTCTTCGTACTATTTTCGAACAGGCAGATGGTCCGAACTACAGCGTACGAGGTATGACAATCTTCGAACGGGCTCCGAACGGGCTTCGAACGATGAGCAAAATTCCGTCCTGCTCACTGCGCACAGTCTTCCTCACCGTCGGAGCCTCATAC
>CALAUY010000091.1 GCA_937892015.1 uncultured Bacteroidales bacterium | reverse complement strand
GGACGATCTGCTTCGCTGTGCTATGAAAGCCACCGGCTTTCAATCGCAAAACCGCACCTGCTCGCTAAAGCGAAGCGGTTTTTGCTTCACCCCTACCTTAGGGGAGGAGTCAGAAATGAATCGAAGATGCGGCATGGCAGAGACAGGGCTGTAGAAGGTGGAGGACAGAGTGGGGGACAGGGTAGGGACAGGGTAGGGACAGGGTGGGGGCAGGGTAGAGACAGGGCAGAAAAAGGGGTGGGAAGGATGCTAAAAAGAGGTAAAAATGCACTTTTTTGAATTTTTTTGCTTAAAAATTTGCATATATTAAAAAAAATTTGTAACTTTGCACCCAAATTCGTTAAAATGCCGAAGAAGGTGCTAATAAATAACGATATAAAACAATGAAATATAAATTGTTAAATTGTTAAATTGTTAAAGCGTTAAAGCGTTAAAGCGTTAAAGCAAAACATCGAAATGCCGAAACATCGGAATGCCGAAACACCGAAATGCCGAAACATCGAAATGACGAAATGACGGAATGACGAAACATCGAAATGCCGAAACATCGGAATGCCGATGAACGGATAAATAATAAACAGCAAACAAACAAAATAACATTAAAATATAAAGATAACAATTATGAAACCGACTCACATTGAGCATTTAGGCATAGCTGTTACGTCGTTAGATGAGGCGATGCCGTTCTTTGAGTTCCTCACAGGTAGCAAGTGCTACAGCATTGAGGAAGTGGCAGATCAGAAAGTGAAAACCGCCTTTTTCAAGGTTGGTGAAGTGAAGATTGAGTTGTTGGAGCCGACTTGCCCCGAATCGACGATTGCGAAATTCATCGAGAAGAACGGTGGTCGCGGCGGGGTACATCATGTGGCCTTCAACGTAGAGAACGTGGCAGAAGCGCTGAAAGAGTGCGAGGCTGCGGGTATCCAGTTGATTGACAAAGCGCCGCGCAAGGGTGCAGAGAACTTGATGATTGCTTTCTTGCATCCGAAGAGCACCAAAAGTGTGCTTACAGAGATATGCGAACAACCGAAGTAATGCTTCACTCAATTAAGAATTTGTAAATTTGTAAATTGATGGAAAACAATCAAGATAAGCTTCAGAAACTCATTGAGAAACGTAAGCAAGCGATAGCCGGTGGCGGTGATGCCGCTGTGGAGAAGCATCACGGCAAGGGCAGTTATACCGCCCGTGAGAGAATCAACAAGTTACTGGATGAGGGCAGTTTTGAAGAGGTGGACATGTTCCTCACGCATCGCTGCACCGATTTCGGCATGGAGAAGAAAATGTTCTTGGGCGATGGAGTTGCCGTTGGTTCGGGCACTATTGACGGTCGTTTGGTTTTTGTGTTCGCGCAAGATGCCACCGTTATCGGTGGTTCGTTGAGTGAGACGATGGCGCAGAAGATATGCAAAGTGATGGATATGGCGGTTAAGCTTGGCGCGCCCATCATCGGTTTGAACGACTCGGGCGGTGCGCGTATCCAAGAAGGTGCGTGCGCGCTGGCGGGCTATGCGGAGATTTTCGAGCGTAATATCCTTGCGTCGGGTGTAGTGCCGCAGATAAGCGTCATCTTCGGTCCGTGTGCCGGCGGTGCAGTCTATAGTCCTGCATTGACTGACTTCATCATGATGACCGAGCAGAATAGTTACATGTTCATCACCGGCCCGAAAGTGGTGAAATCCGTTACGGGTGAGGACGTTACAGTGGAGCAGTTGGGTGGTGCTCGTGTGCATGCAACCAAGTCGGGCGTGACGCATTTCGTTGCCGCAACCGAGGATGAGGCTCTTGCCGAAGTACGCCGACTAATCAGTTTCATCCCTCAGAACAACATGGAGGAGGCACCTCGTCTGGAGTGTCATGACGCCGTTGACCGTATCGAGGACGCGCTGAACGATCTGGTGCCGGCCGATCCGAATAAGCCGTACAACATGAAGGACATCATCAACCTGATTGTGGATAACGGTGACTTCATGGAGGTGCAAAAAGATTACGCGAAGAACATCATCTGCGGTTTTGCGCGTTTCAATGGTCGTTCGACGGGCATCATCGCCAACCAACCGAGTTGGATTGCCGGCGTATTGGACTGCGATGCGAGCCGCAAAGCCGCGCGTTTCGTCCGTTTCTGCGATGCCTTCAATATCCAGATTCTGACGTTGGTAGATGTGCCGGGCTTCCTTTGTGGCACCGGTCAGGAGTATGCCGGCATCATCGACCATGGCGCTAAACTGATGTTCGCTTTCGGCGAAGCTACTGTTCCGAAGGTGACCGTCACCATTCGCAAGAGTTACGGCGGCAGTCATATCGTAATGAGTTGTAAACAGTTGCGAGGCGACTTGTGCTACAGTTGGCCCAACGCCGAGATTGCGGTGATGGGTGCCAGTGGTGCTGTCGGCGTTCTTTATGCCAAGGCCCTCAAGGCCATTGAAGACCCCGAAGAACGCAAGGCGTTCATCGCAGAGAAAGAGGCCGAATACAAGGACAAGTTCGCGAGTCCGTATCAGGCTGCCAATCGCGGCTATATCGATGATGTCATTGAGCCGCGCAACACACGACTGCGCATCATCAAGGCTTTTGAGCAATTGCAGACAAAGAAAGTGACGAACCCGCTCAAGAAACACTGCAATATACCGCTTTAGAGTTTAAAGTTTAAAGTTCAAAGTTTAAAGTTTAAGTTCAAAGTATTATGATACTGCTTGAAACAACTAACTGGGGACATGTATGGATGGTGACGATACTGGGTTTCGTTATCGTGATTCTGTTGCTGCTGGTACTCATTCTCATCCTGAAACTATTCGGTATGATTATGATGCGCCGCAAGCCGCAACCAACGACCGATAAATGGAATCAGCCGGCACCTGTGGCTCCATCGCCTTTCAGCAAGCCGCAACCGGAGAGCGATGACACCATCGCCGCGATTGCCATGGCACTGGCACAGGCTGAGAGCGACGACGAGGCGGCAATCGCCATGGCGCTGCACCTGTTCTTCAACAGCGGTGTACATGACATCCAAAACACACGTCTCACCATGACCGGACATGCATCGGCATGGAACGCAAAATCATTTGGAATGAATAATATGGGTTTCTAACCAATTAAAATTGTTTAACATCATGAAAGAATTCAAATTCAAAATCAACGGAGCTGAGTATCAATGCACCGTAGAACAAATAGAAGGTGGTCTCACCGAAGTAACCGTTAATGGCAAGAAATATGTTGTAGAGACAGAGAAGCCGGCAGCTCCGGCACCCCAACCGGTAGCGCCCAAAGTGCCGCAAGCTCCGTCTGCCCCTAAGGCCGCGCCTGCTCCGGCTCCTGAATCCCCGAAAGCAGCTCCTGCACCCAAAGCAGCAGCTGCCGGCGTACAAGTGAAGAGCCCGCTGCCGGGGTCGGTTATCAAAGTGAACGTCAGTGTTGGCCAGGCTGTGAAGAAAGGCGACACATTGCTGACTCTCGAGTCGATGAAGATGGAGAACCCCATCCTCGCCGAGCAAGACGGTACAGTAGCGCAGGTGGCCGTTGCTGCCGGTCAGACGGTTATGCAGGACGACCTCCTCATAGTGCTTGGATAACCTCTCAATCGATGCGAAATGAAACTTAACCATTGTATCCTTACCATTGCGAGTCTGCTGCTGCTTGGTGCTCCCCTGCACGCGCAGGATAGTATCGTGGCATCCACTGAAGCGTTGACGATGACCGTCATCAGTGAAGAGTCGGTGCAGGCAGAGATGATTGCAGGAGAGGGCGAAGAGGTTGAGTCGTCAGCAGTGGACGACTTGACGGAGTTCTTCCGCGGACTTGGGTTTTTGAATATCAGTTGGAGACAAGTGGTGATGCTCTTCGTCGCTTTCTTCCTGCTTTATCTGGCCATCAAGAAGAAGTACGAGCCGCTGTTGTTGCTGCCCATCGCTTTCGGTATGTTGTTGACCAACTTGCCCGGGGTGCTCGACCCGATTCTCGGTGACATCACGCCCGTGATGTTCCACCAAGACTTGTGGACCGCTTTCCTCGATGAGAATAGTCCGAACTACCATAGTTACGGCGTTATCATGCGTGAGGGCGGCCTGCTCGACTTGCTGTATATCGGCGTGAAAGCCGGCATTTATCCGTGCCTTATCTTCATCGGAGTAGGAGCAATGACCGACTTCGGTCCGCTGATTGCCAATCCGAAGAGTCTCATCCTCGGCGCGGCGGCACAGATAGGTATCTTCGTGACTTTCCTTTGCGCCAACGCACTTGGCTTGACCGGCATAGATGCCATCACGTTCACCGAGGCAGAGGCTGCTTCCATCGGCATCATTGGCGGTGCAGACGGCCCGACATCTATCTTCCTCACCTCGAAATTAGCCCCGCAGTTGCTCGGCCCGATTGCCATTGCTGCCTATTCGTACATGGCACTTGTGCCCGTTATTCAACCGCCCATCATGCGCGCGCTCACGACCAAAGAAGAGCGTGCTATCAAGATGAAACAGTTGCGCCCTGTCAGCAAGACCGAGAAGATTGTTTTCCCGATTCTGGTGGCAACGGTAGTGGCACTCATCTTGCCGGATGCTGCTCCGCTGATTGGTTGTCTGATGTTGGGTAACTTGATGAACGTGTGCGGTGTAGTGGATCGCCTGAGCAAGACGGCACAAGAGGACTTGATGAATATCGTCGTGATTTTCTTGGGTCTGTCAGTCGGTGCAACCGCTACCGGCGACTCGTTCTTGAACGCCAAGACGCTGATGATCTTGTGCATGGGTATCATTGCCTTCGGGCTCGGTTCGGCCGGTGGCGTACTGCTTGCCAAGTTCATGAACATGTTCTCGAAAGACAAGATTAACCCGCTTATTGGTTCTGCGGGCGTGTCGGCCGTACCGATGGCCGCTCGCGTCAGTCAGACGGTAGGTCAGGAAGAGAACCCGGGCAATTTCCTCCTCATGCACGCCATGGGACCCAATGTGGCCGGCGTTATCGGTTCGGCCGTTGCTGCGGGTGTACTACTCTCGATGGTAGGATAAGTCACGCAAACGCTATCCAAAGAGCCAGTGTATGGCTGAGTGATCCGAGTAGGATAAACACGTGCCAGATGGCGTGGAAATACGCGTACTGCTCGTCTTTGGCGAAGAAGAAAGCGCCAATACTATAGAAAATCCCTTCTGCAAAAATGCTGAAAAAGGCAGGATGCGGGAGGGATTTCCATAATGGCCGGATGACCAAGAGGGCTGCCCAGCCCATGACAAGATAAAGTGTGAGTGAGAGTTTGGGGAACTTGCCGAGGGCGATAATCTTGCCGACAATGCCGGCAATGACGCATGTCCAGAGAAAAGCGAACAGACTCCAGCCTTGCCATCCTCCCAGCACGCCCAGACAGAGTGGCGAATAGCTGCCGGCAATCATCACGTAGATGCTGATATGGTCATATACACGCAAGACGCGCTTGGTTTGTGAGCCGGGCGTGGCGAGGTGGTAGAGCGTGCTACAGAGGTACATGAACAGCATCCCTGCCAAGAACAGACTCATCCCCACAATACTCAATGTGCCGTGCTTGGCAGCGATGCGCATGAGCGGCCATGCTACAACGAACGTGCCGACCACACCCAAGACATGCGTCCATGTGTTGGCAATCTCTTCCCCGGGTAATCTTCTCGTCATGATTATGAACAATGATAACTATTCTAACTCGATATGGATAGGTTGTAGTGGCTCGCCCTCGGCCGTGCAGCGAAGATTCTCGAGGAACTGCTGAACGCGCCATTCGATGGTGTTTCTGTACATCTTGCGGGAGATGAAGAGGTTGAAGAACCATCCGAACTTGCAATGCGTATGGATGTCAAGGTGCTGTACAGAGTCGCCGGGCGTGAGCGTGAGCGTGGCATCGCAGAACTTCAGCATACTACTGAAATCCGTGATGCTGATGAAGAGACTTCGGGGCGAATCGTAACCGACACCTACGGGCTCAGTGGGCAGTACGCCTTGTATATGGCGACTGTCGGAGAGAGTAGGTTCGGCGTGAAGTCCGCTCGTCTTGCCTCGAGGAGAGATGAGCGTGAGATCAACGCTGAGAATCTCCGGCAACGGGAAATAACGAACCGTATCGTAATGGATAACGAAACCTTGCTTGCGGGAGTCGTCTTTCTGCTCACCTGTTCCGTAGAATGCCCATTCAAACAGTTGTCCCGGGTCGTGCTCTAAGTCCCTCATCATTGCATCGAAGATGTCGTTCGCTTCGGTCTTGGTGCAATGCATGTCCACCTCGCCGATGGTCTCATACACGCCGGCATGATAGGTGGTAAAAACCGACGAAATCAGTAATATAATAGCCCAATTCATATAATATACTTGTTAATGGTTCAACGCAATACGCTTGTTAACGGTTCAACGTAATACGCTTTGATGCCGTTTGTTTGTCTATATACAAAAACCGCGCCAAAGTGGCGCAGTTCGTAGTGCTACCGGGATTCGAACCCGGGTTTACGGCGTGAGAGGCCGTTGTCCTAGACCCCTAGACGATAGCACCGGAGTCTTTTTTTTAAAAGCGGGTGCAAAGGTACTGCTTTTTTTTGACATGACCAAATTTTCGGGCAATAAAATGCAAAAAAAATGCATTTTTCTAAAAAAACGGGCATTTTGTTGCACTTTTCGGGTTCAAAACGTGCCTTTTTGACGATATTTTGGAATGATAGTGGTTAATCTGTATTTCGAGGTAGTTGAATCTGTATTTTTTCTAAAACAAATAGACAGTTTTTAGATTTTTTCCCAGATAACTAGACATATTCCTATGTTTAATGACACTTTTCTATGAAAGTGGACGTTTTCCTAAAAATTTTTGACTTTGTTCTAAAATTATAGACTTTTTGTTACTAAATGTATCTACATATTTCAGAACAAGACAGAAGGTTGTTTTTTGAACACAAATCAAACGAATAAGAAGGGTTAATAGGTTAAAGAAAATCAAGAATTAGAGAATGGATGTTTTTTTTCGAACACGCACGGCGAAGCAGATCGTCTGGAGCGCAGCGTAAGAAAGAATCACACGAATCGAACGAATTAAATAAATAACGTGATATCGATTTTCATACCCCTCCCCCGCAAGCGGTCCCCCTGTCTGGGGCGTTCTATGAAAGCCGCTGGCTTTCAATCGCAAAACCGCCCTTGCTCGCTAAAGCGAAGCGGTTTTTGCTTCACCCCTACCTTAGGGGAGGAGTTGCGCCGGAACTGCAACAATGCTGCAAATAGGATACAACAAGGAAGAAACAAGGATGCCACTAGGATGCAACAAGGATGCAACAAGGATGGTTTCTATATCTTCAGGGTCAGTCGGTACTTATCAAACTCCTCCCCTAGGGTAGGGGAGGTCCCGCTTGCGGGGGAGGGGTACGAAACTGCCGAGTACGCTTCACACGTCTCTTACCAATAGTTTCATTCGTTCCATTCGTAAATCGTCAAATCGTCACTTTTGTGTTTTCTTGTTGAGAGTGGGATACGCGATGCGATGGTGGTTCATGGAGATGAGTTTGGCAGTGAATGTTTGTTTGAGGTCGCGAAGGTCGCGGAACGTGAGGGGTGTTTCATCGAACTGACCATCAGCCATTTGTGCATCAATCATCCGGTTAACCATTTGTCGGATGTCGTCCTCGGAGAAGGAGTCGAGTGAGCGACTGCGTGCTTCGATAGCATCGGCCATCATGAGAATAGCCGTTTCTTTGCTGTTGGGTTTGGGTCCGGGATAGCGGAAGAGGTTCTCATCGACGTTCTCTCCCGGGTGCTCGTTGCAGTAAGAGTTGTAGAAATACGCCGTTTTGGTGGTGCCGTGATGCCGGATGATGAACTGCTGTATGACTTCGGGCAGGTGCATGCGCTGCGCGAGCGCGACTCCATCTGTGGTGTGTGCGATGACGGTTCGTGCTGCCGTGATGCGATCCATTTGGTTGAGCGGGTTGTCGCCGTTCTGCTGGTTCTCGGTGAAGTTCTGCGGAGCAGTCATCTTGCCGATGTCGTGGTAGAGCGCGCCTGTACGAACGAGGAGCGTGTTGGCACCGATGGTCTTGGCGGCTTCCATGGCGAGGTTACTGACCTGAAGCGAGTGTTGGAACGTGCCCGGAGCTTGTTCGGCGAAACGGAGCATGAGCTCGGAATTGATGTTCGTCAGCTCGACGAGCGTGATGCTGCTGACAAGGTGGAACGATTTCTCGAAGAGGTAGATGAGTCCATATACGAAGAGGATGAGCAGTGCGTTGACGAAGAAATAGATGTACGTCTGCCACCGGATGGTTGCAAAATCGCCATTGACGGCCATGGTGAAAGCGGTGTAGATGGCGCAGTACGTGACGAGAATCCATCCGGCCGTCTGGACGAGTTGCGAGCGTTGTGCCATGTCGCGAAGTGAGCCGACAGCCACCATTCCAACGGCAATCTGGAGCAGGAGGAACTCGAACGGAGCGGGTGCGAGCAGAGAGCATATCATGACGGTGATGAGGTGCACATAGAGCGCAGTGCGTGAGTCGTAGAAAACGCGGATGATGACGGGAACCCAAGCGAAGGGAACGAGGTAGATGCTCAGTTTGGTGTAGTGGACCACCGCGGCTGCAAGTGCGATGATGATGCAGACTAAGATAGAGAAGAAGAGGATGGTGTTGATGTCGCGGAAATGTTGTGGCCGGAAGACGTAGAGGTAGAGGATGAGCAGGACGACAAAAGTGAGGATGAGCATGGCGTTGCCGATGATAGTGAGAAGGGAAGAGCCTTGATAGGTGCCGTTCTGCTCCATGGCTATCTGTAGCGAGTAGAGCTTGCGTTCTTGGAGTTGCGACACCACTTCGCCGCGACTGATGATGCGCTCGCCGGACTGCACCATCCCTTGTGTAGGTGCTACTTCGGACAGAAGAGCTTCGCGCATGTTGTCGGTTGTCTGTTCGTCAAGCGTAAGGTTAGGAAGGAGGAAAGAGTTGAAATCCAGTATCTTAAAGTACTGTTGGGCTGAGATGGGCGCTCCGGCAAAGAGTATATCGTACGCCGTTTTGGGCGTGTAACAATAAGCGAGAGGATAGGCACTGGCAACGTGGTACCGGTTGACGATAGTGATGCGCGAATAGCCGTCTGCTTGCAGTTTCTCCATGTCGGCGAGAGAGAGGATACCTTGCTTATAAACAGCCTCGAGTTGCTGCGCAAAATAACTCATCGTCTCTTCGGCGATGTCATGCTCTTTTTCGGCTGCGAGGAGGCGACTGAGTTGTTGCTCGGCAACTGCATAATCGACGTTGAAATACGGCGCGAACTGCTTGAGAACCTCTTGCTGCTCGGCTTGCAACTGCTCGGGTTTTTTGTAGATGGGGAAGTCGAACGGCGCAACCACATCGTCGTACTCCCAAACTTGTCCCTCGGAGAAGCGGTAAGAGAACGTGGTGGTGTTGCGAGGGAAGATGTAGAAAATGACGAGCACGAGCGTGGCGAGGATGCCAAATTTCAGTCCGGTCTCCCAGAGCTTATTTTGTTGAGAATCATTGTTTTGCATAGTGGTGCATGATTGAGGTGGTTATCTTTTGTTTTGGAAGAACTGTCGGATGAGCGTGCTGCAATCGTCGGCGAGAACACCGCCTGTGACGGCACATTTGGGATGGAGCGCACGCGGTGCGAACGTCTGAAAGCCACGCTTGTCGTCGGCCGCTCCGAAGACCAGTCGGCTTATCTGTGCCCATCCGATAGCACCGGCGCACATGACGCACGGCTCGATGGTGACGTAGAGCGTGCAGCCTTGCAGGTACTTGCCGCCAAGTCCTTGTGCCGCGGCGGTGATGGCTTGCATCTCGGCGTGTGCCGTCACATCGTGGAGCGTCTCGGTGAGGTTGTGTCCGCGACCGATGATGCGGTCATCGCAGACGATGACGCAACCGATGGGTATCTCGTTGCGTTGCAGGGCTTTCTCGGCCTCGTTGAGGGCGATGCGCATGTATTTCTCGTCAGTCGTTTCGGGCATGGCAGAAAAGGGGTATTTGTTCGGGATGAGACTCAAAATGGTTGCCGATGACGATGATGTCAGCACCTGACCTATAGGCGGCAAGCATCTGCTCGACAGAGCGAATACCGCCACCGACAATGAGCGGAAGATGCACATGCTGACGCACCAAACGAATGTCGTGAGCAAAAACAGGCGTTTTGGCACCACTGCCCGCTTCGAGGTAGATACTCTGAAAACCAAGCAGTTGCGCTGCAATAGCCGTGTCGATGATGTCATCGGTTTTTGCTAATGGTTCGGAGCAGGTAGCATGCTCTATTGACGACCGTTTGCCGCCGTCCACCAGAATATAACCGACAGAGAGTGTGTCGATGTGGCTTTCGGCGATGCGCCGAGCGGCCTTGACTTGGAGTCCGATGAGGAAGTCAGGATTGCGTGAAGAGAGGAGTGAGAGGACGAGGAGCGCGTCGGCAGCAGGCGTGAACTGACGGATGTTGCCCGGGAAAAGGACGACCGAGATGTCGGTGTGTTGCTTGAGAAGCCGAACGACCTCATCGGACTGATGGCCGGTACTTCCGCCAACAAAGATGAAGTCGGGACGACCATCGTTGAGTAGGCGACAGAGTGCTTCGAGCTCGGCTGGTGAGTTCGTCTTCTCGGGGTCGATGAGCACTGCGAGCATTCTCCTGCGCTGAGCGATGTGGTCGTGTATGTAGTCAGCTATTGCCATCGGAACGATTCAATGAGGTTTTTGACGTCAATGCCGAGATAGTCGATGACGGGTGCGAGCGAGTCTTGGTTGGGCGGACAGTTGAAATAGACTGCGGCTCGGAAGAAACGCGCGACCGAATCGGTGAGATAGAACTGATACG
>CALAUY010000090.1 GCA_937892015.1 uncultured Bacteroidales bacterium | reverse complement strand
GCATGGGCAGGTCGGGATTCTCCTGTTCGAAGATACGTGCCAGTTCGATGATGTCGGCACGTCCGCCAAGGTGCGACGCTTCGGTGAAGTCGCCGTTGGGGAAGATATGGCATGAGCGGAGATGGACGAAATGGGTGCGCGGGGCGAATTTCCTGGCCATTTCCACCACGTTGTTGTAGGCGCCCGCAGAGAGCGATCCGGCGCAGAAGGTCAGGCCGTTGTGCTTGTTGGGCACGGCATCGAGGAACCACTGGATGTCTTCTTCTGTGCGGACGATGCGTGGCAGCCCGAGGATCTCGATGGGCGGGTCGTCCGGATGGACGCACATGTTCATGCCACATTCCTCACAAGTGGGCATGATGGCCTCAAGGAAATATTTCATGTTGGCACGCAGTTGCGCCTTGTCGATGCCCTTGTAGAGGTCGAGGAACTCACGGAACTTCTGGATGGGTGCTTCGTCGTTCTCGCTGAAGTTGCCACTCACGAAGCCCTGTGTCTTGATGATGATCGTCTCCACCAGGTCATGGTCTTTCTCCGGGGTCATGGTCTCGGCAAGCGCGTCGGCCTCAGCCAGCACATTACGTCCCTCCCCTACCCCTTCAGGGAATTGGAACTTCGCCCACTCCTCTCGTGCACCTTCCCGTTTGAGGATGTAGATGTCGAAATAGGCGAATTCGGCATAGTTGAAATACAGGTTGCTCGACCCGTTGGGATTCTCATGCAGCAGGTCGGTACGCGCCCAGTCCAATACCGGCATGAAGTTGTAGCAGATGCAGTGGATGCCTTCAGCGGAGAGGTTGCGCAGGCTTTCCTTATACACCTCTATCTGATGGTCACGGTCGGGACCGCCATATTTGATGGTCTCCACTACGGGCAGGCTTTCCACTACGCTCCACCTCATGCCGTAACTCTCGATATATTCCCGCAGGTCACGGATTTTCTCACGCGTCCACACCTCGCCTAAAGGCACATCGTGAAGGGCGGTGACGATGCCCTCCACACCAATCTGTTTCAACATGGCAAGGGAGATAGTGTCGTTCTTGCCAAACCAACGCCAAGTTCGTTCCATAATAGTATTGATTATTAGTGATTATCGTGCTTCAACATATTTGTGCAGGGTGGTACGGATAGCGCCGTAAGAGGCAAAGAGCTCTTTGACCATGCTTTCGACCCGTTCGCCGAGTCCGATGGCATAGAGATCGACCCCGAAAATGTCGGTGCGGCTGTAGAGGGTACGGAGGGGCGACCAGTCTTGGTCGGGTTGCCCTATTTGCAGAGGGGCCACGATGGCCATCAGTTCGTCTAATAGCGGGTCGGGCGAGGGGCTGAAAGGTGTGCCGTCGTCTTGGATGCCCTTGAGGTAACGTGCATATCCGGCAAGGACGAGCGGGATGAGCACAAGATTGTCGATGTTCATGCCGCGCTCAGCATATTTCTTGAGCGTCTCACCGAAACGAATGGGCAGTTTCTGGGACGTATCCATTGCTATGCGTTGGGGAGCGTCGGGCATGAAGGGGTTGGGAAGCCGCTTACGGATGACGTTGTCGATGAACTCATAAGGGTTGAGTACCTTGGGGTCGGTGACAACGGCCATCGACTCGATGTATCCGATTTTCTGGACAAGTGACCTCAGGTCGTGGTCGGCCATCTCTGCGGAGATGAGGTTGTATCCGAGCAGGCACCCGTAAAGGGCCAGAGCTGTATGGAGGGGGTTGAGGCACGTGGTCACTTTCATTGTCTCAACTTGGTCAACCGTTTGGCGCGTAGTGTAGAGCACTCCACCGAGTTCGAGCGGTGGACGTCCGTTGGTGTAATGGTCTTCGATGACGAGGTACTGTACCTCTTCGGCATTGACGAAAGGTGCGGTGAAAGTGTGTCGCTCGGTTTCGATGTAGTTGTTGTCTTCAAAACCGTCGTTTGCCAGCAGCTCTTTCACTTTCTCGTGTGGCCGTGGGGTAATCTTGTCTATCATCGACCATGGGAAAGTGATGCACGACTCGTCTTGCAGATAATCGAGAAAAGCACTTGGTACGAGTCCGTCGTCAACCCATCGCTGCGCATATGCCATGACCCCTGCCCGCACTTTGTCGCCGTTATGGGAGCAGTTGTCCATAGACTGAATAGTGAGCGGCAGTCGTCCGGCGCGGAAACGTTCGAGAAGCAGAGCGGTGACCTTACCCATGGCGAAAACGGGGTTGAGTCGTCGTGCCAAGTCGGCCTCGTTGAACGCATACCCTTTCTCGGTGATGGTGAAAGAGATCATCTGCAGCGAGGGGTTGCGGAAAATCTCTTGCAAGCGCTCCCAGTCGGCGAACTGCGGATCGGCCTTGAGGGCTTCGGTGACGGAACCGATGACCGTTTTCTCAATCGTGCCATCAGAGCAGAGACTGACGAGCAGGGAGAGGTTGTGGTACGGGTCGTACGCCTTGTCGATTATCTCGTAGTCGAACGTCTCAGCGATGATAACGCCGCGGTCGTACTGACCGGTGTTGAGTGCATCGTTGAGGATGGCAGCAGGAAAAGCACGGAAGATGTTGCCACCACCGAAGTGCACCCAAGTGGGCGCATCGTGCGTTTTTTTGGCCACTGCGGCGATGTCGTACCGAGGCAGTTGGTAGCCCTTGGATTCCCATTCTTGTCGGTTGAGGGAGGGAGAGAGGATATCAAGTAATCTCATTACAATTTACAATTTACAATTTATCTATTTACTATCTACTATTTACTATTTAATTTGGAGCAGTCGTTCCACCCAGCGGTGATAGGCTTCCATGTAGGCCGTATTGTCCTGTACGGGCTGCTCTGCGGCCATCTGCCGGAGTGAAGCAAATGCCTCGTCGGCATCGGCATAGATGCCTGCACCTATACCTGCCCCGCGTGCGGCACCGGCCGCTCCATCGGTCTCGTAGAGGAGGATTGTAGCACCGGTGACGGCCGAGAGTGTACGGCGGAAGAGGGGCGAGAGGAAGAGGTTGGCATATCCTGCCTTGATGGTCCTAACGTGTAGCCCGAGTTGCTGCATTATCTCGATGCCGTACGCAAACGAGAACGCTATTCCTTCTTGTGCAGCGCGCAAGAGGTGAGCTTTCGTATGGCGGTTGAAGTTGATGCCGTGGATAGAACATCCGACCTCGCGGTTCTGAAGCATGCGCTCAGCCCCGTTGCCGAACGGCAGTACGCTGATGCCTTCAGCACCAATGGGGGCGGTTTCCATGAGTTCGTTCATCTCGGCGTACGAGATACCCTCCGGTGCTACTGTGCGTCGCATCCATGCGTTGAGAATACCTGTTCCGTTGAGGCAGAGCATGACGCCGGTGAGACCATTGACGTGCACGAAGTTATTGATACGATTAAGCGAATCTGCCTCTTTGCCTGCGGTGACACCATATACCACGCCGGAGGTGCCTCCGGTGGCTGCTATCTCGCCCTCGCGCATCACGTTCAGGGAGAGTGCGTTATTGGGTTGGTCGCCTGCCCTGTACGTGACGGGTATGCCGGCAGCGAGACCCAGTTCAGCCGCGGCTTCGGGAGTGACGCGTCCTTGCAGGGAGAAAGAGGGAAGGATGGTCGGCAGTTTGCTCTTATCAAGCCCGAGCGAGTCTCTCCAGTCCATTTCACTCAGACCGCTCTCGGTGGTGTATATTTCGCCCGTAAGTCGGTACGCGATATAATCTCCGGGGAGCATGATTTTGGCAGTTCGGGCATAGATGTCGGGTTCGTTGTCCTTGACCCAGCGCAGCTTACCCGCCGTGAAATTGGTGCCGTATGGCGTAGCGCGACTATCGCACCAGATGATGGCATCGCGCAGCACATTACCTTCGGCATCGACACAGACAAGACCATGCATCTGGTAGGATATGCCGATGGCACTGACCATCCCGCCGTGGATGGATCGGTCGCTGAGTTGCTGCCATAGAGCATGCAGGGCATGACGGACGTAACTATACCAATCGACGGGCGACTGTTCGGCCCAGCCCGTACGGATGGCACGGATGGGTGCCTCCGTTTCGGGATAATGCGCACTGCCGACAATAGTGCCGGAGAGGGAGTCCACAAGCGAGACTTTAACGGAGCTTGACCCTAAATCGATACCTAAAAGATAAGAAAAATCAGACATATTGACACATTGTTAAAGAATCAGATTGACATCATTTTGAGTGAACGCAACCACGTGATACCACCGGATGGCACACTGTCGTGGTGGAAAAGATACCGTTTGCCGTTCACGAGACAGACGCTGCCGTGGGTGGTCCAACCTGCAACGGGCAGAAGCCACGTGCCCCCATACGTGAACGGTCCATACGGGTTGTCACCCACTGCGTAGCAGATACGGTGGGTGTCGCCCGTGGAATACGTAAGATAATACGTTTCACCCTCGCGGTGCATCCATGAAGCTTCGAAGAAATGACAGATGTCCTCTGCCAGCATACGCTTGCCATCCTCACCATAGAGAATAATCTCGCGCGGCGATTCAGCGAACTGCAGCATGTCGTCACGCATCTTGGCAATACGCGGGCAAAGACAATATTCCGTACCTTTAGGCAGAACGGGATTCTCAATCAGTTCATTATTGCGGTAACACTGCAACTGTCCGCCCCAGATACCTCCGAAGACGCAATAGACCTCTCCGTCATGGTCCTTGAACAGACAGGGATCGATACTATACGAACCCCGTATAGGATCTGTCTCGGGAATGAACGGTCCTTCGGGGCGTTCTGCTACAGCTACGCCGAGGCGGAAAATCCCGAGACAGA
>CALAUY010000089.1 GCA_937892015.1 uncultured Bacteroidales bacterium | reverse complement strand
AGAGAAAGGCGTGCTGCGACGCGCCGGACACACCGAAGCATCCATCGACCTTTGCCGACTGGCCGGCATGCAACCCGCAGCAGCACTCATCGAAATAATGAACGACGACGGCACCATGGCACGCCTGCCACAACTCGAGCAGATAGCTACGAAACACGACATCAAACTCATCTCCATCAAAGACCTCATCGCTTACCGCATGGAGCACGAGAAACGAGACGATACCTGCAACCCCGCAACCGGCACGCACTACACCCCGATGGTGACGCGCGGCGAGACGGTTTTTCTGCCTACAATATACGGGCAGTTCATGCTGACACCCTTTCGCCAACTATCCAACGGCCTCGAACATATCGCGCTCGTCAAGGGGCAATGGGGCAAAGATGAACCCATCCTCTGCCGCGTTCACTCCAGTTGCGCTACAGGCGACATCTTCGGCTCTAAACGCTGCGAATGCGGCGAACAGCTCCACCGAGCCATGCAGATGATAGAGGCCGAGGGAAAAGGCATCATCGTCTATATGAACCAAGAAGGACGCGGCATCGGACTGATGAACAAGATACAGGCGTACAAACTGCAAGAGAACGGCCTCGACACGGTAGAGGCGAACATCCACTTGGGATTCGACCCCGATGAACGAGACTATGGCATCGGGGCGGAGATTCTCCGCGAAATGGGGGCATGCAAACTGCGTCTCATGACCAATAACCCCGTCAAGCGCATCGGACTGGAGAGCTATGGAATAGAGATTGTCGAGAATATACCCATCGAGGTTGCACCCAACCCCTACAACGAGCGCTATATGCGCACAAAAAAAGAAAAAATGCACCATAACCTCCACCTCGTGTGAGGTTTGGCACGAGTTTTGATTATAGTTTACATGACGTTTAACAGTTTAAATAACACGCTTATGAAGACACGTACATTGCTTATCCTTACGGCCATGATAATGGCGTTCGGATGGTCTGCACGAGCAGACGAAACGATTACGGTTAGTGCCACGAACGAGGACATCTCTCAAGAACTCGATCTCAAGGCCGTTGCTACTCTCTTCGGTCAGTGTGCTAATCTTGAAGAATTCGAGCAGAAACTCAACGACGAGCAGACGCACATCTCCAACCTCGACCTCAATGGCGATGGAGACGTTGATTATCTGCGAGTTGTAGAGTCGGCAGATGGCGACAAACACCTCATCTTGCTGCAAGCTGTGTTGGCAAGAGACATCTTCCAAGACGTTGCATCCATCTATGTGGAGAAAGATGCTGACAAACAGATTGTTGTACAAGTTGTCGGCGATGAGTACATCTATGGTGAAAACTATATTATCGAGCCCGCATACCTCTACGCGCCGGTTATCTACGATTGGTTCTGGGGACCTCATTGGGTGTGCTGGTATTCGCCTTGGTATTGGGGCTATTGGCCCGGTTGGTGGCACGCCTACCATTGCTGGTCATTCGATATGTATTGGCATAGTATTTACGATTATCACCACCATCACCCCTACTGCTCTTTCCGCCACACGCAACATCATGCACCGGGCTACAACGATATGCGCAACCGCACGACTGCCGGTCGGCACGACATGGCAGTGCGTCATCCCGAGGGCTCTTTTGCACGGCGCAACGCCGGACGAACGAGTGCCAATGGCACGGCAGTCCGCAACTCACGCGACATCCAACGTCAACGGGTAGCTTCAAGCAGTAGAGGCGGCACAACCGGTTCGCGCGCTGCGCAGACAGATCGCACGTTAGGTAGTACCAACACCCGCGTGGCAACCCGCGGCGCATCTGCACCCTCACGCACTTCCGATGTTTCGCGTAGTTCGGGCACCACAAGTACTTCGCGCAGTTCGGGCACCACAAGTACTTCGCGCAGTTCGGGCACCACAAGTGCTTCGCGCAGTTCAGGCTCATCGACTGCTTCGCGTAGTTCAAGCGGCACAAGTGCTTCGCGCAGTTCAGGCTCATCGACTGCTTCGCGCAGTTCAGGTTCCTCGGCTGTTTCGCGCAGCAACAGTAGCGCACAGACAACCACCCGCAGCTCGACCACTGTCAAGAGAAGTACAAGTAGCGCAAGTGGTTCTGGCGCTACGCGTAGTTCAAGCAGCTCAAGCACATCACGCAGTTCGAGCGCCACAAGTGCCACACGCAGTTCAAGCAGCACGACCCGAAGCAGTTCGCCTGCTCGCAGTAGTGGCAGTTACAGCGGAGGCAGTTATGGTGGCAGTCGCAGCAGTGGCGGCAGTTATGGTGGCAGCAGTGGCGGTTCACGCTCTAGCGGTGGAAGCAGCAGTGGCGGCGGTTCACGCTCAGGCGGCGGAAGGCGTTGAGAATCCGCTGCAAACAACAAGCAACTATCAGCTGCAAACAACACGCAACTTAATACAACATCATTATGTATAGTGATCCCAAAGAGTGCATTTATTGCACCAAACATGAAGCACGTGAGGCGATAATGTTGCCCATCTGCAATTTGAGCGTCAGCAAAGCGTTCCTCTTCAAGGAACAGACGTATCGAGGCCGCTGCTTGGTGACGTACAACGAACACGTCAACGACCTCAATGAACTCAGCGACAACGAACGCAACGCTTTTATGGCAGATGTGGCACGCGTCACACGGGCTATGCAGAAACTCTTCCAACCGGAGAAAATCAACTATGGCGCTTTCAGCGACAAACTGTCGCATCTGCATTTCCACCTCGCTCCCAAGTATGTGGACGGCCCTGACTACGGCGGCACGTTCCGCATGAACCCGGGAGAGGTCTATCTCTCCGACGAGGAGTATGGTCAGATGATTGAGGCCCTCAGAAAGGAGATAATGGGCTGATGGATATTCTCGACAAAATAGACGGGCTGGAGGCTAAATTTCACGAAGTGGGGTTGCTCATAACCGACCCTGCCGTCATTGCCGACCAGGCACGGTATATCCGGCTCAATCGAGAATATCACGACCTTGAAAAAGTGCTCACTGCCGCCGGTAAGTACAAGAAAGCAGTAGCAGCACTCGATGAGGCTCGACGGTTGCTCTACAACAACAACGATGCCGAACTCAGAGAGATGGCACGGGCAGAGATAGAAGAAATAGAACCTACTCTACCCGCTCTGGAAGAGGAACTCAAACTGATGCTCATCCCCCAAGACAAAGAAGACTCAAAGAACGTGGTGATGGAGATTCGTGGCGGCACGGGCGGCGATGAAGCAGCCCTGTTCGCCGGTGACCTCTTCAGGATGTACACCAAGTATTTCGAGATAAAAGGATGGAAATATACGGTGTCGTCAGAGTCAGAAGGTGCTGTGGGCGGATACAAGGAGATTATCTTCAACGTGACGGGCGACAACGTATATGGCACACTCAAGTACGAGTCGGGCGTTCATCGCGTTCAACGTGTGCCTGCCACCGAGACGCAAGGCCGCATCCACACCTCTGCCGCCACAGTGGCCGTACTGCCCGAAGCAGACGAACTGGACGTACAAATCAACGAGGGCGAGATCAAATGGGACACGTTCCGCTCAGGAGGTGCCGGAGGACAGAACGTGAACAAAGTGGAGTCGGGCGTTCGACTCAGATACAACTGGAAGAACCCCAACACGGGCGAAGTGCAAGAGATACTCATCGAATGTACGGAAACGCGCGACCAACCAAAGAACAAGGAGCGCGCCCTCGCCCGACTGCGCACGCAAATCTACGATAAAGAACATCAGAAATATATCGACGACATCGCCGCACGGCGCAAGACCATGGTATCTACCGGTGACCGCTCGGCCAAGATACGCACGTACAACTACCCGCAAGGACGCATCACCGACCACCGTATAGGCCTCACCATCTATAATCTCGCCGATTTCATGAACGGCAACATCCAGAGCGTCATTGATGCACTCCAAGTGGCAGAAAACGCCGAGCGCCTCAAAGAAGCAGAACTGTAGGGCTCTTATAGGCAACCATAAGATAACCATAAGATAACCATAAGATAACCATAAGATAACCGAAAGACAGTATGTACTGGTTCTATAGCCCCGACATTGCCTCACTGACACTCCCCGAAGAGGAGTCTGCCCATTGTGTGCAAGTGTTGCGCGCTAAGTCGGGCGACCACATCACGCTCACAGACGGTCAAGGCACGCTCTACGAGGCCGAGATAGTCAACCCGCATCGCAAGCACTGCACCTTCCGCCTCTTGAGCCAAACGCGACCCGAACCACTACATACAGGACACGTGCACATCGCCTTTGCACCCACGAAAAGTGCCGACCGAGTCGAGTGGATGATAGAGAAAGGTGTGGAGATGGGAGTCGATGCCTTCACGCCTGTTCTGTGCCGCTACAGCGAACGTAAGACGCTGAACATAGAGCGACTGAACAAAATCATCATCAGTGCCGCCAAACAGTCACTGAGAGCCTCTTTCCCCACCCTCAACGAACTGACACCTTTCAGCCGGTTGGTGACAAGCGCAACCGAAACAGACAAACTGATAGCGCATTGCATCGAGGGATATGCGCCCACTGACAACAAACAAGCAATGCAACATAGTCTTACGCGAGGTAACGATGTGGTGATATTGATTGGCCCTGAAGGCGATTTCTCTCCCGAAGAACTGACACTGGCACTCGCCCACGGCTGGCAACCGGTCTCACTCGGACCATCGCGACTACGCACCGAAACAGCCGCTTTGGTAGCAGCACATACTGCCCTGCTAATCAACGAATAAACAATACAATCGTTTTACACAATATAGTTTTTAATACAGACAATTATGGCAGAACAAAAAATCAAACAAGCCGAACGCATACAGACATCCATCTTATCCAAACCCGAGAAGAAGTTCTTGACGTGGATTGCTCCGCGTTTGCCTCGATGGGTGACGAGCGACATGATGACGTGGTTCGGCGTTTTCGGCGCTTTCCTCGCCGGAATCAGTTACGTACTGGCCAATTTCGACTTGATGTGGCTCTGGTTATCTTCACTCGGATACGTCATCAACTGGTTCGGCGACTCACTCGATGGCACGTTGGCACGAGTGCGTGGACAACAACGCAAACTGTACGGATACTACCTCGACCACAACATCGACTGCATCTGCGAGTTCTTCATCTTTGCCGGCATAGGCATGTCAGGATTGGTTAATTTCTGGCTCGCTTTACTCTGTTACGTGCTCTATCTGCAACTCGAAGTGTACGTCGCTATCAACTCAAAAATCAAGAACGAGTTCAAACTGACGTATGCCAAACTCGGCCCGACGGAGTTCCGCGCACTGATGATTATCGTCAACATCTTGCTCATCTACGTAATACCACTGGTCAACGTTCATCACGTGTACAATATCACGCTCGGGATGAATAGTTACCGCCTTGAGCTTCAGTTGATGGACTACATCGGTTTCGGTATCTGGCTCATTCTCTTCATTGTGTACCTCGTTTCGTTCTTCAAAGACCTCCATTATTTCGCGGAGATTGACCCACTGCCCAAGAAAGAAGAGTGACGAAGAAAGTTCCACACGGCATGTTGCGTCTGGCAGCTTTCTCTGCCTCAACGCTTGTCGGCACAGCGGTTGACACGGCTGTCTTGTGGGTGTGTGCCCATTTCTGGCTACATGGTTACGCGGGCGAACGACTCTTGGCTCCTACCATCTCGTTCGTTTGCGCAACGATGGCCAATTATGCAGTGGCGTATTTCTTCGTGTGGCCCGACCGCATCCATTACCGCACCTTACGCTCATTCACCACGCATTACTTCGCTTATTTGGGCAGTTGCATCGGCGGATTTGTCATTAAGATGCTCTTCTTGCAACTGTTCACATTACTTCTGACTTGGGACGTTGTGTGGTGTAACTTGCTCGCACTCTGTTTCTCCGGACTCTTCAATTTCTTCATGAACGACCGTATCGTTTTCCGCCGCAAGAACAACTCCGCACCGGACGAACCGACACCTACCAACGACTCAACGACAGACGAACCGACACCAATCAACGACTCAACGACGGACAAGTAACTGCAGATGAGCGGAGAACTCCGTTCGAGACGAACACTCAACCCACCCGACGATGGCCGATGGGCACGATGTGGCAGTCAGTGTGGCTGCAACGAGCGGCGCAAGGTCAGACTCCTTTTCCAGTATGTAAAACGTGGTCTCACCAAACAGATGATGCCGAATCGCCAGTTCGCCCGTCACAATATTCGGCAACGTATAGACGAAGAGAGCAGGCGACGGATAGTAGTTCGCAGGTTCAGCGATAGTGGTCTGATAGTCGAGGTCGTTCTGCAGCGAGGCACTATGGTTGGCAAGGATGAGAACCGTGCGTTCAGGGTCAATGCGCTCAGCAAACGAGTGCAACAACTCCTCAGTTGCCACGAAACCCAAACGACAGAGCGTGTCCATCTTGAAGAACTTCGGGTAGTCGCCTGCAACGATTCTATACCGCGCCACAAGGTCAGTCGGCCCATCTATCCGCACTTCATGTAACACCTCATAGTCAGTCTGTTCAGCAGTATGGCGCACATCCGAAGAAATCGGTGCATCTACAGCTTTTTCTATACATTCTTCCGTACCTTTTTCTGTACCCTTACCCTTTCTCCATGCCACAGCGGCATTCACACCTCCAAAACCCGAAAGCAGTTTGATGAACGCCCGTTCATCCGTACTTCGCTCTTCGGGCGAAACGTTTACCGCGTTGGTCGTTCCTTGTTCGGTAAACCCGCGTGTTGGAAGTACAATGCCGCGGTCGAGAGCATGGAGTGTCAGTATCGTTTCGAGCAGCCCTGCCGCGCCCATCGTGTGACCATAGGACCCCTTGAGACCACTCACGGGTATGTCGCCGAGTCCGGCACGATGGAGTGCCAGTGCCTCCATCTCGTCGTTGTAGAGCGTGGCCGTGCCATGTACACTGACGCATGCCACTTCGTCGGGGCGCAGCAACGCAAGCGTGTCGCGGAGACAACGCCAACTGCCCTCTGCCGTTCGAGAGGGGCCGCTGATATGATTGGCATCGTTGTGTATGCCGCCTCCGAGAAGCGTCCACATTCCGGACGAAGGTTCTATGGACGATGGGGACATTGCAGACGTTGGGGGCTCTATGGACGTGGCGGGACGATCCGTGCGGGTGAGAATCAGTGCAGCGGCAGCTTCACCCGCGTTAAGGCCATTACGGGCTGCATCGAAAGGCTTGCATGGCGTGGCAGAGAGTGCTTTGAACGCCTGAAAACCCGACACGATGAAGCGGTTCTGTACATCGCAACCGATAAGCACGGCCGTCTTGTACCGACCCGATGAGAGCAACCGAAAAGCAGTCAGTTGCGCCGAAACGCCCGACGTGCACGCGTTAGAGACGACAACAGGAGGAGTATTGTTTCCGAAGAAAGCGGCCACCTTGCGCGCTGAGTCAGCCGGAGATGACCATATATTGCCTTTTGTAGTTGAGATAATGAACACGCAATCGTCGGCCGACACATCCACTCTCGCCCGACGCACTGCCGGCTCGGCCACTGCTATACAGAGAGCCTCGAAAGGCGTGAACCCGTGCCTCTCGGGCAAATGGTCGAAGAGCGAACCAACAAACGGTTCTGCGACACTCTCGCCGTGCACGTCGTGATGAACGGCCAAACGCGACTCGCCACATCGCAGCGCGGCAAGATTAGACTCCACCCCATCGCCCAACGGCGTAATGATATGATCTGCCAGTCGCACAATCATTGCCATACATCGTAGAAATTAAACCATTGTTCGGGATAGTCACGCAGTGCGTTCTCTATCTCGGCCGCGTAGCGCTCAAGTAGCTGTTCGGCCAGTGCTCGGTTGCTCAACGCACTATCGTCGGGCCGACTCAACCCACGGATGCGCAACTCGTACGTATTGTGGGCAGTGCGAAGCATGAACATCGTGAGAACAGGCAGTCGCTCGACTGCTGCGACGCGGAAAGGGCCTTCAGGAAACGTGGCATCTGCCCCGAGCAGCGGGGCTTGAAGCGTACGACTATCGGCAAAAACACGGTCACCATGGATAGAGAGCACTTCACCGCGTTGCAACGCTTGGTGCATATCGAAGATATGACTCCCGTCTGTTCGTATAGGCAGGAAATGCAGGTTGTTCTTCTCGAACAAAAGTGCCCGTTCGTGATTCATTGTCTCTGTATCGCCGAGATAGATGAGTACCTGCATGGGTTTGAGCGAGGCAGTGAAATACCCCGCAAGTTCTTGATTACCAACGTGAGAAGAGAGGATAACAAACCCATCCGGTTGATGTTGGAGGCGGTTCATCAAGTCTGTGGGATCATCGCGTCGGATAGTGAAAGGTTGACCCGCGAACGCGGCAAAGCGGTCGAGAACGACGTGGCTCATCGCAAAGAACTGCCGCCACACGCCAAAACAGGCAGAAAGCCCTTTCTTGTGGAGTCGCTGGCGTTGGTAACGCCATGCAGCACGACACGCGGTCGGCATGAAGAGGATAGAGAAAAAGACCCATGGGGCAGTCAAACCAATAATCCATCGTGTGTCGATGTGCCTAAACCAACGGATTAGAGTGCGTTGCATGCCTTGTGTGCCGCCGGTCTTGCCACGCCATTGTTTGGTCTTCTCACTCATTTGGCATGTCATCAATAGCGCGACTGTACGTGTCGGTGAAACGTGTCGTGAGCGTCGTTCGCGAAAAACCACCATCATTGTATATCGTCTGCATGGTCACCTTGCGAGTAAGGTCGCTAAAGAGAGCCACACACAAGTCGGCAAGGTCGTCCGCATCGGCGTTCCCCAGCGGACTGAGCTCATCAGTAAGACGGAAAAAATAGTTCATGCGGTCGAACTCGCCCGCAGCTTTAGTAGGCGTAGGAGATTGCGAAACGGCATTGATTCGCACACGGTGGCGCTCGGCATATATGCGGCCGAAATTACGCACAATCGACTCCAGCATCGCTTTGGCATCCGACATGTCGTTGTAGCCCGCAACACTCCGCTCAGCAGCAATATACGTGAGCGTCACCACCGAACCACCGGTTGCGATGGCATCCAGACGGAGAGCCGCCTGTAGTAATCGGTGCAACGACAACGCAGAGATGTCGAGCGTCCGGAGGAAATAGTTGTAGTCGGTCTCCTCATAGCTCTTGTGCCGACGCAAGTTCTGCGATTGCGCCACTGCATGCAAGATAAAATCAATCTTGCCGCCAAGCAACGCCTGTGCTTCGGTCAGAAGCGCTTCTATCTGGTCGGTCTTGGTAGCATCGCAAGCAATGAGGGGTATGCCGTACGACTCGGCCAGTTGGCTTACCGTGCCCAGTTCGATGGCGACCGACGTGTTCGTCAGCACTAACCGTGCCCCGTGACGCAGACAGGCAACAGCCGTGTGCCACGCCAACGACCGCTCGTCAACAGCCCCGAAAACGACGCCCCGCTTACCGACCAACATCCCCGACATTTGCTTTTCTATTTGCATTTGGTGTTCTATTTGCTCTTGTACACTTATTTTCTATTTGCTTTTATGCACTTGTTTTCTATTTGCTTTTTTATGCACTTGTTTTCTATTTGCTTTTGTGCACTTGTTTTCTATTTGCTTTTGTGCACTTGTTTTCTATTTGCTTTTGCGCTGTTTGCCGGAATTATGCCATGAGTTTTTTGTAGCGGATACGCTTAGGTTCGGTGGCATCTACGCCGAGACGGAAACGTTTGTTCTCCTCGTATTCGGAGTAACTACCCTCGAAGAAGAACACTTTAGAATCGCCCTCATATGCGAGGATATGTGTGCAGATGCGGTTGAGAAACCACCGATCGTGCGAGATGACCACAGCGCATCCGGCAAAGTTCTCCAGTCCCTCTTCGAGCGCACGGAGCGTGTTCACATCGATGTCGTTTGTCGGTTCGTCTAACAACAGCACGTTCGCCTCGCTCTTGAGGGTGAGTGCCAGATGGAGTCGGTTGCGCTCACCACCGGAGAGTACGCCGCATTTCTTCTCTTGGTCCGCACCGGTAAAATTAAAGCGGCTCAAATAGGCACGTGCATTGACCTCTCGTCCACCGACACGGATGAACTCTGTTCCGCCGGAGATAGTCTCAAAGACCGACTTGTCGGGGTCAATGCCCGAATGTACTTGATCGACGTATCCCACCTTCACCGTTTCGCCAACCTCGAACGTACCCTTGTCGGCTTGTTCCATCCCCATAATCATGCGGAAGAGGGTGGTTTTGCCTGCTCCATTGGGGCCGATAACGCCAACGATGCCATTGGGTGGAAGCATAAAATTGAGGTTCTCAAAGAGCAGTTTATCACCGTAAGCTTTGGCCACATCCACCGCGTTGATGACTTTGTTGCCGAGTCGCGGTCCGTTGGGGATGAAGATCTCAAGACGCTCTTCGCGCTCTTTCTGTTCTTCATTGAGCATGCGGTCGTATGCGCCGAGACGCGCTTTCGACTTGGCTTGTCGCGCTTTGGGAGCCATACGTACCCATTCCAGCTCACGCTCCAACGTCTTACGTCGTTTGCTCGCCTGTTTCTCCTCCATCGCCATGCGTGTCGTTTTCTGTTCGAGCCACGACGAGTAGTTGCCCTGCCAAGGGATGCCTTCACCGCGGTCGAGTTCGAGAATCCATCCGGCCACATCGTCTAGAAAATAGCGGTCGTGCGTGACGGCAATAACCGTTCCTGGATATTGGTTGAGATGCTGTTCGAGCCAATCGATGGACTCTGCATCGAGGTGGTTAGTAGGCTCATCAAGCAACAGAATATCAGGTTGTTGCAGTAGCAGTCGGCACAATGCAACGCGACGACGTTCGCCTCCGGAAAGGGTCTCCACTAACGCATCCTCATTCGGGCATCGCAGCGCATCCATCGCACGCTCCAGTTTATTGTCGATATTCCATGCATCCACTTGGTCGAGCAACTCTTGCAACTCGCCTTGACGGGCTATCAGTCGGTCGAAATCGGCATCCGGTTCAGCAAAGGCAGCATTGATTTGGTCGTACTCCGCGAGCATGTCCATGATAGGCTGTACACCCTCTTGAACACATTGTTTGACAGTCTTTTGCGGGTCAAGCTTCGGGTCTTGCTCCAAGTAACCAACCGAATAGCCCGGCGAGAAAACAACGTGCCCCTCGTAGTTTTTCTCAACCCCCGCGATAATCTTCAGCAGCGTCGATTTGCCGGCTCCATTGAGGCCGATGATTCCTATCTTGGCTCCATAAAAGAAGCTGAGATAGATGTTGCTGAGAACTTTCTTTTGCGGCGAGAACGCTTTACTCACGCCGACCATGGAAAAGATGATTTTCTTGTCGTCTGCCATATTAACAATTTGATAATTTATTGACGATTGGACGAATGATTGACGATTTAATTATTTTGCAATTGTACAATGATTCAATATTACAATAACTTGTCCGATAGCCCGAACAGGCGGTCAATTATTATACAATTTTGTTTCCAACTCGTCAAGACTCGAACACGTCTGCCAACCGTACGCCTGGGCAGCAGCACGATTGGCAGGGAGGTCGTCCACAAAAATCGTGTGCGCCTTGTTGTACGGATGTTCGGGGCGGTCGAGTTGAACTTCTATGCGGGCATCTGCCTGCTCAAAAATACGCGGATCGGGCTTGCTCAGATGCATCTCTTGCGAGAGGAACACCTCGTCAAAATAGCGGTGAAGAACCGTTTCTGAATCACAATCGGGTGAAGAGAAAAACTTCTCCACGCAAAACCGCCAATGCTCTTCGCTGTTGTTGCTGAGCAGAAAAACGGGATAATGCTGCTTGAGCCGCAACACACGCTCCAATCGCTCCGCGGGGATTCCAAGCAACATCATGTTCCACACATCGAGGATGTCTTGGCGCGTCGTACCCTCCTTGCTGAGCGGCAGAAGTGCCTTCACGAAATCATCGGTGTTGGCGTAACCCGTCTCATAGTCTCGCATGATGGGCATCTCTACGTCCGTTGGCTCACCATCATCGCCCAATCCCAGTTTGGCGAAGTTTGCGCCAAGAAGCTGTTGAAACCTCTTGACGCAAGCCTGTATATCGTGCTCCATCAGCACGCCACCCAAATCGAGAACAATCGTTTCTATCATAGATACAAAACATTAGGGAGTGAAGGAGTTCAGACAAACGCCCTTCTTCACCCTGCGAATCATCCTTTCAGATTTACTTTCAGTTGCAGTTCATCGAGCTGAATCTGGTCAATCAACCCGGGCGCTCCGAGCATAACATCGCGACCCTGGTTGTTCTTCGGGAACGCGATGCAGTCGCGGATAGAGTCGAGTCCTGCGAACAGACTCACGAAACGGTCGAGTCCGTACGCCAGTCCACCATGCGGCGGAGCGCCGTACTTGAATGCGTTCATTAGGAAACCGAACTTCGTCTGCGCCTGTTCGGGCGTGAAGCCGAGTATCTCAAACACCTTCTCCTGCAGTTTAGCATCGTGGATACGAATCGAACCGCCTCCAACCTCTACTCCATTGATTACCATATCATAAGCGTTCGCACGAACGGACGCGGGGTCGGTATCCAAGAGCGGGATATCTTCGGGTTTGGGACTCGTGAACGGGTGATGCATCGCCATCAGACGCTGCTCCTCATCGCTCCATTCGTACATCGGAAAATCGATAACCCAGAGACAACTGAACTTCTGCGGGTCACGCAGTCCGAGTTGTCGTCCCATCTCTAATCGCAGCTCACTCAACTGTTTACGCGTCTTCATCACGTCCTCTCCACTGAGGATGAGGATGAGGTCGCCCGCCTCTGCTTGCATCGCCGCTTTTACTTGCTGCAGAAGTTCTTGCGAGTAGAACTTATCAACGCTCGACTTGACATTGCCATCGGCCTCAATGCGCGCATACACCATCCCTTTAGCACCTATCTGCGGACGCTTGACGAAATCGGTAAGCGCATCCAGTTGCTTGCGTGTGTATGATGCACATCCTTTCGCACAGATACCGCCGATATAGTTGGCACTGTCGAACACAGCAAAACCCGGCGCAGAATGGAAAATATTCATCAACTCAACGAACGTCATCCCAAAGCGCATGTCAGGCTTGTCACTACCGTAATATTTCATTGCATCGGCCCACGTCATACGAGGCAGTCGCGGCAAGTCAATGCCCTTGATGGTCTTGAAAAGATGCCGACTCATGCCCTCGAACATCTCCAGCACATCTTCTTGCTCGACGAACGACATCTCGCAGTCTATTTGCGTGAACTCCGGCTGGCGATCAGCGCGCAAGTCCTCGTCGCGGAAACACTTGGCAATCTGGAAATAACGGTCGAAACCGCTGACCATCAGCAACTGTTTGAGCGTCTGTGGACTCTGCGGGAGAGCGTAGAACTGCCCGGGATTCATTCGCGAGGGAACAACGAAATCTCGCGCTCCTTCCGGCGTCGAATTGACAAGAACGGGTGTCTCTACCTCCAAAAAGCCGTGTTGGTCGAGATAACGGCGAACCTCGAATGCCATCTTGTGGCGTAGTTCGAGGTTCTTGCGAACGCATGACCGACGCAAGTCCAAATAGCGGTATTTCATCCTGATATCATCGCCTCCATCGGTCTCATCTTCAATGGTAAACGGTGGTGTGATGGCCGGATTGAGCACTTTGAGTTGACTGACTTCAATCTCAATCTCACCCGTTGGTAAGGCCGCATTCTTCGAATAGCGCTCCACCACCTTACCGGTCACTTGCAGCACATATTCGCGACCAAGTTTATTTGCCGCATCGCATAGCGCAGCATCCACTTCTTGATTGAAACTCAATTGAGTAATGCCGTATCTGTCACGCAAGTCAATGAACGTCATCCCCCCCATTTTGCGGATGCGTTGCACCCAACCGGCGAGTGTAACCGTCTTGCCCACATCAGCAAGACGCAGTTCTCCACATGTAACTGTTCTATACATATTCTTCCGTATATTGCTTCTAATTTACTGATTAGCAGTTTATTCTCATTACTGATTAGCCGTTGTTTTACTCGCGATTGTCGGTGCTCTGCGCATCCACTTCGCTGTCGATTTTATGAATAAGACCTGTAAGCACTTTGCCCGGTCCGTATTCGATGAACTGCGTTGCACCATCGCTGAGCATGTTGCGTACTGTTTGCGTCCAACGTACGGGAGAGGTGAGTTGTGCAATCAGATGCGTGCGGATAAGTTGCGGGTCGGTTTGAGGTAACGCATTGACGTTCTGATAGATAGGACATTGGGGCTCAGCGAACTTTGCGGCCATGATGCCTTGTTGCAGTTCTTCTGCTGCGGGTTGCATCAATGGGCTATGGAATGCAGATCGGAAGAGCACACGTCTGAACTCCAGTCACATCACGATCTCGTATG
>CALAUY010000088.1 GCA_937892015.1 uncultured Bacteroidales bacterium | reverse complement strand
AACTTGAAACTTGAAACTTGAAACTTGAAACTTGAAACTTGAAACTTGAAACTTGTAACTTGAAACTTAAAACTTATGGAAACAAAGTATTCTGAAATAGCCATAGTCGTGGCGATACTGATTTTGTTCACAGTGGCTTGTCTGCTTGGCAGTTGCAACGTGACGCGGACAGTAACCACCACTGCCCAGACCATCCAACGTGGCGACACCACCACCGTCATCATGACCAAAACCATCGAGAGTTATGATGGTAAAGTCGATGCAAGCAAGCTGATAGAGATGGCGAAGTAACGCTTTTATAGGTCTTATGGGTCTTATAGGACTAATTAGACTAATGGGACTAATGAGACCAATAGGACTAATGAGACCAATAGGACTAATTAGACCAATAGGACTAATAGGACCAAAGACAAAATTACCTATTTACAACGTTTGCCGACACATATTCCATCGGGTGAGTCATTATTCTTCGTCGGAGAAATGGACGAGCACTCGGCGATAGGAATTGAAAATCTTCGACTTGCTAACGAACCCGATGTAATGTTTCTCGTCGTCGGTCACGGGCAGATTCCAAGCGCCGGTATCTTCAAACACCTGCATCACTTTTTCCATTGGCATGCTGTTATTGAGCACTGCGGGTGGAGAGGTCATCAGTTGTCCGACAGTGAAGCGGTTATATAGTCTTGGTTGGAACATGATGTTCCGCACCTCGTCTAAGAGCAAAATGCCTTGCAACTTGCCGTCAGTGCCAACAACGGGGAAGATGTTGCGTTTGCTCTCCGCAATCACTTTGCAGAGTTCGCCCAGCGTCATCTCGGGGTGAAGTGTCCGTAAGTCTGTCTCAAGCACGTTATCCATCTTCAGTAATGTCAGTACCGAGTGGTCTTTGTTGTGCGTCAGCAGCTCACCTTTCTGCGCCAAACGCATTGCGTATAGGGAGTGTGGTTCGAAAATCATGATGGTCAGGTAGGACACCAGTGCCACAATCATCAGCGGCAAGAAGAGGTGGTAACCACCGGTCAGTTCCGCAATGAGGAAGATGCCCGTTAGAGGCGCATGCATGACTCCCGACATCAAACCGGCCATTCCCACCAAGGCAAAATTCGACTCCGAGACCGACAGTCCCGTCAGGTTAATCAGTCGCGCAACCACAAAGCCTGTGAGGCAGCCCATAAAGAGCGATGGTGCAAAGATACCGCCTACTCCGCCGCCACCATTGGTTGCCACTGAAGCGACAATCTTCACCGCCACAATCAGCGAGAAATAAAGAAGCACCACCCAAGATGACATGCCCAGTCCTGCCCATGGCGAGTGCATCAAGTCGGTTAGCGAGTCGCCGTTGAGCAAGCGGATAATCACATCGTACCCTTCGCCATAGAGGGGAGGGAAGATGTATATCAGCACGGAGAGTGTCAGTCCGCCTACCAGCACTTTCATCCATCCTTGGGAGATGTTTTTCATCCGCTGTTCTAAGCGGTTCATCCCTCGGGTGAAATAGAGTGACACGAGTCCGCATATCAGTCCCAAGAGCAGGTAGAACGGAATCCTGTCCATCGTGAACGGTTCGTAATGGAGCAGCGCGAACATCGGATCCGGTCCGGATAGTCCGTACGAGATGGCTGTAGCGGTCACAGAAGCCATGAGCAGCGGACCGACAGAGGTCATTGTCAGGTCCATCATCAGCACCTCTAACGTAAAGACCAAGCCTGCAATGGGTGCTTTGAAGATGCCGCCTATAGCACCGGCGGCACCGCACCCAATCATCAACATCATCGTCTTCTGATTGAGGCGAAACGTCTTGGCGAGGTTGCTTCCGATGGCAGCGCCTGTCAGCACTATCGGAGCCTCAGCACCGACCGATCCGCCAAAACCGATGGTTATACTCGACCCCACAACGCTCGACCACATGTTATGCGGCTTGATGATGGACTTACGCTGCGAGATGGCGTAAAGAATCTTGGTTATACCATGACTGATGTCATCACGGACGATGTACCGCACAAACACGGCAGCAAGGGCGATGCCTATCATCGGCGTTATCAGCCACCACCACGTGTGCGTGCCTGCCACCAAGTAAGTGTCGATAAGCCAATGGAACAGGCTTATCAACGACTTCAGCACAAAGCCGGCCAAAGCGGTCAGTACTCCCACAACGAAACTGAGAATCAGCACCAACTGCTTCTCAGGGACATGCTCTTCTCGCCACGCCACTAACCTGTCCATTATACTCGTTTGATTACTCATCTCTAAACTTTAAACTCTAAACTCTAAACTCTAAACTTTAAGTTCTCCACTCTAAACTCTTCATTCACTTGTTCACGCTCATTGTCATGGAACCAACCGTACTTGTTGAAATAGAGACAAGCAGAGCGCATGTGCGTCCACATCAGGTGCGGATTGGTGTACGAACCGCGTCGAAAATCGTGCCTGATGGTCACGTTGGGGTAGAACAGCGTCTTCCCCAGTCGATGCATGCGCCTTGTGAGGTCGAGGTCTTCGCAATACAGGAAGAACCGTTCGTCGAAGAGTCCGGCCTCATCGAGTGCAGCGGTACGGCACAAGAGGAAACATCCCGACAATGCCGGCACGTTCATGATGTGGTTGTCGCTTATGTCAGCCAACTCGTATCGTGCGTTGCGCTTGCGGATAAGCTGTTCCGGCAAAAAACGCCGTCCTATCAGGTCCATCGGTGTAGGAAGCAGTTTGCACAAGCGTTGCGGTTTGCCGGTAGGGAACTGCACTTTAGGCATCATGCACGCCACATCTTCGTGCGACTCCATATAGTCAAGCATCTCGGTCACGTTGGCTGCGGTGAACGTGATGTCGGAGTTCATGACAAGGTGGAAAGGCACGTTCTCGCGGATGGACTCGCGGATGGCCACATTGTGTCCGGTACCGAACCCGAGGTTGGTTCCGCTGAAGATGTATCGCACTCGCTCATCCGTCATGGGCAGTTGCAGCGGTCCTTCTGAGTTGTCAATCAGGTAAAGACGGTGCAAGTCCTTGACTTGCAGAAGAACCGACAACACATAGTTGAGTTCCGCTACGGGTGCATGATATAAGACTATGGATACGTTCAGTTTCATTCTCTAATCACAGTTACTTCGTTGTTCTTTCCCAGTTTGATGATGGCAGATGGTCTGGTTTGGCATGGGTCGTTGCGTCGGAAACGGCAGATGTAGTCCACGCCGGCACGGATAGTTTCCGGTATCTCGCGGAAAGAGCGTGCAGCGGGTTGGCCGCTGATGTTGGCCGAGGTACTGACTACAGGGTGATGCAGTCGGGCGCAGAGAGCTTGTGAGAAAGGCTCTGCCGTGATGCGTATGCCTAAACTGCCGTCCTCAGCAAGCAGGTTGTCTGCCACATTCCGCGCGCATGGGTAGATGATGGTCAGCGGACGCTGCGAAAGGTCGTCGGTGCATTCCAACAAATCCCAAGCGGTGGATGGCACTTGCGACACGTACCCTTGCAGTTTGCCCGGTGCATCCAAGAGGCAAAGCATCGCTTTGCGGTCGGAGCGCTGTTTGAGTTGATAGATACGCTCGACAGCGGCAGCATTGGTTGCATCGCAACCTATTCCCCAAACGGTGTCGGTAGGATAGAGGATAATGCCGCCCTCGCTCATTACTCTGACGGCCTCCAGCAGGTCGTCTTTATCGTATCTTTCGGTGTTGTTCATTGCGATACAGATTATTCATTTACAGTAAGTCCCATCTCTTTTGCTTTTTCCAGCATGAATGCTCGTGCCGGCTCGTATTCGTTGGGGATGATGCCATCAAGAATAGCATCCTTGATTGCCTCTTTGAGTATTCCTACTTCGCGACTTGGAGTGAGATGCAGCGTCTGCATGATTTCCTCGCCTCGAACGGGCGGCTGAAAATTGCGGATACGATCACGCTCTTCCAACTCAACCATTTTGCGTTGAACCAGTTCGTAGTTGGCTTTGTATCGTCGTACTTTGTCCTCGTTCTTCGAAGTGATGTCGGCCTTGCAGAGGAGCATCAAGTCGTCAACATCATCTCCGGCCTCGAAGAGCAGTCGCCTTACGGCCGAGTCGGTTACCGTGTCCTCGATGAGTGCTATCGGTCTCATGTGCAGGTCAACCAACTTACGGACGTACTCCATTTTCTCGTTCTGCGGGAGCTTCATGCGGCTGAAGATACGCGGTACCATTCGTGCTCCGAGATAGTTGTGGTTGTGAAAAGTCCAACCGATGCCGTCTTCCCATTTCTTCGACTGCGGTTTACCGATGTCGTGGAGCAAAGCTGCCCATCGCAACCAGAGCACGTGCGGGTCTTTGGCATCGGTGGCATCGGCCACGTTGTCCAGCACTTGCAGCGTATGTAGGAACACGTCCTTGTGTCCGAGCGTGACGGGCGAGTTGTCGCCGGCCGGTCGTCGGTCAACGCCCTTGAGTGCACTCAGTTCGGGGAAGATGATGGGCAACAAGCCTGTTTTGTCGAGCAGTTTCCATCCCACAGAAGGTTTGGGTGAGAGCATTATCTTGTTCAGCTCGTCCGCTATACGCTCTTTGGTGATGATACGGATGCGCTGTGCATTACGTTCGATGGCCTCGAACGTAGTGAGGTTGAGCGCAAAGCCGAGTTGACTGGCAAAGCGTACGGCTCGCATCATGCGCAATGGGTCGTCATCGAACGTAATCTGCGGGTCTAAAGGTGTACGGATAATGCCGGCATTGAGGTCACGGATGCCCTCAAACGGGTCGAGCAGTTCGCCGTATCGGTCAGTATTGAGACAGATGGCGAGTGCATTGATAGTGAAGTCGCGGCGTTTCTGGTCGTCCTCGAGTGTGCCGTCCTCCACAATGGGATTGCGACTGTCGTGCCGATACGACTCGCGACGTGCTCCAACAAACTCCAGTTCGGTCTCTCCGCGCTTGACTTGGGCTGTTCCGTACGTACGAAAAACGCTGAGATGCGAACCAGAGAGGTGTTTGTGCACGGCTTCAGCGAGTAGAATACCCGAGCCTACAACCACCACATCGATGTCTTTAGACGGGCGATGCAACAACAAGTCGCGTACCCAACCGCCAATGACATAACACTCCAACCCCAACTTGTCGGCTTCACGGCCAATCAGATGGAGCGTTTTATCTTCCAATTTTGGGTCTAAAATAGACATAAAATGCACTAAATTTTCAAAATCGACTGCAAAGATACAAAAAAAAATTGATATTTGGCACAAAATATGCAGAAAACCTTGCATAAATCAAAAAAAAAACGTAATTTTGCAGTCTGAAAGATGAAAAAGAGGATTTTTTTGATACTTTTTGCGTCACTTTTTGCGCTTAACTCGTTCTCGCAACAAGAAACATCTATTCAACTACCGGCAGAAGTGACGTCAGAAGGGGACACCATTGGTTTGGCGTTCTTGCACGACGTGTATGTTTTTCCGAAGATGCGGTTCAAAAACAAGAAGCAGGAACGTTTTTATTGGAAAACCGTTCGTGATGTGAAGAAGACGTTGCCGTACGCCAAGATTCTTGCGAAAGAGATGGAGAAGACCGGTGAACTGATGCAGGACATGTCGAAACGCCAAAAGCGCAAATTCTGGAAGCAATATGAAAAACTGCTTTTCCAGCGATATGAGGGCAGTTTTCGCAACATGACGGCCTCTCAAGGTCAGATGTTGATGAAACTTATTGACCGTGAGTCGGGACAGACATCGTACGATGTGATTGAGATGTACAAGGGTTCTCTTGCCGCCAATTTCTGGCAGGGCATTGCTAAAATGTTCGGCAACGACCTGCACGCCGAATATGACGGCGAAGACAAGGACCGCATCACGGAACGCATCATCCTGCTCGTAGAATCCGGACAATTGTAACAACACAACCAAAATACTTGTAATAATAACCAAAAGATGTACATGAAAAGATTCGCAGTATTGATGTCGGTAATGACGTTGTGCATTGCCTGTTTTGGTCAACAACGTTTGACCGCTTTCCCCGGCGCAGAGGGATATGGCAAGTTTGTTACGGGCGGTCGTGGCGGTACCGTGTATTACGTGACGCGACTGGACGACTGTACGGACAATAACCTTGTAGAAGGGACGCTGCGCTGGGCTCTCCGAACAGGTGATGACACTCCACGCACAATTGTTTTTAACGTGTGTGGCACTATTTATCTGACGAGTAAGCTCAAGTTGCAGCATCCCAACGTTACCATCGCGGGTCAGACGGCTCCGGGTGGCGGTATCTGTCTTGCGGGCTACAATCTGTACGTCTGCAAGCCGAACGTCATCATCCGCCACATCCGTTTCCGTGCCGGTGACATCCCAAGCAGCAGTTGTCCTGCTCTTGATATGGAGAACACGCAGAACGTGATTATCGACCACTGTTCGTTCACTTGGTCGATGGAGGAGTGCGTGACGGCATACGATACCGACTCGACGACCATCCAGTGGTCGATAATCGGAGAGGGACTGTATAACAGCAAGAACAAGAAAGGTTCGCGCGCTTATGCAACGCAATGGGGCGGTGAACACAGCACGATGCACCATTGCCTGATTACTAACTGCCTGAACCGTACACCTCGCTTCAACGGCGTACGTGACGATGCACAACTCGATAAGGGCAATCATTACCACGATGCTTTCGTTGACTCTGAATTCGCCAATAACGTGATTTATAACTGGGGCAAACCCAACTCGCTGTATGGTGGCGAGAACGACACGGCCGTCAACAAAGATGTTTCGGGAAAGGCCATAGGATACGACCACATCTACCTCGTTAACAACTATTTTCGTGCCGGTCCGGCCACATTGGCCTCGAAACTGTCGAGTCGCTATTTCGTGCAAGGTAGCAAGGATAAGGACTATGGGCGTTGGTATTTGTCGGGCAACATGTTCGAAACGGGCAACAAGTACAATTACTCCACTGCCATCTGGAGTGACGAGAGTTTGACGCTTGTGAACGACAGTAACCTATACGGTTTTACAGAGGGCAAATCCGTTCGTGCGTTCAATCTGGACGGTCGTACTGCCAATCAGGACACCTATAATCGTTACGTGCTGGAGGAGCAATATGCATCCTCGGAATTGCAGCTACAGACGGCACAAGAGGCGTTTGCGTCAGTCTGTGCAGGTGCAGGTGCACAGTTGCCTCGCATAGACGAAGAGGATGCTCGTCTGCTTGCAGAAGCAGCCGGCAGTCGAGACCCGCTGTTTGTAGGACCGACAGCTCCTGACAAGATAGGTATTATTGACTCGCAAGAGAATATTCAGTTCTCGCGTACCGACACTTTCCTCGTCGGAACGGACACTATCACCTCGTATCCGTATCTTGGTCTCTTGGATGGTGACACTATAGCAGTCGATACTGACCAAGACGGGATGCCGGATGCGTGGGAAGTGGCGCATGGGCTCAATCCCAACGACCCTACTGACGGCAATCAGTGCACGTTGTCAGCACTCAACAGCGGCTACACGAACCTCGAGTTTTTCCTCAATGGCAGCGATGGAGAGTTGGCCAATCCCATCCCAGAAGGACGACCTGTTCCTGAAGTGGAGACGGCGTTGCGGGTTCATCCGGAAACGCTTCGTGGCGAGTATGTGTATGAAGACGGGGTTATCTATCTGCTCAAGGACGGCGAGAAATACAGTCTTACGGGTCAGTTGGTGAAATAAGATGAGTTGCTATAGATAAATATGAAGATAGTTACGAAAAGAGATAGATACGAAAGAAGGAGTGTTACGGAAAGAGATAGGTACGAAAGAAGGAGAGTTACGAAAAGAGATAGGTAGTTACGAAAAGAGGAGAGGTTAAGCCTCTCCTCCTTCTATTGCGACGGCGATGGAATTGGCGATTTCCGCCATTTCTTCGGTTGTGAGTTTCAGTTTGGGGTTCGTGAAAAGCATGTCTGTTTCCTTGTCGAGCGGGATGAGGTGCACATGTACGTGGTTGACCTCCATGCCGAGTACTGCCACTCCGACGCGTTTGCACGGGATAGCTTTTTGTATGCCATTAGCCACCATCTTTGCGAAGAGCATGAGTCCGGCGAGTGTCTTGTCGTCGAGGTCGAAGATGTAGTCGGCCTCGGGTTCGGGCAGTTTGGGGATGACGAGCACATGTCCGCGCTTGAGCGGGTTAATGTCCAAGAAAGCGTAGAAATGTTCGTCCTCTGCCACTTTGAAGCTCGGGATGTCGCCGTTTATAATCTTAGTAAACAGTGTCATGAGATGGGAGTATTAGCGTGTTATCTCGAGTATTTCGAACTGCATTTTTCCTGCGGGAACGGTTACTTCGGCGATGTCGCCTACTTTCTTGCCGAGCAGTCCTTTGGCAATGGGTGTGGTCACTGCCAGTTTGCCTTGTGTGATGTTGGCCTCGCCTTCAGTGACCAGATGATACACTTTGGTCATCCCGTTCTTCAAGTTGCGCACTTTCACTTTTGTCAGGACTTGCACCTCTTTGGTAGAGATGCGGCTCTCGTCGATGATACGTGCGTCAACGATGCGTGACTTGAGCAGGGCGATGCGTGACTCAAGCATGTTTTGCTGCTCTTTAGCAGCTTCATATTCAGCGTTTTCTGAGAGGTCGCCCTTGTCACGAGCCTCTCTAATAGCAGCAATGACTCGGGGTCGATCGACGCTCTCCAGCTGTTGTAGTTCTTCTTTCAATCGCTGCAGCCCTTCTGCAGTCATGTAATGTGTAGCCATATCTGTGTTTGTTTTAATATTTTCTGTTAAAAATCTCTGCCGCGAGAAAGGCTTTTCGGGCTTCATCTGCATTATTCAAGTCGGGTAACACGGACGATTCTTCCTCATGGTTGTTGTTTTTAGTGTTCATTTTGCTCATAATCTATTGAATTATAATTGAAAAACCCTCATAGCATTTGCCAAAGTTTGAAAAAACAACGAGAAACTTCCCAGCCTCTCGTTGCGAAATTTAAACCTAAACCTTAACTATGAAAAATTAATTTCGAGTGCAAAATTACTACTTTTTTCCGAATCCTGCAAGAAAAAAGTGAAACCCTCA
>CALAUY010000087.1 GCA_937892015.1 uncultured Bacteroidales bacterium | reverse complement strand
ATCAGGTCATGGTTCTGCACCAGATAACCCTCTATATGGAAAATATCAAAACCCGTGAACGCATCTTTCTGGATATCATCCGCGCACAACTCGGCAGCTGCACCCAGATACGTGGCAAACGTACGCTCCCCGTCCGGCGTAATCAGCACAATCGAGCATCCGGACATGGCTGTCTGGGACAGGAACAGAATAGGCTTCACGCCGTTCTTGATCAAATCCTCACGATAGAAATCGCCCACCTCGTCATTGCCGATCTTGCCGATAAACGCAGCCTTGCCGCCCAAAGCGGCTATACAGTTGATAGCGTTGCTGGCCGAACCGCCGGCTACCATGCGCTTACGCACCGATGCAAAACGGAACTGAATCTCCTCAGCCTGCTTCATGCTGATCAGATTCATACTGCCTTTCGGAAAACCAAGCTCGCGTAAATCATCCTCGCTCACCTGCAACAAGATGTCCGTCAATGCGTTTCCTAAACCTAATACCTTCTTCATTTTGGTCGCAATTTTGCAGAAAATAGGGTCTTTTATTAAAAAACTTTGCAAAGATACAAATTTTTTTTCAAAAAAACTTGCATATATAAAAAAAAAGCAGTAATTTTGCACCCGCTTTTGAAAAGAAACTGCTTTTTGACTGCGGAAAATACGCTTCCTTAGCTCAGTCGGTTAGAGCATCTGACTGTTAATCAGGGGGTCCTAGGTTCAAGTCCTAGAGGGAGCGCAAGGGTCATCCGCTGAGGGTGACTTCTTTGTTTAAGAAGAGGTTGACTTGTGTGTTCGTATAAGCGCGACCTTAATTAATACGCGCGACCTTAATTAATACGCGCGACCTCATGAATATGAGTAACCTCATAAACGCGAGTGACCTCATGAATACGAGTAACTTCATAAAAAGCGAGTGAGTACTCGGAAGTGAGTTCTATAAAGCGGGTGACCTCTTGAATAAAAGATGATATTATGTCATTGCAATGTGGAATAGTGGGACTGCCTAATGTGGGCAAGTCAACGTTGTTTAACTGTCTGAGCAACGCCAAAGCGCAGTCGGCTAATTTTCCTTTTTGTACGATTGAACCGAACGTGGGAGTCATCACCGTGCCGGACGAGCGTCTTGCGAAGTTGGGTGAGTTGTGTCATCCTGTCCGCGGTATTATTCCGACGACCGTGGAGATAGTGGATATAGCAGGCCTTGTGAAGGGGGCGAGTAAAGGTGAGGGGCTTGGGAACAAATTCCTTGCGAACATCCGCGAGACGGATGCCATCATCCACGTGTTGCGCTGTTTCGACGACGATAATGTGGTGCATGTAGATGGAACGGTTGACCCCGTGCGCGACAAAGAGGTGATTGATGCGGAGTTGCAGTTGAAGGACCTCGAGACGGTCGAGTCACGCATCCAACGAATAGAGAAACAGGTGCGCGTGGGAGGCGATAAGCAGGCAAAAGCGGCACTGGACATCTATATGCGGTTCAAGTCGGCACTCGAACAGGGTCAGTCGGCTCGAGTGGTAACGCCGCAGAACAAGGAAGAGGAGTTGGCAGCACACGAGCTGTTCCTGCTGACCAATAAGCCCGTTCTCTATGTGTGCAATGTGGATGAAGGGGCGGCAGTGAGCGGGAACGCCTACGTGGAGGCGGTGCGCCGTGTGGCGGCAGTAGAAGGTGCGGAAGTGCTCGTGGTGGCGGCGAAGATAGAGAGCGAGATTGCGGAGTTAGAGACGTACGAAGAGCGGCAGATGTTCCTCGAAGAACTGGGATTAGAGGAGAGTGGAGTCAGTCGGCTCATCAAAGCGGCATACCGGTTGCTCAATCTCCGCACGTTCCTCACAGCCGGCAGTGACGAGGTGCGCGCATGGACGTTTCGTGAGGGCATGAAAGCGCCGCAATGCGCCGGTATCATCCACTCGGATTTCGAACGCGGCTTCATCAGAGCTGAAGTAATCAAGTACAACGACTACATTGCTCTGGGCGGTGAGGCGGCGTGTAGAGCAGCAGGCAAGATGGGCGTTGAGGGCAAGGATTACCTCGTTCAAGACGGCGATATCATGCATTTCCTTTTCAATGTATAACCTACAAAAAACCATACGAACATGTTTGATTTTATAGACCCGTTACTCGGAAATATTTGGTTGCTGGTTGTGCTCTTGATTGCCGGATTCGTGCTGCTGGTTAAGGGCGCAGATTGGTTGGTGGACGGCGCATCCGGTCTCGCCAAACGGTTCGGTATAGCAGACCTTATCATCGGCCTCACGGTGGTGGCTTTCGGTACATCAATGCCGGAGTTTGTGGTGAATATGGTGTCGGTGGCGAATGATTCGACGGACCTGGCCATCACGAATATTCTCGGCTCGAACATCATCAACACGTTCGTTATATTGGGACTGACGGCATTGGTTTATCCGGTAGTGTCGCAGAAACGGTCGCGCGACTTCGATATCCCGCTGAGCATCATCGCGGGCATACTGGTTTTTGCGATGGTGGCCGTGCAGTCACCGTTTGGAGAGGACGAGAAAGGGATTACTCGTTTTGGAGGCATCATCTTGTTGGCACTCTTCATTTATTTTCTTTATAACACTTTCCGCCACGCCAAAGATCATCCCGAAGAAGCAGAGGCAGAGGAGGTCAAACCGATGGTTCTGTGGAAAGCATTGTTGCTGATAGGTGTAGGGCTTATCGGCTTGGTGGTAGGTGGTGAACTGATTGTCAAGGGAGCGGTTCGAATTGCTACCGATTGCGGTGTTCCGGAGAGTATTATCGGTCTCACTATCGTTGCTCTTGGAACCTCGCTCCCGGAGTTGGCCACATCGGTCATAGCCGCGTTCAAGCACAACAGCGATATAGCTCTGGGTAACGTCATCGGCTCGAACATTTTCAACGTTTATTTTGTGCTTGGCACGAGTGCCGCTGTTCGTCCGTTGAGTGCCTACGATGGTATTGTCATGGATGCATGGATGGCAGCTATCGGAAGCATTCTCGTGTGGCTTTTCGTCAAGACCAATCACGAGCGCGAAGTGAAGCGTTGGGGTGGCGTGATACTGCTGCTTGTGTATGCAGGATACCTCACGTATCGCCTCACGCACATATAATCAAGAGGTTATTTCCAGTATTTACTTATCCCGTGTAGTGCCCAGCTCATCAGATAGAAGAAACTCTTGATGCGCCCGAGTTTCTGCACGTCGCGATAAACGAGGTATTGCGGTTTCACCACTTTCCATTTGTTCGCCGAGACGGACTTATCGGACATGCGGTAACTGCCGATAACGCCTTGATTGCCGTATGCCACGCCGCACTTGCGGAGAATCTCCAACCAATAGATGTAGTCGTCGCGCAAACTGCGGAACTCTTCGTGCAAGAACACTTTGCCGTATGGTTTGGTATCGTATAGCCCAGTGAGGCACGTGATGGAGCACGTCTTGAGCATGTCGTTGTACGTGACTTTCTCGGGTGGGATGAAAGGTCGCAGTATCTCATCGCCTTTCTCATTGATACGTTTGTGCCCTCCATAGACCAACTGGCAATGGTGGTGGTGCAGCAGGTTCAACTGTTGCTCGATGAACCATGGCTCCCAGAGGTCGTCGCTGTCTAATAGGGCTATATAGCGCCCTTTGGCCCGACGGATGCCGTGATTGCGCGCAGAGGCACTGCCCCCGTTGGGTTGCGAATAGACGTGGATACGCGGGTCTTTCTCTGCATAGCTGAGCGCTATCTCTTCGCTTTTGTCGGTTGACCCGTCGTTGATAATCACCATCTCCCATTCAGGATAAGTCTGTGCCAGCACGCTCTCTATTGTTTGTGGCAAGAACTGCTCGCCATTGTACAGCGGAGTGATGATGCTTACTAAGTTGTTGTTCATACTCTATTTTTGAGCTTGTATCGAACCACATGATAGAGGACTACCACGCGACTCCATAGTTTTATTATTATCGATCGGTTGCTTCTTTTCAGTAGCGGTTGCTCTAAGTTCGTTCTTGACAGGTCGTGTCGTCGATAGAGTAGCAGTGGTTCGTCTAAGAACATCACTGTGCCGGTCATCTCTGCCACCAACCCTAACCAGATATCGTGCCCTATTTCGTTGGTTGTCGGGAACGGCAGTGCGGCATTCAGGACTTTGCGTTTAAAGGCCATGCACGACCCGAAATAGGTGTTGTTGAGCGAGTTCTTTAATAGCCCGGGCCCCGACCCGTAGAATTGGAAGAACGAGGGTCTAATCACTTGTAGGTCATCGTCCACGACGCGACTGTCGTGCACCACCAAATCGGCCGTTTCCAACGCATGGATGCACTTCTCTACTTTGCCCGGCAACCACACATCGTCTTGGTCGGCCAGAAAGAGGATGTCCCCCTTCGCGGCAAGTAGCGCGTTGAGGAAATTCCACTTGAAATAATGTGCGGTGGAGTGCACCACTCGGATGCGCGGGTCGTGCAAATCCGCCACTATCTCAAGCGTCCGGTCTGTCGATTCGTCGTCACTCACAACGACCTCATCAACCTCGCTCAGTTGCTCCAAGATGGAGCGCAACTGCTCTGCGATATATTTCTCCCCATTGTATGTGGTCACGCAAACACTAATCATAGGCGCGCAATAATGTGTCGGGTTTTCCAGTAAACGAACGCGGACAATGTGTGCCAACATCTGCCTTTACCGGCGCGGTATGCCTGCCAAAACAGCCGATGTTTTTCTTTCAGGTCACGCAATCGCATGCCTTTGTATTCCACCGCTCCGAGCGTGTTGGCACCGTGTTGGCGATAGAGGACAAGCGACTGATGCACGGGTATGACCTTGCCACCGGCGTACAGAACAGACTGCGCTATCCATTGGTCGTGCATGTATGCGTTCTTGCCGAAAGGCAGGCTGACTCGTCGTGCCGCGGCGTTGAGCAGCATGGCACAACCCGTGACCGTGTTGCTGATAGTCAGGAACGGCAGGTTGTTGTCGAGCATGTCGGGGTTGAGACCCGAATACTGCCAAAACGATGGCGCTATCGGCTTCAGTTCGCTGTCCACCACTTCCAAGTCGCAATGGACAACCAGCGGCATCTGTGTGCCGTATGTTTTCTCTGCTTGCTGCATAGCCGAGAGCAACTCTTCCATCTTCTGAGGTTTCCACACATCGTCTTGGTCAGCGAAAGCGTAGTAATCAAAATTATCCGCCTCGGTCAGTAGTCGCTCGAACGAGTGCATGGCTCCCAAGTGCGTCTCAGAATCATCGCGTTTGAGTAGCACGGACGAGACGGTCTGCGCCCCGATGGATTCGAGCTGTTCCCTCAGAAACGCGTCGTTGGCGTGGTATATGGAGAGCAGTATGGCCGTTTTCATCATCGTTCAATATTTCGTTCGCCAGCATCGCCCCAGTCGTTGGCGCAACTCTCCAGATGTGCCATCTCTCTACGTCCGCGTTCGACCTCGTCGGGCGAAAAAATGCTCGTGTATGGTGTGTAGAACTCTGCCATATAGAAATCGTTCTGCGGGTAATATTCCATCAGTGACCACACATACAGCAGGACGAAAGCAGCCACTGAGCCGGCTCGCACCAAGAGGTGACGCTGCTCTTCGAAGAGCGTACGTGCTACTTCTGCCAACGCCATCAGTTCGAACACCATCACGTAGTTGGTGAAACGCGAGAACCCCGGGATGGCCGCTGCCAGGATGGCTAAAGGCAAGAGGAACGCCACCATTCGTTCCCGCCACGACTGCTCGTCCGGTGATGCCACTGCTTGGTTGGCAAACAGAATAAGCATTGCGGGGATAAGCAGGAAATGCAGCAGATAACGCATGAATCCCTTGATGTTCGTTGCCAGTCCGGCATATCCTTGCAGACGCATACTCAGAAACTCCGGCAACGACTGCGAATGGTTGACGGCAAACGTGAGCAGCACGTCGCTGACAGCCCATACGGCCAACGCCGCGAGCGATGCCCATCCTATCGTTCGCCAACTCATCTGAACCCTGAAGAACGGATAAATCATCACGACCACGGCGGAGATATGGAATCCGACGGCCAACACAGCGAACACCCAGAAAAGTCCTTTTCTGCCGCTTGTAAAGCACTCGATGCCAATCAAGGCCATCGCTATCGCGAGCCCTTCCCGCATTACTTCGGTATTGAAAAGGAAAAACGTGCCAACGAAGAAATAGAAAAGGAGGAACATGAATCCGCGATTCGAATGTCGGCTCACGACCCAACAAATGGTGCCATTGACGATGAGTGCTTGCAGCAGTTGGAACACTACAAAACTATCGGTGAACTGCCTCACCCACATATTGCAGAGCGACCATAGTGGCATGTAGCCTGAGTGCTTCAGCTCCCAGCCGAGAGTCGATAGCAGGTCGTTCTGGAGCGCACCCTCGTACCAATACTCGAAGTTGCGTTGGTAGAAGAACGTATCACCACCCAGTCCGTCCCGTAGTCCGGCAATCAGCACCAATGCGAGGCATGCCAACGTGTAGCACCACCCCTTCGCGCCGCGATAACCTTGTTCGCGGTCGAAAACGAGCGAGCAGACAAGCGTAAATACTATGAAAAGGAAATACACCAAACCGTTACAGCCATTCGGGGATACGTTTTCTCCAAGCTTTGCACATCACCACGATGGTCGCCAGAACCAGTGCCACGCACGTTATCATCAGTCGCCGCGGCGAGGAGGTACGTAGCGGGATGTCCGCGTTGCGGATAACGGCAAAAACGGGTTGGTGGTTCAGTGCATCTATTTCAGCCATCTCGTAAAGAGTACGGGCCGTGATGTTCGTCCCTGCCAGTTCGGCGTAACAGCGCATATTGCGTTCACGCACCTGTTGCTGATTGCGCTCGATATATATCGCCAGCTGCTCGCGGCAGATGTTCGCTACTCCGGCCGCTACTGCAGGGTCCTCGGCCTCGACTGTGATAAGGCACGAGTTCTCTTTCCGAATCTGTTTAGCGGTAATCATCTCGCTCATTCGGTCATAGACGAGTTCCGGTGACTTGAGTCGGCGACTGAAATGGTCGTAGATAGGGTGTTCTTCGCCTTTACTATCTATCACGGGACGCCCGCTGAGTTCACGGAGAAACTCGCGATCCTCCACAATGCCGGCGTAATGTATGGGCTGTATAACCGTTCCAGACGTATTCAGCACGGCATCAATGCCCAAATCCCACGCCACTTGCTGTAAGGCACGGCGCTCTTGGAGATTGTATTCAGGAACAAACTCAGTCTGTGCTTTCCATTTTCGGGGTATCAGGTATGTCGCGCCAAAAGTGACAACACCCACAACAACCCACACAATCACGAATTCCCACTTGGCCGCCCATAACTCGGCAAGCATATCTCTGATGTTTCGCGAAGAAGATGATTCCATGTGTATATTGTAAAATAGATTGGTCCAAAAAGTCCGAAACCTTTCGATTTCGGACTTACTATTGCCGGTCGGATCCACTTATTCAGCGGGTGTTTCTGCTTCAGGAGCAGCAGTGCCCTCTGCCTCTTGGATGGCAGCCTCTGCCTCCTTGGCAGCTGCAAGTGCAGCTGCGGCTTCAGCCTCAGCGGCAGCTTTGCGCTTCTCTGCCAATTCAGCCGCTTTAGCTTTGTTCTGCTCTACCTCTTGAGCGAGCAGAGCTTTGGCAGCGGCTAATTTCTTCTCGGCTTCTTGAGCGGTAATCTTACCGTTCTTCGCATCTTTCTGAGCTTTCCACGCCTCGAATTTCTTCTGAGCGGTTGCCTCATCAAATGCACCTTTTTTCACTCCTCCCAAGAGGTGCTTCATCAGAAGAACACCCTCGCCGGAAAGAATGTTTTTGGCAGTATCGGTCGGTTGTGCGCCTACTCCAAGCCAATACAACGCACGCTCAAAATTGAGGTCAACCGTTGCAGGGTTGGTGTTCGGGTTGTAAGAACCAATACGTTCGATAAATTTGCCATCACGTGGCGCGCGGCTGTCTGCTACTACGATATGGTAGTAAGCATAGTCTTTGTGACCATGACGAGCCAAACGAATCTTTGTTGCCATTTTTAGTTTTTTTTGGTTGTTAATGAATGTTAACTGTGGTTTTACTCGAAAACCGGGCGCAAAGTTACTGCTTTTTTTTGACATGACCAAATTTTTTGAGCGAAAAGCGTCATTTTTCTGCTTTTTACGCGCTTTTTTCTGCTTTTTATGCGTATTTTATGCAAAAAACGTGCTTTTATTGCTCAAAACAAGGCAAAGAATATCCGTGAGGTTATTCGGATGGCTCGGTATGTGAAGAGAAGTATCGGGCGCGGATGAGTTTGTCGGAGAGAGTACGTGCGTCACTGCGTCCGAAGAGACGGAGTTGGTCGTACGGGACGGTGTCGGATGCAGTGGATAACAAATCGAGCCCAAAGCCTTTCCATGCCGGTTGAGTGCAACCTATCATGTGGAGGACAGAGGGGTAGATGTCCATTTGCAGTATGTCGTTTTCTTCCCATTTCGTTTCGGTGAAACAGGGCGAATATAGGACGAAAGGCGTGGTGTTGTAGCCTCTACCGAGGCAGTCTATTCCTTTCGCCGCGGCGTAGTCCTGCATCTGCTGCCAGTCCTGCTGATAGAAAATGGTATGGTCGCCCGTGATGACCACATCCGTCATGCTGAGGGCGGGGTCGGTGTCCAGTCGGGCAAGGAAGGAGCCCAGATGTTCGTCCATGTAATGCAGGCACTTGAGGTACTTACGCATGTTGTCGGGCATGTCGTCGTCCAGAGGCAGATTGACTTCATCGCCTTTACTGAACGGCACATGGCTGGACACCGTAATAGCCAACACAAACGTAGGTCGGGTGAAGTCGAGGCTGTTCAGTCGGTGGAAGATGCCGGCGTCGTCACGGATAGAGTCGCTCTCTTCCAGCTCCTTAATGCCGTAGTTGGGATTGACAATATCCTGTTTCCATGTGCCAGGGCTGGGATTCAGCGTCACCGAGTGTTGAAAGAAATGGCAGTAGTTGGGGAACGGTTGGTCGCCATATAGTGCCACCGTAACCCCCTGCGCAACGGGCAATAGTCCTGTGAGTGCCATCAACTGCCCGTCGCCGGAACCGCCATAACCCAGTTGGTTGTACATTCGGGGCGAATAATAGACCTTGTGCGAGTGAATGAACCGGTGCAGGTTAGGCATGACAAATCCGTCAGGCAAGGGATAGTCAATCGCCCAACTTTCCAGACTCTCGACGAGGATAAAGACCAGACTGCGCTGAGGGTAGAAATCGGGTTCAGGTGCGGTAATGCGCGAAAGTTTCAGTCGTTCCTCGTTGGTCAGTTCGATGTTTTCGCTTGTCAGTGTATTCATCCAACGCCGGTAAGTCCTGTCGAAAACGCAGAATGCGGGTCCGAAAGACAAGATGCCGTATCGGTGTACATACGGACGTGCCCAGTTCTGCGGGTTTTGAGTCATGAAAGCCGTGTAGGCGGCATCGGCCGGCCATACGTAAGGGTTGAACAGTGGTTCGCGCACGAACCACCAAGCAGCAAGCCCCGTGTGGTTGTTGTAACCGATACGGCTGGGCAGAACCTGTCGGTAGTAGCTCGCTTGACGGGCAGGAATGCATAGTAGCCAGAGAGCAAGTGTGGCACCAAACCCATACCACGAGCGCGTCTCGTTGTGCCTCCAGAAGAACAGTGAGGCCACGAAGAGCAGGTCGGGTGCCAACAGCCAGAAAAGCATGTCGTGGTGGAAATAGGTGCTCAGACTGTCCTCGAACCCTCGGAGATTGCCTGCCATCCGAACCATGTCCATAGTAAGCATTTGTCCCCATGCGCGCTCATAGGCAAAATTGGCAAACAACCATATATTGGCAGCTGCCAGCACTGCCAGCATCCACCAAGGGCGGTGCTTGCAAAGCAAGACGGGTGACGCAATCAGCAGGCAAGACCAAATGATAATCAGCACAGGGATATCTTTCTCGCCAAAGAACTGCATGTGCCAAATGGCGCATTTGGTCACCAAACAGAAAACCAGTACCGCAAACACTCCCCAGCGGACGAAAGGGGTTCTCTTCTTCTCCATATTCAGCATGTTGTTCATCTTCTGTTTATTCCACTTCGTCTATATACACGTACTTGATTCGTTTGTCCAAAGCCGCCAGACTGTCGGCTGCATGCCTATTTGGGACGGCAAACACAGCAAACTCTTTGCCGTATGCCGACACATAATCGGGGGTGTTGTCCCGGTGTCCCTCTCCCAGTACCCAAAACGTGTATCGTTCCGGCACGGGTGGAGCAGGCGTGTCAGACGACTGCTGTTTGCGCCGAGCAAGAACACTTTGGTAGGGTTCAGGCGATTGACTGTAGAACACCTTGTAAAAGCCCATCTTCTTCAATGCAAAGTAATCGTGCAGCGTGAAGGCCTCTACCATGATTCTCTTCCTGTGGGGCAGTTGTTGTAAAATGCCAGGGTCGGATATCTTGTCCGTCATGAGGTAGATGTCAGGATGGGCGACCATGACGGAATCAATCATAGCGGCAGTGACGGGGGTGTACCGTCCATGTATTTTTCGTGCCCTGAACTCACTTGTACAGATAGCGCAACTATCTCCTTTGTGCCCTGTAGCGGCATGGAAGGATGGCCAGTCGTGCGCGGCCACAATATCCCCGTCCGTAGTTAACACCAAGTCCAGCTCGACAATCTTTATGCCACAAGATATGGCGTGGTCTATCGCTTCCAAGCTATTCGTGTAGAAAACACCATCGATGCATCCGCCTGCATGTGCTATATAGGCGGGATGGTTATGGCTGCATGACGCGAGAAAGAGAACCATGAGGCTCATCAACACGATATGAGACTTATCTTTCATTTATTACATTTACTGCATTTCTTATTGCTTTCATACGTCTCGCTTCTTTACCTTACCCGCAAAGGTAGTACGGCGGATTATCCGAAAGGCGGTGCAAAATTACTGCTTTTTTTTTGACATGACCAAATTTTTTTCGTAAAAAAAGTAAAAAAATGCGTTTTGGCCGAAAAAACGAACCACACGGCACTCATAATTAACACCAACCTGTTCGTATGAAT
>CALAUY010000086.1 GCA_937892015.1 uncultured Bacteroidales bacterium | reverse complement strand
CATACGAGATCGTGATGTGACTGGAGTTCAGACGTGTGCTCTTCCGATCTCGATTACATCCTATACCCATCACCCGTTCTACACACGTTTCGCATTGGAAGTGCCCGACAACTGGCGCATGGACATGATGTACAACGTGCCCATGGACGAAATGATGCAAATCATTGATAATGCCATCAAAAACGGTTACACGCTCGCTTGGGGAGCGGATGTCAGCGAAACCGGTTTCACGCGCAAGGGTATTGGCGTAGTGCCGGATGCCGACCACGGAGCCGACATCACCGGTTCAGATGCCGCTAAATGGCTCGGACTCTCCGCCGACGACAAACGAAAAGAGCTCACAAAGAGGCCGTTACCCGAAATCGAAGTGACACAAGAACTCCGCCAAAAAGCGTACGACAACTGGGAGACAACTGACGACCACGGCATGCAGATCTTCGGCATCGCGCACGACCAAAACGGTAAAGAATACTACATGGTAAAGAACTCGTGGGGCACACAACGCTCTGATTACAAGGGTATCTGGTACGTCAGCCGCGCTTTCATGGCCTACAAAACCAACGACATCCTCGTCCACAAAGATGCAATACCCAAAGACATCCGCAAAAGACTGGGCATAAAGTAACGCGAGGGAGAATCGTCAATAACTAGACTAATCGTAAATCGTCAAAATCGTCAATTACTTTATGTTACGTCGTTGGTTATATAATGCGCGGAGTTTCTCTGTTCCGCAAAATCTCATGCCGAGCATCCTCACGGTCGTGATGGCGCTGGGTGTCTCCGGTTTCAATATCTGGCTAGCATTGCTGGCCGTTCTCGGCGTGTGCCTCGTCCACCTTGGCGGCAATCTGCTCGATGACTATTTCGACTATCAGGACGAACTGCTCGATTATCGTCTTGGACTGCGCGAAGAGGGCGAACAAGCTTTCACGGACAAGTATCCCTATCTGCGCGACGGTTCAACCACGCTCGGACAACTGAAAACAGCCATTGCCGTGTTCTTCGGACTTGCACTGCTGTGCGGTATGATTATCTGGATTTGTCGAGACTTTGATATGACACTTGTTGTCATAGCCGCCGTAGCGGGTTTCCTCTGCTACTTCTATTCTGCTCCGCCCCTCAAACTTGGATTTCACGGGCTGGGAGAGCTGGTTATCGGTCTATGTTTTGGTCCGTGTCTCGTCTGCGGAGTCTATCAATCGACCTGCGGTGCGCTCTACACGCCCGAGACAGGCTTTGCATGGCATATCCTCATGCTCGGCATTGCCATTGGTATGTTCGTCACGAACATACTCTACACCCATTCGTTCGTTGAGCGGCACGTCGATGATGTCAGCCACAAGAAAACGCTGGCTGTACTCCTCAAGACCGATGCCGCGGGGCTCACAGCGTATGCCATCTTCCTCTTCACGCCTTTTCTGCTCATCGTTGCTTGCGTGCTCATCGGTTACATCCACTGGGCGTATCTCTTTGTTCTACTCATGCTTCCAAACGCTTGTTGGGTCATGTGGGCAATGGTTAAGTTTGCCAAGAAAGAGGATGTGCCGACGGATAATCCGCCCAAGTGGCTCGGTCCGATGGACAACTGGGACAAGATAGAGCCGGAAAACCGCTACTACCTCATGCGCTGGTACGCTATGCGCAACGTCAACACCGGTTTCTGCCTCATCATGGCCATCGCCAAACTGACACTATACATTCTCTCACTCGTCGGATGAACAAGATAGGACAGATGACATACCTCGCGCAGTGGTACTTGCGGGCTCTTATGGGTCGGCGAGCACCGTTGCAGAGCGTCATTTTTATCCTCGACAAATGCAATTTGCGATGCAAACATTGCTCGGTGTATGAGCTCGAACGCCCACGAATAAAGACGTACAATGCCATTCGCGAAGAGTTGGAAGACTGCTATCGTGCCGGGAGTAGGTTCATCGATTTTGAAGGCGGAGAGCTGTACTTGTGGCACGACCGAACGGGCGGCAACGATTACACTATCAACGACCTGCTCGACCTCGCACACGAGATTGGGTTCTTCTCCGCGACCATCACCACCAATGCGCAGATACCCTTCAACGGCTCGCACGCGGACACTATTTTTGTCTCTATGGATGGGGTAGGCGGGTGGCACGACGAAATACGCGGAGAAGGCACTTTCGCACGAATAGAGAAACACATACGCGATTTCCACCGCGAGAAACCGGTCTGTGTGAACATGGTCATCAACAACCGCAACTATCCTTGTGTGGCTGAGACGCTCGAATACGTGCGCAGCAATCCTGACATCGACCGCATTGCATTCAATTTTCATACGCCTTTCCGCGAGACCGAAGAGCTCTATCTCGACCCCGAAGAGCGCAATCGCATCATCGATTTACTTATTGATTATAAGCGACATGGATACCCCATCATGAACTCCTTCGGAGGGCTGCGCGCCATGAAAGTGTACGGTAAGAAAGTGCTCTGCACCGACAGATTTTGCTGGGTAACCAATTTCATCTTCTCCGATGGAAGCCGCGCGCCCAAATGTATGGGGTTCACGCACGGCGTGTGTGACCGATGCGGCTTCTCCATGGGCGGAGAGATGTTCAGCCTCTTCCACCTCAATCCCGACACGATACTCGCAGCTCTGCAACTGCGGCAATCACAACCCAATAACAAGAAATAGAAATATCAATAGCAATGGATACCTTCACTCATCTGCACGTACACTCGCATTATTCTCTGCTTGACGGCATGTCGAAAGTCAATGAGTTGGTGGACAAATGTCTGCGGACCGGCATGCACGCTATGGCACTCACCGACCACGGAAACATGTACGGCATAAAGGATTTTCTTGACTATTCTAAAAAGGTCAACGGGGCTGCAAAAGCGAAAGTGAAGGCGCAAAAAGAGGCCATCGCTAAAGCCCGAGAGAGGATTGCCGACAAACCCAAATGGGAGAAGATTCTCGCGGATGGCCATTGGCCAGAAGAAGAAGGTGGTGCAGCCCTTTCCGACCACGACAGAAAAGATGTGCAGCAGAAACTTAAGGAGAGCCAAATGGCAGAAAAAGCACTGCCCATCTACGAAACCGAACTGCCCGAACTCGAAGCCAAAGCGGCTGCGTTCGTGCCGTTCAAACCTATTGTCGGCGTTGAAGCGTACTGCGCCAGAAGAAGCCGTTTCGATAAGGATAAAAACGTCAAATACCGCAACACCAGAGGAAAGGAGAAAATCACTGACTCATCCGGTTGGCACCTCATCCTTCTCGCCAAAAACATACAAGGATATCGCAATCTCTGCCGCATGGTCAGCCTTTCTTTCATCGAAGGATTCTACGGAAAACCGCGTATCGACAAGCAGCTCATCGAAGAGCTGCACGAAGGACTCATCTGCTGCTCTGCATGCCTCGGAGGCGAACTGCCACAACTGATCATGCAGGGTAAACAAGATGAAGCAGAGAAAAGTGCACAGTGGTTCAAGAGTATCTTTGGCGATGACTATTACATTGAAATTCAGCGACATCAGACCGACAAAGTGCGAGGCAATCAAGAGACCTATCAGCATCAGATGATTGTCAATCCTATCCTCATGGACATCGCAAGGCGCAACAACATCAAGATTATCTGCACCAATGACGCACATTTTGTGGAAGAAGAGCACGCAGACGCGCACGAACTGCTCGTCATGCTCAACACAGGACGTACGATTGAGGATATCAACAAAGATTTCAACGACGAGACCGACGACAACATGGCCTATACAAAGCAAGAATGGCTGAAAACCCCCGAAGAGATGGCCGCCATCTTCAGCGATGTACCCGAGGCACTCGCCAACACCCAAGAAATCGTCAACAAAGTGGAGGTCTATAACATCGACTCTGGCGCAATCATGCCCAAATTTCCTATACCCGAAGATTTCGGAACAGAAGAGCAGTGGCGCGAGAAGTACACCGAACAAGACCTCTTCAACGAGTTTACGCGCAACGAAAAAGGTGAGGTCGTTCTCACGCAAGAAGAGGCAGAATCCAAGATAAATGCGCTTGGGGGTTATGACAAAATTTATCGCATTAAGTTCGAAGCCGACTACTTGAATAAACTCACTTGGGAGGGTGCAAGGCAGAGATACGGAGAAAAAGTGGATGCCCAAACGCCGGAGGGCGAGGCACTGCGCGAACGCATCAATTTCGAGCTCCATGTCATGAAAACAATGGGTTTCCCGGGCTATTTCCTCATTGTATATGATTATATCCGCGCCGCGCGAGAAGAGCTGAATGTATCCGTCGGACCGGGTCGCGGCTCGGCTGCAGGGTCAGTCGTTGCGTACTGCCTACACATCACCGACGTTGACCCGATACCATATGATTTGCTTTTCGAGCGTTTCCTTAATCCCGACCGCATCTCCTTGCCGGATATAGATGTCGATTTCGATGATGCAGGACGCGGAAAAGTGCTCGATTGGGTGAGCGATAAGTATGGCAAAACGCATGTGGCACACATCATCACGTACGGCACAATGGCCTCTAAATCAGCCATTGCCGATGTCGGACGTGTGCTCAAAGTGCCACTCGCCGAAGTAAACAAAATCAAAGCTTATGTGCCCGAACGCGCCTTCCCCGACAACATCAAAGACGAGAAAGGGAAGTCGCCCAAAGTCAATCTCGCCAACTGCTACAAATACGTAAAGGAACTGCGCGACATCCTCGGCTCTGACAACGAGCAAGAGAAGGCTATGCTCCGCTATGCCGAAGAGCTCGAAGACACCATCCGACAAGTCGGTATCCACGCCTGCGGCGTCATCATCGGGGCGGACGACCTCACCAAGTTTGCGCCACTCGCGACCGTCAAAGACCGCGTCTCAGGAAAAGACATCATGGTCACTCAATACGATGGACACGTGATTGAATCAGTCGGACTCATCAAGATGGATTTCCTCGGACTGATTACCCTCACCATCATCAAAGAGACGTTGGAAAACATCAAAAAAACGCACAACGGACTCGAGGTCGATATCGACCATATTCCCATTGATGATGAACTGACTTACAAGCTTTTCCAAGAGGGACGAACCGTCGCCACGTTCCAGTTTGAGTCGCCCGGTATGCAGAAATATTTGCGTGAACTCAAACCGACCGTACTTCCGGACCTTATCGCCATGAACGCGCTCTATCGACCCGGACCTATGGACTACATACCACAGTTCATCCGACGTAAAAACGGACTCGAACCCATCGAGTACGACATCCCCGTCATGGAGACGTTTCTCAAAGATACGTACGGCATTACAGTCTATCAAGAACAAGTCATGCTGCTCAGTCGTCTGCTCGCCGGATTCACACGCGGAGAGTCCGACACACTGCGAAAAGCGATGGGTAAGAAGAAAAAAGACATCGTTGACTCAATGAAACCTAAGTTCATTGAAGGCGGACGAAAGAACGGATACGACACCGAAATACTCGACAAAATCTGGACGGATTGGGAGAAGTTTGCGTCCTATGCTTTCAATAAATCACATGCCACTTGTTACGCTTGGCTCGCATACCAGACCGGCTACTTAAAAGCTCATTTCCCTGCTGAGTTCATGGCTGCTAACCTTACCGTCTCTAAAGATGATATCAGCAAGGTGACCAAACTGATGGAGGAGTGTAAGGACATGAAAATCAAAGTCTTACCACCAGACATCAACGAGTCTGACCTCAACTTCATGGTAAACGAAGAAGGCAATATCCGTTTCGGACTGGGTGGCATCAAAGGTGTTGGAGAGGGTGCCGTCATCGCTATTCTTGATGAGCGCTCCAAAAACGGACGATTCACCTCCATCTTCAATTTTGTAGAGCGTGTCAGTCTTACCTCGTGCAACCGCAAAGTGATAGAGAGTTTGGCAACCGGTGGCGCTTTCGACTGTTTCCCGAACTACTATCGCGAGCAGTTGTTTGCTCTCAACAGCAAAGGAGAAAACGTGCTCGACACAATCATGCGATACGGCAACAAGTACCAAGCTGACAAAATGGAGCAGCAGAACTCGCTCTTCTCGATGTTTGGAGACGATGGCGGTGTGGAGATACAGTACCCTGAAATGCCGCAGACCGAACGTTGGGGCACAATCGAACGACTCAACCGAGAGAAAAACCTCGTCGGCATTTACCTTTCAGCGCATCCGCTCGATGAATTTGAGTTCGAACTCAACGAGATGTGCGACATCCACTCCGAAGATATGAATTATTTCAGCAAGTGGAATCGCAACCAAATCAATCCCGAAGACCCGACCAAGAACAGACCCAGAGCATATGTTCCTTCGGAAGATGAGCCCGATCCTAAACAATGGCTACTCGTGCACGAAGACCGAATAGCACACATCGGCGGTATCATCACGAACGTAGTGTCGCGCGTCTCCAAAAACGGCAATTCATACGCTGAATACACGCTCGAAGATTACCATGGAAGCTATTCGTTCACGCTCTTCGGTAACGATTTCGTCAACTTCGGACCACGGCTTCAGCCCAATTGTTTTGTCTTCATCACAGGACTCTTCCAACAGCGTGGAGCCGAGAGGACGCGACAAAGAATTGCCAAATATCGCAACAGCAAACCATACGAGCCGTTGCCATTCGAACAAGCTGAGTATGAGTTTCTTATCAAAAGCATCGATTCACTCAATGGTATTCAAGCAAAAACGCTCAAGGAAATAGTGATCGAAATGCCAATCGAGAACATCAACGACGAGTTCAATCAACTGCTTCGAGACGAATGTGAAAGACTGCAACAAGTGATTGAAGACCAAAGAAAAAAGGAGAAAAGCGAGCATACACATCTCGAACAAGAAAAACCTTTCGCCGCTGCATCGCTCAAAGTTGTTCTGCACGACGAAACCAATCGGAACACCACCACGCTCACGAGTACGAAGTATCGAATGTTTGTGGATAGAATCTTCTACCACTTCTTGCTCGAACTGAAGAAAAACAACACGGCCGATTTCCACATCATCATCCAAGAATAACAGGCGGTTGATGACTGCCTGTTCGTTTCCTCTTTTAAGAAGTGACACTCTGTATTCTTATTTTGGGAAGAACCGTAAAGCTTCGCCAACAACGTAATTACTGCCACCAATGAAGATAACATCTTCAGGCAGCGCATCGTCTTGCGCCGCTTTTAGTGCCACATCCACCGGTCCATAAGCTTTGCCAATCAAACCATGCAGCAAACCTTTGCGACACATTTCGTCACTACTAATTGCCCGTTTAGTCTCAGCTTCTGTCCAATAGTAGTACGCTTCACGCGGAAGTAAAGAAAGCACTGTATCTACATCTTTATCTTGCACCATACCGAATACAATACGCAAATGGCAATCACCTTTTGAGAGACGTTTCAGCTCCTGCACATATGTGCGGATACCATGAGAATTATGTCCGGTATCGCAGATAGTTAGCGGCGTTTGTGAAAGCACTTCCCAACGTCCGCGAAGTCCGGTCAACGAGCACACATGTGCAAAACCCTCAAAAATAGCCCGTTCGGAGAGAGTAGGGAAATGCGTTTTCAGAACGTGCAATGCCACATAAGCAGTCTGCATGTTTTGCTCTTGATAAGCTCCATGCAACTCACAATCCGCAGCATGTTTGCTGCGTAAACGGCGCAAATACCCACATTGGTCGGCAAACCACAGCTTGCAGCCGGTTGTCTCCAGACCATCGCCCATCAGACCACACAATGCCGCTTTTTGTAGAAAAACACCTTCTGTTTCCGGTTGCGTTTCACCGATAACGCAGGGTACATTAACTTTCATAATTCCGGCTTTTTCTGCTGCAATGGCAGAGAGACTGTCTCCTAAAAATTCTGTGTGGTCAAGTCCGATATTTGTGATGACGCTAACAAGTGGAGTGACAATATTTGTCGCATCTAACCTTCCACCTAACCCCGTTTCCACAACGGCTATATCAACTTTCTCTTCCGCGAAATAAATAAAAGACAATGCGGTAATAGTCTCGAAAAATGATGGCTGCACTTCATCCAGATAGAATTTGTTTTTTTCTACAAAATCTACAACACTTTCTTTTGGAATCATCTGACCATTCACGCGTATGCGCTCGCGAAAATCTACAAGATGCGGGCTTGTATATAGTCCGACTTTCAGTCCTGCACTTTGCAGCGATGCTGCCATCAGATGAGCTGTCGAACCTTTCCCGTTGGTGCCGGCAATATGCACGCTACAAAAATGCAGATGCGGATTACATAAATGTGACATCAATCGCAACATGTTGTCGAATCCGGGCTTGTACGCTACTGATCCAACCACATGAAAAGGTGGCCGTGATTGATACAAATAATCGAGCGTTTGTTCGTATGTCATAGACGTTGATTTTGAAATTTGGTGCAAAGATACAACAATTTTCTCATATATGCAAGAGCGAATGTGTATTTTTTTGTCCAAAAGCTTGCATAATCCAAAAAAAAGTGTTAACTTTGCAGAAAATTTCAGAATTAATGAGAACGATTTGTGCCATATCAACCGCTCCGGGCATTGGAGGGATTGCCGTTATTCGCATCAGCGGAGACGATGCTATCCCGTGCGTAGACTCTGTTTTTCGTGGACATCATCCGCTTTCAGAAGCTTCACCAAACACCATTCGTCATGGGGAAATCATACACAACGGCGAAGTGGTCGATGAGGTGCTGTGTAGCGTCTTTCGTGCACCACGCTCGTTCACGGGAGAAGACACTGTGGAGATTGCGTGTCACGGAAGTATGTATATTCAACAAACTATCATTCAGACACTTATTGAGGTCGGATGTGTACAAGCCGGACCCGGAGAATTCACAAAACGAGCGTTCTTGAACGGCAAAATGGATTTGACTGAAGCAGAGGCTGTTGCAGACCTTATCGCTGCTCAATCCAAGGCGGAGAAAGATTTGGCGTTAACACATTTAAAAGGCGGTATATCGACCGAACTCAAGCAGTTACGGGAAAAACTGCTTACGCTAACATCGCTCTTGGAACTGGAGCTCGATTTTGCTGACCATGAAGAACTGGAGTTTGCTGATAGAAGTGAACTGGCAGAACTTACTGAAACCATCCACGCTAAACTGACATCGCTTCTTGACTCGTTCAAGCTCGGAAACGCCGTAAAAAACGGCATCTCGGTTGCCATCATCGGACCAACAAATGCCGGCAAATCAACATTGCTGAACACGCTTCTCGGCGAGGAACGGGCAATTGTGAGCGACATCCCGGGTACAACCCGAGACTCAATAGAAGACTGCTTGATTATTAACGGAATACAATATCGTTTCATCGACACGGCCGGGTTGCGTGAGACGACCGATACGATTGAAAATATCGGCATCAGTCGCGCTAAAGCAGCGGCAGAAAAAGCTCAAATAATTTTGTTTGTTCAGTCGCTAACCGACAAAGCCTCGCAAGCTGACGAGAAGCTCATTGCCGAGTGGAACAATGCAGGCAAAAAAGTGCTGCGGGTGATGAACAAGTCAGACCTTTATCCGGCTTTTTCTGCTGAAAACGAATCGAATAGAATAGGGGGCTCTGCTGAAAACGAATCGAATACGATTGTGATTTCCGCTAAGTTTGATGAGCCGAACACACTTAGGCAAACCATCTCGGACGCTGCTGGCATAAACGCCAATCAAGTTGCACTCGCTCCGACCATCTCTTCCGCTCGACATTACGATGCTCTTTTCCGTGCGCGTGAAGCCATTGAACATGTCAGACAAGGATTGCACAACGAACTATCGGGAGAATTTCTCTCGTTGGATCTCCACGACTGTCTCAATGCTATTGGCGAGATAACCGGAGAAATCAGCAACGATGAAGTTTTAGCTAACATCTTTTCTAAATTTTGTATCGGAAAGTAATACATTCATTATCATGCTTTTATCAATGACCGGTTACGGCAAGGCCGAATATATTTTTGCCGAACATAAAACGATTGTAGAGATACGCTCTCTGAACTCCAAGCAACTCGACTTGAACTTCAAGACAGCACCGCTTTTTCGCGACAAAGAAGTTGAACTGCGTGCCATGATTCGTGAGATTGTGGAACGCGGCAAAGTGGACGTAATAATCACTTCCCAGCCCGTAGATACGACAAAAAGTGTCGCAAATAGTCTCGTTGATTGGCTGTTACTAAAGTCATATGTTGACGAATATAAGCAGCATGCAGAAGAGCTCGGACAACAAGCTAATTTCGTGCCGACAGAGTTAATAAACGCATTCATACGACTACCGGGTGTAATCCGCGAAACAAGTGCCGCAGAAACGCTTTTAGAAGAAGAGTGGCAACTATTGCAATCAACAGTACAAAAAGCGTTGGATGAGTTCCGGAAATTTCGTATCCAAGAAGGAGAAGCATCGCAAAAAATGTTTGAAGAAAAATTAACAGACATTGAGTCATTACTCGCTGATATTGAGCCATTTGAAAAGGGGAGAGTAGAGCACATCAAAGAGCATTTGCTTGAGAATCTTAACATGTTGGCAGATAAGACCAAACAAGCAATCGACAAGAATAGACTGGAACAGGAAATGATATATTACCTTGAAAAACTCGATATTACCGAGGAGAAAGTGCGTCTTATCAACCACATCCGTTATTTTCGTGAGTGCATGAACGCCGGAAACACCGGTGTTGGAAAAAAACTCGGGTTTGTGGCTCAGGAAATGGGACGCGAAATCAACACTCTCGGTAGTAAAAGCAACCAGTCAGAGATGCAAATCATCGTTGTCAAGATGAAAGATATCCTCGAACAAATAAAAGAACAAGTACTCAATGTTTTATAAATTCTTCATTCTAATAATTTAACTCTTATGATATACATTTTTTGTGCTCCAAGCGGTTCCGGAAAATCCACAATGGTTAAGCATTTGCTTACAGCGTATCCGGAAAAATTCGAACTCTCCATCTCATGCACAACACGTGCTCCGCGTGGTCAGGAAGTAAATGGTCGCGAGTACTATTTCATCTCACTAGAGGAGTTCGAGCAGCGTGTTGCCAATGGTGAATTTATTGAATATGAGCAGGTTTACGATGGGTTGTATTATGGAACTCTGCGTTCCGAAATCGACCGCATCGAACAGAACAACAAGGCAGTTATCTTTGATGTTGACGTTAAAGGCGGTATCAATCTCAAACGTATCCTCGGCCAGCGCGCGACATCGATTTTCGTTTGTCCGCCATCCATCGACGAACTGAGTCGCCGTTTGCATGCTCGAGGAGACACTGCTGAAGAGATGATTCAGAAACGCTTGGCCAAAGCTGCCATTGAAATGCAAGATGCTAAATTTTTCGATATTCAACTCATTAACAACGATTTGGAATCTGCTTTTGCTGAACTCGATGCAATTGTTAACAACCACTTCTGCGAATCTTGAATTTGAAAACCACTTCTGCGAATCGTGAATTTAAAATTACTTCAGCTAGCATAGACTAAAATCACCTTTGAAAAATCATGAAAATAGGTCTCTTTTTTGGCAGTTTCAATCCTATTCATTTGGGACATATACAATTGGCAACCAAGGTGTTAGAGCAAACCGACGTGCAGCAAATCCGGCTTGTAATATCGCCTAATAATCCGCTCAAATCACCTAAGGACTTGTGGCCGGAAGAATTACGCTTGTATCTCGCGCAATTGGCACTTGAAGAAACCAACAATATCGTAGTATGTGATCGTGAATTCACGATGCCCAAACCCAATTACACTGTTAATACTCTTCGTACTTTGTCTGCCGAGCATCCGGAGGATGAGTTCTCGCTCATGATCGGCTCGGATAACATGGCTATTTTTGATCATTGGAGAGAGTACGAATACATCATAAAACATTATCCGATAATCGTTTATCCTCGTTCAGGAGACAATATCTCATCTCTTCATCAACGTTTCCCTAACATGCAAATTATTCAAGCGCCTCTTCTGCCAATCTCAGCCACAGAAATCCGCAATTGTATCAGCTCGGATGCTCCCAAAGCTACCAAAGAAGCTTTCCTTCGAACCCGATTGCATCCTGCTGTTGCCAATTTTCTCCTTTCGATGAAGACGAATAAATAACTGATTTTCAGAGTTATTACAAATATATCGCCGAACAAATATGCTAAATAACATATAATTTTTTCACATAAAAACTTGCATATATCAAAAAATTTTACTAACTTTGCACTCGGAATTGAAAATGTCCAATTTGTTTAACCAAAAACAATATGATTATGAACGTAAAAGTTAATGCCGTGAACTTCGAAATGCACAAGCAGCTCGAAGACTACATCGAGAAAAAAACTTCTCGTTTTGCGCGTCATCTCAAAGAAGATGACCAGGTAGAAATCCGTCTGACAGTAATTAAACCCGCTGCACAGATGAATAAAGAGGTGCAAGTAAGGATCGGGGATATGTTCGTGGAGAAAAAATGCGACACCTTTGAGGATGGTCTCAACGAATGTTTCGATGCACTCGACAAACAGATAGAACGTCGTAAAGAAAGATAAACATAGATTTTTTTTTGATATGCCGCGAGTTAACTCTTGCGGCATTTTTTTTGCCATTAGGGTAGGGGATAGAACTCTGAATAATTAACAATTCTATGAGTAGAAATTTAACTTTAGCATTCCAAAAAAGTTAACAAAAATAAATCAATTTACAATTGTTAAAACAGAGAACCTAAAAGAACTTAATATCGCCAAACTGTCATCATAATTAACTATATATCAACATTTATATAAAAAAACTAAAGTTTTACTTTAGTGATATTGCTAAAAATATGACTTGGATTGCCTATATTTGACGTTTAACACAAAACAATTATCATATAATAAGTTGATTGTCAAATAGTTCAGTGTTTTATATAAAGTAGTTGCTGTATTTAAATGGTTATTGAAAATCAGCTATTTACATATTGTTGACAACTATGTTCACATTTTGATAATTAAGAATTGCAAAATGAAAATAATAGATAAATAAATTTGCATATGTCAAAAAATTTAACTATCTTTGCACCCGATTTGTGAACAAAATTATCAACAATAAGTAAAATGAGTGAACAAGAGCGTCTTTTGACCCTGATGCAGGACAAGGGTTTGAATGCCAAAGAATTTGCCTCGGAGGTTGGCATAAGTTCTGCCACCATGTCCAACGTGATTAATGGTAGAAACAATCCGAGTTTAGAAGTGATTCAGAAAGTGTTGAATCGTTTCAGAAATGTATCGCCTGAATGGCTGGTTCTGGGTGTTGGGCCAATGTACTATGAACAAACCGATTCTCCAAAAGATGATTTGTCTGATAAGGAGGATAAACGGCAATCTGTGATATCATCAATGCATCAACGAAATGTTACGGAGCAAAAACGAGACATTCAACGACGTCATATCACCAGATTATTAATCTTTTACGATGATGGTACGTTTGAGGAGATTTTGTGATATATAATTTGCATTATGTAAAATGGTGTTTTACTTAAATATGAAAAAAAAATAAGATATGGAAGCGTGGATAATAGATGATACACTACAGAAATAGATGATTACATAAATATTGTAAACATGCTTGGCATGTAAAATAATGAAACTATACTAGCCCATATATAATTTTAATAACATGCATAAATTAAAAACGGAACTGTAAGTGATTAATTTACAGCTCCGTTTTGTCGTTGCGGAAAGATAGGGATTCGAACCCTAGATACGGTCACCCGTATACTGCATTTCGAGTGCAGCGCCATCGACCACTCGGCCATCTTTCCAAAAAATCATCTTCAAAGAACCTTGTTCAAAAAATCATCTAACACGCTTTGTGTGTTGTCGGGATTGCGAGATTCGAACTCACGACCTCCTGCTCCCAAAGCAGGCATTCTAACCGGGCTGAACTAAATCCCGAAGCATTCGTAAAGGAGAAACGTCTGCAAAGTTTTGAATCTTATTCGATGCAGAATACGTTTGCGGGTGCAAAATTACTGCTTTTTTCTGAAATATCCAAATTTTTCGGTAAAAAAATGCTATTTTTGAGTCGTTTTATGCGTTTTTTACAATAATTCTTAACTTTTCTCGCTTAAAATCTTCACGTTTTAGGTACAAAATGAATGAAGGAAGGTGATGTATGGTGAATGAAGGAAGGTGATGTATGGTGAATGAAGAAAGGTGATGTATGGTGAATGATGAAAGGTGATGTATGATGAATGAAGAAATGCAGGTACAGTGATTGTGAGAATGGTTGGGATTATGGTTCGTAACGGAGGTAAGGTCGGAGTTTGTCGAGCTCTACCCTACTGAAGATGCCGTATTTGATGAGGTCAGCTTCACTGCGGATGGTACGTCGATGTCGGAGGTCAATGATTTGTTTGGCTTGGTCGTAGTTGATATATTTATGGTTAGACAGTTGCGAAATAGTTGCATGATTGAGGTTGAGGTATCGAATGAGTGTTGTATCGACAGTGAAACAATGAGCGAGTGAATCAGCAGGGACGCCATTGATTTCAGCGAGTTGCGCGACAGAGACAAATCCTCCCAATTGTGCTCGGTATCTGACGATTTTTTTCGCCAAGACAGGACCTATTCCGCGCAGATATTGCAGAGAGGATGTGTCAGCAAGATTAAGTTCGAGAATCGTGTCGCGTTTTTCGTGTCGGTAGTAAGACTCATAAAAATCGTCTGAAGTAGAGGAATTTGAGTGCGGATAGATATGAGAAGTGTCGTTGGTAGAGGATTGCGAGGAATCGGAAGAATAAGTGGTCGGATTAGTGTCGGAAGAATAAGAGACCGAAATGTTGTCGGAATGTGCGGAAATGTCCGATTTCATCGGTGAAATGGTTATCCAAGGTTCCAGCGCGAGGTACATACTATCAGTCATGCCATACATGCGTCGCAGGTCTTTGGGTTGACAATATTTGCCGCCTTTGGCGCGATAACGGAGAATGGCTCGGGCTTGCCACGGACGAAATCCCACTTGAAGTAGCGTAAGCGAATCGGCAGTGTTTGGATCAAAATATTGCATGCGGATTTGGACAGTATCGTAAGAACGAGAGGAATAACGAGTATCGTAAGAACGCGACGGATAACGAGTATCGTACGAACGAGAAGAATAACGAGTATCGTAAGAACGCGAAGAATAACGGGAGTCGTATTGTGTTTTCCATTGATGTTCAATAGAATCGAGGTGTAGGCTGTCGTTGTCGAAGACAACTTCTTGCGTTCCGACATAGCGTGGTACGAGAATCATTGCGAGCGAAATAATGGCAATGATAAGGCAGAAAAAGATTGCTCCTATTGCTTGTTGTTGTCGCATGATGATGAAATTAGACTGCAAATTTACGAAGAATTTTTCAATTATGCAAGCAGAAAATGCATAATTGGTGCTATTTTGTGCTTCGGAGAGGTATTTTTGTGCTTTTTTTGAACAATTATCGGGTGATTGTGGTGATTTTGGAGTGAAAATAGTGATTTTTGCGGGCAAATTCTTGCATATATCAACTTTTTTTTGTAATTTTGCAGCACAAAAAATGAACAGACAATGAAAAAACAAGTATTTATGTTGCTGCTACTTGCAGCTGTGCTGTTTCCTTCGTGCGCGCGTTATAATTTAGAAAAGCGTGCGTCGCGTTTTGAGACAGAGATAGCTCCGTTTCGTGAGCAGATGGAGAACGTAGGCATGAGCGTTGTTTTCGTCCGTGAGAACGCGATTGTTTATGTGCATCATTTTGGCGTGAAGAATGTGGAGACTCAAGAGCTGATAGACGATGAGACGATGTTTCGGATAGCGTCCATCAGTAAGTCTTTCACTGCCACAGGTTTGATGCAACTTATTGAAAAAGGCGTTGTTACGTTAGACACAGACGTGAGTGAACTGGCAGGTTTCCAGATTCGCAACCCGAAGCATCCGGACACAGTGATTACGTTGGAGATGTTGATGTCGCACACATCGAGTTTGAACGATGCGAACGGTTATTTCACGCTGGATGTGATCAATCCGGAGGTTAATCCCGATTGGGCCAAATGTTACAATGATTACGAGCCCGGGCATGGTTATGAGTACTGCAATTTGAATTTCAATCTGTGCGGAGAGTTCTTGGAGCGCTTATCAGGTGAGCGTTTTGACCGGTATATTGTGCACCATATCTTAGAGCCGTTGGGATTGTATGGCGGTTATTGCGTTGATTCGTTGGACAGAAGTCGTTTCGCAAGTTTGTATGAGTGGGACGGTCAACGATTTGAGTGTATGGATGAGGAAGCGTATGCACCTCGTAGTGAGCGCATTAGGAACTATCGTTTCGGGTATGATGCCCCACTCTTCTCTCCTACCGGCGGCATGAAACTGTCGGCTATCAGTTTGGCTAAATACATGCTTATGCACATGAATTATGGCATCACGCCGGATTCAGTGAGGATTATTTCTGAATGTTCGTCGAAGGCAATGCAGACGCCGCGAAGTGAGGATGAGCATTATGGATTGGCGTTGTGGAAGACGGACTTGTATTCCGACGGCGTTACGTTGACCGGGCATACAGGCGGAGCTTATGGTATGCGAAGTGCAATGTTCTTCCATCCGGAAGAAAAATATGGTTTCGTGGTCATTAGCAATGGTGCGAAGGATATCGAAGAGACGGACGAAGCGAATATCTTGATTGGAACGCTTAGCAGGATGTATCAGTGCTTTGTAGCGGATTGACCCAGAAAGGATGCGATGGAATGAACCATCTGTTCGGCAGCATGTCCGTCTCCGTAGAGGTTGTTCGGCGAAAGAACGGGTTTGTTTTGGAGTTGAAGGAAGGCATTTTGTATGCGTTGAGGATTTGCTCCGGCAAGGATAGCAGCACCTGCTTCGACGATTTCTTTCCACTCTGTTTCTTCTCGTAGGACAATACATGGCTTGCTGCAGAAGAACGCTTCTTTTTGTACGCCACCAGAGTCAGTAATGATGATGGTGGCATTTTTTTCGAGTTGTATCATGTCGAGGAAAGACACGGGTTCGATGAGCAAAAATCGCGGGTTTTTCATGAGCCGTTGTTTGCATTCTCCGGGCAGTACTGAACGTGTGCGAGGATGAAGAGGAAGAACGATTGGCGTATTTGCTGAAATGGTTTCCAATGCGACAATTATTGACATAAGATTGTCCGGGTTGTCGGTGTTTACTTGCCGATGGATGGTTGCAAGTGCGTAAGAATTTGGCGTGATTTTTAAGTCGAAGAGGATGGTCGATTTCTCTGCGGCAAGTGCAGAAAAGAAGAGAGTATTGTCAAGCATGAGGTCACCCGTTTGAATAACATTGCGGGTTGTCAGGTTGTGTGATGCGGCAGAAGTGGGTGTGAAGAGGATGTTGGCGAGTGCATCGGCCACGATGCGGTTGATTTCTTCGGGCATGTGGAGGTTATACGAACGTAGTCCGGCTTCGATGTGGAAGACGGGAGTTTGTGCGTGTCGAGCAGCCAGAGCACCGGCAAAAGTGGAGTTGGTGTCGCCGTAGATGACTACCCCATCGAACGGCACATCGTTGAGAACTCGGATGATACCGCGGACCATTTGGGATATTTGTGACGCGGGTTGCGCATGTGAGATGTTGAGTCGTATGTCGGGAGCGGGAATGCCGAGTTCATCGAAGAAAGCTTCGGACATATTGGTGTCGTAATGTTGTCCGGTGTGCAAGATGACGTGGCGGATTTGTTCGGCTGTTTGCGGATGCGCGTTGTTCCACGCGTTGACTGCTCTGACAAACGCGGCGACCTTGATTATTTGTGGTCTGGCACCGATGATGGAAAGAAGTTTTTTCATTGCATTTTCTCGATGAAATCGACAAAAAAGGCCGTTACGTCTATCTTGTCGTGTAACAGTTTTTGTTGTTGTTTTTTGTAGTTGACATTCGTTTCGCCTGCAAGTATCTGCATCCCCCTATCGATGGCACGGCGTTGATCTTCAGGGGATTCGGTGAAGTTGTAGCAAAGCCGGTATTTCGTTTCCTGTTCGCGTGTGTAATACCTGCCGATGGTGTCGATATAGACGCTTGGAACGCCGAGCACGGCGGCTTCGGAAGCCATTGTGGCCGATTCGCCAAAGACGAGTGAGGCAAAAGCTTCGGCATGGTGCATGCGGGTTGGCGAAAGCGGGAAACGATATGGTTCGAGTTCTTTGGGCAAAGGACATTCGGAGGAGATGAAGACACGTCCGTAGGCTTCGAAAGCTTGAACTGCACGTATTTTGTTTTCAGGACTGATACCACTATGTCCCATGTCGTGCGTAGCGTTCCATCCGACGAAGCGAATGATGGTATATTTGTCGTCGGGTTGCAGACCAAGTTCCTCTTTGATATGCGGGTCGGGCGTGAAACGATTAGGATGGAGATAGAGCAGTTCGTTGTAACATGGACAGGAGATGACGTTGCTTCTGTTGCTGATAGGATTGGGATAGTCGGCAGTGATGATGGCTTTGGTGAAAGGTGCGTAGAGTCGCACTTGTTCCATGTTGAATGTGTCTTCAAATGTCACATGTGGTTTCCGACAAATGCTGGCGATATGGCTTGCGACAATACTTCCGTGGCTGATGAAAATATCGGGTCGAAACCGCCTTGCGATGCGCCACTCTTTGGCATCGAAACGGAACAGGTCGAGCACTTTTCCAAACACGGAAGTCGATTTCTTGCCGAGACTAATGAAGTCGAGTTGGTCGGCTTGCAGAAGTTGTGTCTCAAACTCTTTTGTTCTGCATACAAAGAGCACCTTGTGGCCACGAGCAATCATCTCTTTGGCGAAAGGTCGGTACATGTGTACGTGTGCAGGATGTCCGATGTCGATGAGGATACGCTTGGGGATGGAACGTGGGAAGTTCTCGATGAAGGAGACGAAGAAATCAGTAACATCTATCTTGTCGCGGAGCATCGTCTGAACCTTGCTTTGCCAGAGGGTTTTGAGGTTTGGTTGCGACAGAAGTTGTCGTATCTTCTCCTGCATTTTGTCGAAGTTCTCGGGCAGGAAGGAGTAACATAGTCCATATCGCTGTTCGAGTTCGTTCGGCACGGCCAGTCTGCCTGCAAACGTGTTACATTTGAGTGCCGGCGTGCCGAGTACAGCGGCTTCGGATGTCATGGATTGACTGTCGCCAATGAACATCGTGGCGTAGTACATGAGCGAGTGAATCCGGTCGGGAGAGATGCGGATGCTGTACTGTTGGAAGTCCGGTTCCAGTTCGCGCTCGGCTGTGATAAGCACTTTTCCGTAGGTCGAAAGCAGCGCGATGAGTTGTTTCTTCTCGTCGAACGAGAGTCCGTGTTCGCCGAGGTCGTGGTGAGCTTTGAAGGCGTTGAAACGCAGGATGAAGAAGGGTTCACTCGGTTGTAATCCCGCTGTTTGCAGGACACTCGGATCGGGCGTAAAGACGTTCGGATGGAGGTATGCAAGGTCGTGATAACCCGCGTATCCAACGGTGTTTTTGGCTTTGCGGCGGATGCAGTCGGGTGAGAGAATCACATCAGCGAACGGATGGACATAGTTGACGAAGAGCGGTTCCACTTGGTCGTCATCGTCATCGAGGATGATGCTGCGCATCTTGGTTGTTTTCGTGACATGAGCGAGAACGACGGATGTGCCGATGCCGAGTTGTATGTTGTTTTTGCGGACGAATCGCGCCATTTGTACGTCCATGGCGATTTGTGAGAAGGCTTTGGAGAGGATGGAGTCGTGCTTGGTGCCGATGATGGTGAAAGGGATATGGTATAGCCTGAGGAGGTTGACGGCAGCAGGTATGTCGCGTACGGTGACGAAGACGGAGTGGTTTTTCCGCAAGAGTTGCCGATACGTGTTTTTGAGCAAATGAACGTGCGCAGGGTGTCCTATGTCGATGAGTATATTCATTTGTGTTTCAATATTTTAACTGCTATTTCTCCTATTTTGTAGAGGACAGGATTGGCGATATATTTGAATCGTCCGTGCTCTACTTTTTCACCGCCGAATCGTGCTTTGAAGTCGCGTACTCCATAGTCGGATTGAGGTGTTCCTGCACCCATCATGTCGAATCGCGGGATGCCGTTTTCGGCAGCGTACTTCAGTCCGGCATAGGTGGCAAGTGAGGACGGGTAGATATGCTCGTGCATGCCATCTTCTCCGGCAACGAACCACTCGTAGAGACAATGGTTGGGCAGTTCGACGGCAGCTATTCCGCCAATTATGCGGTCATGGTGCTGAACGAGGATGAGTCGTCCGTTCGGATGTTCGTTGAGACGAAGGAAGAAGGAGAGCGGGAAGAGCGGCGTTTTGACTCGTGTACTGTAGATTTTTTGTAGAATACAGTAAAAATCAGCGACTTGCGCATTGGTTGGATTGTTTAGAATAGTTGCACCATTGCGGATAGAAGCTCGTATGTTACGTCGTCTGTTTTCGTCGAGTTGATGGTTGACGAGGTCGAGTGATGAGGTGTTGACGTGGAAATTAAGATGCTGCTCGTAGCTGAATCCGGCTTGCAGGAAGGCCGACTGCCAAGGTGTATAGTCGTTGAAATTACGCGTTTCGATATAGATGGTTTGCCCTTCGAGGAGTTCGCGCACGGAAACCATGAGTTTTAAGACGCTTTCGGAGGTGGCAGTGGGCGCGAGTACAGGACCACCTATGATAATGGCTCTACGGGTAAAAAAATGGCGAATTTTGGCATTCTCTTGTGTAACGTACCCCACGCAAATTCCCAACAATTTTTCTTCCTTGACTGCTACGACGAATGGTTTGAAGAGTTCCGGTTGCATGGCGAAGAAGTTGTATGCATCGGGCGATTGAAACCAATTGGCTGTTAGTGAATTGGTTAGGAGTGCACCCCACTCTTCTTGGTTGATGGAATCGTATGTAGTCAGGATGTTCATTGGTTGAGGAGGTGTTGATAGACGTGTATGATTTTGTCGGCAATTTTATCGTTGGTGAGATTTTGACTGATGATAAAATTTCTGCCATTTGTTGGCCTGCCGAATGCGAAAGCTTGGCGTAAGAGTTGCGCGAGCACGTTCGCATCGGGAGCGGGCGCAACGAAACATCCTGTGACGTTGTGGATGCGAGTGGATACATCGCCGACGTCGGTGCTGACAATGGGCAGTCCGCAAGCCATGGCTTCTTTGATGACTTGTGGCGAACCTTCGGAATGGCTGGTGAGAAGCAGTGCGTCGGCATGTTGCATGAGTGCGTAGGTTTGTTCGCGTGTAAAACCTTTGAGTTCAATCAGTTGTGTATTGTCGAGCTGCGCAATGGTCTGTAGCGCGAGCGGTGCGTTTTTGACGGGGTTATCGAAAGCACCGGCGAAGATGACATGCTTTTTGCCGGGTAGGAGGACATGTGGAGGCAGTTGCTCGTTGCCGGTGGGGAGGTTGATGCCGCAGGGGATGATGAGTTCGTTCGGACGAAGCCGTTCGTGGTTGTCGAAGACCCGTATGCAGAAATCGGCGCGCCGTGCTGCAACACGTGAGAGGAGGCGGATGTGCTTGTCGTTGAGGTCGGAACCATGGAACGTAATGACCACAGGAACAGTGTGTTGGAGTGTGGCAAGGAGTCCGGATAGTCCGTAGTGCGCGTGGATAATGTCCGGACGAAATCGTTGTATGCTGCGTCGAAGTGCGGGGAGGTTGCGGAGGTAACCGACAGGTCCGTGCCCGACTATTCCGAAGAAATCGAGCTGTACGCCGGTTTGTTGAAGGGCTTCGGCCTGCTCCGTGATGAATGGTGCGAAGCGGCTTTTGTTATATGAGGCAACAATCAGTACGCGC
>CALAUY010000085.1 GCA_937892015.1 uncultured Bacteroidales bacterium | reverse complement strand
CTTCCAGCAGGCCGTCGGCATCAACGCCGTGCTCTATTATGCCCCGCGTATCTTCGACTCTGTCGGGATGCAGAATCCGATGGTTCAGACTGTACTGATGGGTATCGTGAACATCAGTTTCACGCTCGTGGCCATCTTCACGGTAGAGAAACTCGGGCGTAAACCGCTGCTCATTTACGGCTCGCTCGGAATGGCCGTTGGTGCCATTGCGTTCGCTGTGTGTCAAGTGGTGGCAATGCCGCCGGTTGTCAGCGTCGTTTGCATCATGATTTACTCCGCTTGCTTCATGTTCTCTTGGGGACCCATCTGTTGGGTGCTCATCGCCGAGATTTTCCCGAACACTATCCGCAGTGCCGGAGTGGCCATTGCCGTTGCATTCCAGTGGATATTCAATTTCATCGTATCCTCTACGTTTGTGCCGCTGTACAACATGGAACTTGGCAGTATGGGCAGTCGTTTCGGACACATGTTCGTTTATCTGCTTTATGGCATCATCTGCCTGCTTGCGGCTCTGTTCGTATGGAAACTGGTGCCGGAAACAAAAGGAAAGACGCTTGAAGACATGACTAATCTCTGGAAGCAGCGCAAATAAGCGACCAACGGAAGTAGCGCAAATAAGCGACATCGGTCATCGCACAAAAAGCGCCCGAACGCAATTGTTCGGGCGTTTTTGTGGTTTTTTGTAGGGCTTGCAGCCGTAAGCTTACTGCAAGAGCAAACGGCGGCAAGCGTAAACGGCTGCAAGCGTCTTACTCGAAGAACCTCTTGAATAGTCCTTGGAAGCCGGCACCATGGCGTGCCTCATCTTTGGCCATCTCGTGTACGGTGTCATGGATAGCATCGAGGTCGAGTGCCTTGGCGCGCTTGGCAATACGCAGCTTCTCTTCGCAAGCACCGGCCTCGGCCATCATGCGCTTCTCCAGATTGGTTTTGGTGTCCCAAACGACCTCTCCGAGCAGTTCGGCGAACTTAGCGCAGTGCTCAGCCTCTTCGTACGCGTACTGACGGAAAGCCGCGGCAATCTCGGGATAGCCCTCGCGGTCGGCCTGACGAGCCATCGCCAGATACATCCCGACCTCGGTTGCCTCGCCCATGAATTGCGCGTTCAGGTCTTTCTTCATCTCTTCATCACAGCTCTTGGCCACGCCGACAACATGTTCGCAAGCGAAATGGATGGCTGCATTTTGGTCCACCTCTTTCCACTCAACTATTTGTTTGCATTGTGGGCAACGTTCGGGAGCCTCTTCTCCCTCGAAAACAAACCCGCAAATGGGGCAAATAAATTTCTTGCTTTTCATACTGATAATGGTTTTTAAGTGGTTAGTATTGAGTTGATTACTATATAGTTCGTTACTATATAGTTCGTTACTATTACATTCTTTCCGGCACTTCTATCCCCAGCAGCTTCATGCTTTGGGCGATGGTGCGTGCAATGACACGTGAGAGCTGTACGCGGAAAGCGCGCTTGGCATCGTCCGGCTCGTTGAGGATAGAGAAATCGTGGTAGAACGAGTTGAACGCTTGTGCCAATGCGTACGCATAATTGCAGATAACAGCCGGTGAGAAATCGTCACCTGCTTGGCGCACAACCGACGGGAACTCCGTTATTCGCTGTATCAGTTCCCCCTCTTTGTTTTCGATGGTCACTCCATCATAGGGGGGCAGTACCATCTCGTCGGCTTTGCGCAGAACCGAACGGATGCGGGCGTACGTGTATTGAATGAACGGTCCGGTGTTGCCGTTGAAGTCAATCGACTCTTCGGGATTGAACAGCATGTTCTTGCGTGGATCGACCTTGAGGATGAAATACTTCAGTGCACCGAGTCCCACTTTGCGTGCTATCTCGTTCTGCTCTTCATCGGTGATACCCGTCAGGCGCAGTACCTTGTCTTTGCTAATTTCTTTGGCATCGGCAATCATCTGTGCCATCAGGTCGTCGGCATCCACCACAGTGCCCTCTCGGCTCTTCATCTTGCCGTTAGGCAGTTCCACCATCCCGTAACTGAAGTGTACGAGCTCTTTGCCGAACGGAAAACCGAGTCGGTCGAGCAGGATGCTGAGTACCTTGAAGTGATATTCTTGCTCATTGCCAACCACATAGACCATCTTGTCGATAGGATAATCGCGGAAACGGAGCTTGGCCGTTCCGATGTCTTGGGTCATATAGACCGACGTACCATCGGAGCGCAGTAACAGTTTCTCGTCGAGTCCATCGGCAGTCAGGTCAGCCCACACGCTGTTGTCGGGACGGCGGTAGAAGAGTCCCTCTCGCTCGCCGCGTTCCACTTCTGCCTTTCCCTCAAGGTACGTGTTCGACTCGTAGTAGATAGTGTCGAACGAAACGCCCATCATCCGATAGGTCTCGTCGAAACCGGCATATACCCAGTCGTTCATCTGTTTCCATAGGGCACGCACTTCGGGGTCGTTGTGTTCCCAACGGACGAGCATCGCCTGTGCCTCTTTCATCAAAGGTGCTTCTTTTTTGGCCGTTTCTTCGTCCATTCCATCGGCCACCAATTCTGCCACTTGCTTGCGGTACTCTTTGTCGAAACGGACGTAATAATCGCCGATGAGGTGGTCACCTTTCTTGCCGGACGAGAGAGGTGTCTCTCCGTTGCCATATCGCAACCACGCGAGCATCGACTTACAGATATGGATGCCTCTGTCGTTGACGATATTGGTTTTCACCACTTTCCATCCGTTTGCCTCTTGAATCTGTGCAATGGACCAACCCAGCAAGTTGTTGCGCACGTGCCCCAGATGCAGGGGCTTATTGGTGTTTGGTGAACTGTACTCGACCATCATCAGTCGGCTCTTGTCGGTCACGGGCGTGATGCCGTACTGTTCATCCGCGGCAATATCCGTGAGGCAGTTTACCCAGTATTCGTCGGCGATTACGAGGTTGAGGAATCCCTGTACGGCGTTGAATCGTGCCACCAAACGGTCCATCAGTCGCTCACCTATCTCTTGCGCCACTTGTGCCGGCGCTTTGCGTGCTGCTTTCACAAACGGGAAAACGACCAACGTCAGTTGCCCCTCAAACTCAGGACGGGTCTTCTGTAGTTGGATCTGCTTGTTGTCCGCATCAATCCCGTATAGTTCTTTCACAATCAGGCGGACTTGTTCTGTCAGTTGTTGTTCGATGGTCATCACAGATGAATTGGTTTACATTTGTTTTTCAGCCATTTCTGCTCGTCGTCGTTGAGCAGCGGTGCAGTCAGTGTATAGACGCGTTCGTGGTACGCATTGATTTGGTTGACCTCGTCCGCTGTCATCAGACTCATGTCGATGAGTGACGTGTCGTAATAGCACAGCGTGAGGGTCTCCCACGTAAGGAAACGGTCATCGGTTGTGCAGGCATCTGTTCGCTCGACAGGAATCACCGTCACGAGGTTCTCTATACGGATGCCCCATTGGCCGGTGCGATAGATACCCGGCTCGTTCGAGCATATCTGCCCCTCTTCCAGTACGGTGGGGTTCATGTCTGTGCGCACGTTCTGCGGGCCCTCGTGACACCCGAGGAAATGTCCCACACCGTGCCCCGTGCCGTGTCCGAACGTGATGCCGGCTTGCCACATGAACTGCTTGGCCAGTGCATCGAGTTGATTGCCTCGTGTACCTCGCGGCCAGCGGGCATGACCGAGTGCCAAGTGCCCTTTCAGCACGTACGTGTAGTCACGTTTGGCCTGCTCGGGGATAGTGCCGCCTAACCACACCGTGCGGGTGATGTCGGTTGTGCCGTCTAAATACTGTCCGCCGGAGTCGAGCAGCAGCATGCCTTCAGGTCGCACTTCAGCGCAGTTGTCGGGTGTTGCCGCATAATGGACGATGGCGCCGTTGCCATTGTAACCTGCGATAGTGCCGAAACTCTCTTCCACAAAATGGTTGCCCATAAGGCGGAAAGCGTGCAGACGCTCCATCAGGCTCCACTCGGTCTGTGTGCTGCCGTTCGTGAACGCCTCTTCTTCAAGCCATTTGAAGAACCGCGTCAGTGCCACGCAGTCTTGCAGCATCGCTTTGCGTTCGCCCTCAATCTCCACCGCGTTCTTGTGGCTCTTGTCGATTAGGATAGGCGACTTGGCGTTGACTGTAGCGCAAGTGAGTTGCTCGTAGAGTGCCTCGTTCACTGTGGCGCCGTCGTACAGAACCGTGCCGCGCAAACTGCTGAGATAGGCAAACACGTCCTCGTAATCTTTCACGTCGATATGATGGGCGCACAAGTAATCCGCAGCGGCAGCATCGACTTTCTGCGGCAAAACAAAGAGCGTACAGCGCTCTTGTTCGAGCACCAAGTAACTGATAACGACGGGGTTGTACTCCACGTCGTACCCGCGGATATTCAGTAGCCAAGCAATCTCGTCGAGTGCCGACACTATCATCGCGTCGGCTTTCTTCTGCCTCATCTGCTCACGGATGCGGCACATCTTACTCTCCACACTCTCGCCGGCATAGAGCTCGTCGTACGCGTAGAGGGGTGCTTGCGGGATGGCGGGACGACCCTCTGTCCAGAGCGGGCGGATGAGGTCGATACTGTCGAGCTGTAGTCGTTGATCTGACAGCTCGTTGCGCATCTTTTGGTAGTCATCGACAGAGAACATCTCGGGGTTGACGCCCACATGTTCGCCTTCCCGAAGAACGCTTTTCAGCCACTCGTTGACTGAGGGGCAGTCGATATCTGAAGCTCGCATCAGTTCAATGGTTGTGCCTTGTAGTTCGATGCCTGCTTGCAGATAGTAGCGGCTGTCAGTGAACAGTTTGGCTTCAGATAGCGTCACCACCACCGTGCCCGCTTCGCCCTTGAAGCCTGACAACCAAGTCGTTTCCATCCAATGTTCCGCCATGTATTCGGATGCGTGCGGGTCAGTCCCCGGCACAACGTATGCCGACAACTGATGCTCCTGCATCAATGCCCGAAGGGCTGACAATTTCTCAATCACATTCATTTGTCTAAAGCTTTCATATTCATTTCATTGAAGAGGTTCTTGCCCTCTTCGGTATAAGCGTACGCGATGCGCTCGGCGAAATATTTCTCCACCTTGCCACGCACCACTTTCATCGTTGAGTTGACGAGGTGGTTCTTCTCCGTCCACTGCTCATCGCAAACAACCAGCGCAGCGGGCAACCATCGGTCGGGGAAAAGGCCGTAATGAATGCCGCCTTTCTTGTACGTATTCACCTCATCCTGAATCTTTTGCAGCATCGCCTGCTTGCCTGCAACGGATGCAGGGTCGAGGCCTTGCGACTTAGCGAACTCATACAGGTTGTCTTTGTTCGGCACCAGCAACGCGATGGTATATGGGTCTTGGCTGTTGTGCAAGATAGTGTTGTCGATGTACTTCGAGTAGTCGGTGAGTCCGTCCTCGAACCCTTCGGGGCTGTATTTCTCGCCGTCGGCAGAGATGAGCAGCGACTTGAATCGGCCTACTACCCAGAGATAGCCCGGGTGTTGGTCATCGACGTACCCCATATCGCCCGTGTGCAGCCATCCATCGACGATGGTCTCTTCGGTCGCTTTCGGGTTCTTCCAGTAACCTGCCATCACGTTCTCGCCCTTGATGACTATCTCTCCGCGTGTGCGTGGAGGCACTTCTTTGCCGTACGCGTCGCATATCTTGCACTCCATCGGGCTCACGATGCGTCCCGACGAGCCGAAGATGGCGTGTCCTGCGGAGTTGGCGCAGATGATAGGTGTGGCCTCGCTCAATCCGTACCCTTGGAAAACAGGTATTCCGATGGCGTTGTAGTAGCGTTGCAGTTCGATGTCGAGCAATGCGCCTCCACCGACGAAGAAGAGCATGCGGCCACCCAGTCCCTGACGTACTGCCTTGAAAATCAGCTTGTCGAACAGTGCCATCAACGGACGTTTCCACCACTGACAGATGCCGCCTTGATTCCAATATTCCTTGTAGTAACCGATGTTCAGGTTCAGTGCGAAATTGTACAATTTCTCCACTTTCGGGCCCTTGCTTCGGATGCCGCTCTCAATGTTTTTCTTGAAATTGCGTGAGAGTGCCGGCACGGACAACATCACGTGCGGACGAGTCTCTTGGATGGCCATCGGGATGTTCCTTAGTCCTGCCAAGGCCGACTTACCGGCCGGTACGGTGGCGATACTGCCGCCTGCCGACATCATGAAATAGAAGCCAGCCACGTGCGCAAAACAGTGGTCCATCGGCAAGATAATCAACATCGTACTGCCTTTAGGAACACCTATGACAGAGTGTGCTTGTTCGACGTTGGCCGTGTAGTTGCGGTGGGTGAGCAGGATGCCTTTCGGGTCAGCTGTTGTGCCGGAGGTGTAGGAGATGTTGGCATAATCGTCGGGTCCTACCGACTGATAGCAAGCCTCGAAATCCTGCCTGCGGGTTGCGAGGAAAGCATCGCCGCGCGACTCAATCTCGCCGATGAACAGTTCACCTTTCTGCAAGGGCACATCGGCATCGAACACAATGACGTGCTCCACCAGCGGGCACTCGGCTATAATCTCGCGTATTTTCGGCAACTGTAGTCCGCTTACCATCACGTATCGTGCATCCGAGTGTTGGATGCGGAATTTCAGGTCGAGCGGCTCCAGTTTCTGCGATAGGGGCACGTTCACGCCACCTGCGTACAAGATACCCAGTTCGCCGAACACCCACATGTTACGGGCTTCTGAGAGCAGCGCCACTCGTTCGCCTTTCTTCAAGCCCAAGTCTAAGAGACCTGCACCGATGCGGTACGCCTCTGCACGTGTCTGCGCATAATCGGTCTCTACCCATGTGTCGCCCACTTTCTCCCGCAGATACGTGTCGTCCGCATACTCGCGGGTGTAACGCTCCACGAAATCAATAATCGTTATTCGTTTATCCATCTTTTGATTGTTATGTCTGGTTTTTTGTTTCTGTTGTAGGTTGATATTTACAAATCGGGTGCAAAGATACAAAATTTTTTTGATATGTGCAAATATTTTGGTGAAAAAATGTGGAAAAAGTGCATTTTGGGTGCATTTTGGGTGCATTTTTTGTGTTGAGGGGTTACGGAGAAGGTAGCAAGACGGTTCGAAGAAAGTACGGAGAAGGTACGGAGGAGTTCTCACCAGGTAGCGATAAATGGATGATTCTATAAGACCCATAGGACCCATAGGTCCAATAAGACCAATAAGTCCAATAAGACCAATAGGTTCCTCCTCCCCACTTTCAGGGGAGCGCTCCTACGGAGCTAGCCAAGTTAGTAACAAAGAGCAAAAGGTACGAATATGCACTCTTACGCTGCTTTTTTGCACTTGGTCTTCCATTTTTTCGGTATTTTTCAGAATTTTTCAGAAAATATCAGGAATTTTTCAGGAAATATTTGCATATGTCAAAAAATTTTTGTATCTTTGCACTCTGAAACGGAGTGAAACATCATTATCCGAATTTAAATGAACAGAAAAAGAGCAACACTATGGCAAAAAAGAGTGTAATAACCGTTAAGGATGTGAACATCCGAACGATGACTGCGGACGGTATCGACTACATTTGCATTACCGACATCGCGCGACAGAAGAATGACGTTGACCCCAATGGCGTGATATGCAACTGGATGCGCAACCGCAACACCATTGAGTACCTTGGCTTGTGGGAAACGCTATACAACCCTAATTTTAACCCCCTCGAATTCGAGGGGTTTAGAAACCAGGCCGGGCTGAATGCTTTCACCCTGTCGCCCACTCAATGGATTGAGGCCACCAATGCAATAGGACTTATCACGAAGGCCGGTCGCTATGGTGGCACCTACGCCCGTTCTGACATTGCCTTTAAGTTTGCCAACTGGGTATCTGTGGAGTTCGAGCTGTACCTCGTCAAGGAGTTCCAGCGATTGAAGGCAGAAGAGCAGAAACAGATTGGTTGGTCGGCCAAGCGTGAACTGTCGAAAATCAATTACCGCATCCACACTGATGCCATCAAGCATCACCTCATTCCGGAGGAAGTGACTCCTGCGCAATCGAGCATCATCTATGCAGAGGAGGCAGACGTACTCAATGTGGCGATGTTTGGCATGACTGCCAAGCAATGGCGCGAGGCCAATCCGGAGCTGAAGGGCAATATCCGTGACTATGCCACTATCAATGAACTGATTTGTCTCTCGAACATGGAGAACATCAATGCCGTGCTTATCAATGACGGAATGCCCCAAGGAGAAAGGCTTATCAAGCTGAATCAGATTGCCATCCGGCAGATGCAGGTGCTGGAAGACAATGAGGGCAGAAAATTATTGAAGTGAATCGCCGCTTGCGGGGGAGGGGTATGAAACAATTGACGATTGGACGATTGAACGATTAGTACTGTTGCGATATAATTTATACAAAAACCTATAAAACCCTTTGAATGCTATAGTAGCAGGGCTACTTACACAAATTTATAGTAAAACCTGCTTATAAGCAAGCTTACAGACAGCTTTTACTATCCATTTGCACCACTCTACGAGTATAAAGCCTTCAAAGCAATAAACCCAAAAAACATTTTGATTAGGGAAGAACACGCACAGCGAAGCAGATCGTCCGTAGCGCAGCGTAGGAAAGAAACAACCTCAAACCACCTCAAACAGTCGGCAGATAAAAACAGCCCACGGCAAATGCAGTGGGCAGAGTGGTAAAGAGTCCTCAGACAGAAATTAGCCGAAGAGGTCAGAGTGAGTTCCGGTTCCTGTAAATAAAAGAGTAAGTTCCATCTCATTCTGCTCCCAAATAAGCAACCAGTCCCTTTTTAGGTGGCATTCCCAACAACCCGCATAGTCTGCGACCAACTTATGCGGATTATACGATGCGGGTAACTTTCCATCTGCCTCCAGCAAGCGAATGGCGTTTTTCAGTATTTCCATATCGTACCCGCGTCTCTTGCAACGCTCCGTATCTTTTCGGAACGTTTTAGTCATTCTGATGGAGTACATACACTTATATGCCTAAAGATTCAAACATTTCTGACGAGGAGGCAAAATGCTCTATGCGCCCCTCACGAATGTCTTCTTGAGAACGTAGAAAACTACTTTTTTGTTGGCGTTCAAGTTTGGTTACCAACACACCCAGTGCTTGCAGGTAAGACATCAAAGCCTTGCCGCTGTGGGAGCGCTCGTTAATAGAAATTGCGTAAGTTGCCATAGTACTTGCTGTATTTTTTGCAAAGGTACAGCTTTTTTTTGATATATGCAAATTTTGGTGCAAAAAAATGCTCTTTTTGTGCGATTTTTTAGTGATTTAGTGGTTTTTTTGGTGATTTAGTGGTTTTTTGGGTGATTTTAGTGCATTTTTGTGATTTTT
>CALAUY010000084.1 GCA_937892015.1 uncultured Bacteroidales bacterium | reverse complement strand
ATTACTTTTTGAGAGTAACTCTATTACTTTTTGAGAGTAACTCTATTACTTTTTGGAGGGACTATGTTACGTTTTAGGGTGTGACGAGGAAGATTTCGCATGTTTCGAAATTGATTTCCCAGTTACCATTTGGTGCGGATTCCCAGTGGTATTTTTGCGCCATGTTATCCCACCAAGTTTGGAACTTAGTGCCTGTAACGCCCATATCTTTTACCAATTTCTCGTACAAGTCAGCGTTGTCGGCAGTGAGGATTTTAGCGAGTTCGTTGAGTCCGTTACGTCGCTCGAAGAGCGTTTGAATCTCATTCTTTTCTTCAGGAGAGACCTGACCTACCATTTTTTTCATAAGCATTAAAATTGTTCCCGTACGTCGAACGGGTCGAGGTAATTTATTTGTTTGATTTCTTGGCTGAAAACAAGTCCGGCAGCTATGAGTTGTTGCTGCAGATTGCGAGTGGCATTGCGTTCCAGATGTGCAAGAACACATTGCTGATGCGATGGCGTGTTGACGTCCCACGTCAGTTTTTGATTGAGCCAGACACAGCGGTTACAATGGTACGCATCACAGATACGACAGAGCGGTGCATGGTTGAGTTGGAGCAATTGCGGATTGGGGATATGCAATCCGGTCTCCACATCGCCCACATTGCGCTCAGATAATGGTTTATGGTGGTTGAGCCGGTTGTCGATACCCGTTTTCTCGTCGTAGTAAAAAGCCGGACAGAGATAGAACTTGCCGTTAGGTGCAATGGTAATATTGGTATCACCCGCCCCGCAGTTGTGCATTTGTGTTAACTGTAGTCGGTCGGTGAGGATGTTCAGCTGTTGCCGTTTGCCCGACTTGTACTGACCAACCAAAACGGCATTGAGCGTGGCGAGTGCATGCTTGTAGTCGTCTTGTTGCTCATCCTTGAAATGCTCTATGTCCGTCAGGCATATGTTCAGTCGCATCACTTGCGGCAACAGGGCTGCAATGTCGTATTGCTTGGCGATAAAATCGGCGATAGAGAGTCGCAACACAACTATTCCCGCATCAATCGTTTGGGGGACATCTTCATACACCGGCACGTCGCGACCAATCTTCATGTGGTCGATGGACTCGATGACCTCGCTATATTCATCCGGCAATTCGTAGTCGGGATAGACAAACTGAATCATCAGGTTCTCTTTCATGCCGAAAAGGATGGCTTTGCGGAGCGTATCGAGCGGGATGAGGTTGCGGCTCTGAAGCGGGTTCTCTGCATGGCAGTATGACACGCTAGTATCATCCAATAAGATAACAAGATATTGTAGCATGACATCAGCAGCTTTCGGGTTTCACATCTTTCTTGTTGGCCTCAAACGCCTCGCGTGTGCCTTCTGTTTCCAGCTTGCGGTAGAGTTTGTTCCAATAATAGTTGTTCGCACGTACACGTGCTTTGTGCATCTTACAGATAGCTGTGGAGCGCTCAAAGACCGTGTGCGTCTTGGCTGCATCGAAGTTCTCGCCCTGACACCAAGCGCAACCTTCTGCCACTTCGCAATCGATGCACTCTATCGTGGATTGCGTGCAGCGGTCCAGTGTGAGGAACGGTCGCAGTTTGTTTTGGTCGATTCCATCGTGGATATTGCCGATAATCCACGCCTCTTTGTCGCGGAGGGAGTATTGAGCAAAGCGTGTACAAGGGTAGAAATTGCCGGCAGCATCTACTGCCAACATCTTGCCCGCGCCGCACCAGTTCTGGTTGTCGAGCGCACAATTGAGCGTATGACCTATACGCTCTTGGAAGAAGGAGCAGGAATAGTTCTCGTACAATTTATTCTCAATGATGTGATCGGCAAGACAGATAAGTTGGTCTTCAAAGAGTTTGTCGTCACCCTCTTTCCACACATCCTCGAAAACGCAGTTGATGTTTACCTGATGGATACCGAGGTCATAAAGATGCAAAACCGATTCGCAGATGTATGGAATATCTGCGGACGAGATAGTCACTTTTGTGCCCGCTCCGGGGAATTGTTGCAGCCAAAGAGGTATGTTGCGCACGACATCATCGTACGAACCTTTCTCACTGTTCTTATAGACGCGGTTGAGGTCGTGCTTGTTGCGTGTTCCGTCGATGGTGATGCCGATAGAGAGATGACTGCGATTGTTTTCGATGAAGCGTTGCACTTTGGGCGAATCGTAGTTGATGCCGTTCGTAGAGAACGAGAAACGGTACGAGTTGAACCAATGATGGTTGCGTCGATAGAGTTCCTCTTTGATGTAGTTGCAAATCTTGTCGATGAGGTCAATCTCCAAGAAGGGTTCTCCGCCAATAAAATCCCAGATAACCGACTGATACGCGAACTGGGGATCAAATTCTCTGTCCAGCACGAAATCGACAGTGTCCTTGGCCACATCCCATGGCATGCGTTCCTGCACATTCTTGCCTACAAGATAGCAGTACTTGCAGGCAAGTTGGCAGTCTTTCGTAACAATAAAGGTGATGCTTTTAGCCTGTCCTTCTTGCCAGCCATGATCACTTTCTTTGATATGGAGTGCGTGAGGTTGTTGCATGTGTGTCTATGACAGAGAAAGAGTTATGCTTGGCCGTAGTGGCTTTGAGCGGCATTCTGCGCGGAGCACTTACTGAGGATGAAGTTTTGCTTAATTCTATGTCAATATATGCACTAAAACGTCCCATGTATGTATATGGCTCCTCATTTAAATAATAGCGCCAAACCATACCATTCGCATAGTTGCCGTTCTCGTCGGCAGTTTCGGCAGCTCCCAGACATAGTTTTCCATTGCCATCGAATGTCAGCCATGCTTCTCCACATCCTTCATAACCATCGCCTGAACTAATCAGATTAAAATTCGTGGCACTTTTCGAGGCATATACCGGAAAGAATGAAGCCATATAAACAGTGTCACTACCCGTAAAAATAAACGAGCGATCGGTAAAGTGCCAGCCGTCATATAAGCGAATACATTGGTTTGTTTCATCATATTGTCCGAGAGCGGTAAAATATGAATACCCCCATAACAACCCTTCAACATATACACCATTGCTCCATTTGGCAGAGAAAGTGTCAATAACGACACCGCTCCATTGTTCGTTTTTGTCCCCGTCCCAGTTATATGCACTGCAATCGTACGTACCGATAAAATCGCTCAACGAATATTGGGATGACGAGCCGCCACCACCGCCACCGGTAGTACTCTTGCTCCCCATTGTAAACGTAGAAGGAGAGCCGTATGCGATACCAACCGAATTGGTGGCAAAAGCGCAATAAGTATATGTGCCTTTATCTATTTTCTCCAAGATGGCAGAAAAAGAGCCTTTACCGCTGCCGGCACTAACTCGGTTATCGGCCACTGTCGGCGTACCCGAGCCCTTGATATAGCATATACCTCTATCCACCACAGCTTCACCGCCATCCGACTCAACGTAACCCTCACATTGTACGGTTTTGGTATCAGGATATGTGGTGTATGTACCTGTCGAAACGGTCGCAAGTTTGCCATTGCCTGAACATGCAACTAACGCAAGAGTCGTTAGTGCTGTGAAAAAAGAAATACGTGTTTTCATATACGTGAAAGATAAATTGTTGATGATTTTTTAACTCGTTGTGCCCTTGCAATATCCGCGACATGAGGTGTCACAATATCCGGAACAAGAACTGTAGCAGCTTTGATCACAGCCATAATAACAGCCATACGTACAACTATAATTACATCCCGTGCTTGAGCCACGAGCGGATGCGAATGTACACGTCTCTTGGCATGACGCATTACAGAACTGATAGCATCCTGCACTGCAATATTGCATACAATCCTGCGAACAAGAAGAGCATTTACCGGTAGCGGTATTCGAGCAAGAGCCCGTGCAGGTGGAAGAACATTCTCCTGTACATGTGGTACTACATCCGCCGGAACAACCGCCCGTACAGCCGCTGGAACAGCCACCGCTACAGCTACCTTTACACGTGTTGGCGCAACCACTACCACAAGAACCCGTACAGGAAGAAGAGCACGAACTGGCGCAGTCCTCCGTACAATCCGAGGCACAAGTTGCCGAACAGCCATTGAGACAGGTCTCGCCTATAGCACTGCCCGAACAGCCTGACGAACAACTCCCCTCGCAACTCCCTTCACAAGTGATTTGACAACTATTCTTACAATCAGTGGGGTCTGAACATGCGTTGAGCAAAGTAGGACCTACAACAGCAAGACCTAAAATGGGCAAAGCAGTATGAGCTGCTTTTTTGAAGAAATCGCGACGAGATTGCAATTCGTCATAATCCTTGATGTCCATAATAAACTGTTTGCGGGAAGTCTGTTCCTAACAACCCATTAATAAAAACGCAAAGCGTGGAACATCACTGCTGCTTATTCTTGAACTTGAGGTCCTAGCAAAACCAATCCTATAAGAATAAACAATAACGTCCACGCTGATATGTATTGTACGCCATGTTGGCATAGTAAATACACATCCACAGGACGAATATTGCCATCTTGCTTTGGATAGGATAAAATTTGCTAGATTTCAAGTTCCCAAAACAAGCGTCAATAAACGCCATTTATGTCCTCCTGTTTTGCGTCAGTGAGTGACGGCATCTGTCAAAAAAAGACTTTGCGGCTGCAAAGTTACTACTTTTTTTTGATATATGCAAATATTTTGGTGAAAAAAGTCAAAAAAAGTGCATTTTTCTTGCAACTGTGGATTTTTTTTTGTAATTTTGCAGGCGATTTGGGAATTTAACAGATGGTTCGCCACAAAAAACAAGCGTATCACAATCAGTCCAAATCGTCTCAAATCGTCTCAAATCGTCTCAAAACATACGATACGAAACAGGCAAAACGAAACAAACAAAATGAATATGAAACAGGCAAAATGGATACTAAGTATGTGCGGGGCGGCGATATGCGCGGGGGTGATGCTGTGCTCGTTCGCACCAAGCAATAAGCACAAAAATAAAGCCGCTAAGAGCGGTAAGCAGGGCGAGTGGGAGTTGGTATGGCACGATGAGTTCAACGGGAACGGAGCGCCCGACCCTACCCGTTGGGACTACGAGACGGGGTTTGTGCGCAACTACGAGCGCCAGTGGTACACGCCCGAGAACGCTTATCGCCGCGGCGGGAATCTGGTGATTGAAGCCCGCGAGACGGATTTCGCTTGTCCGTCATACGACCCCGAGAGCGGTAATTGGCGTCACAGTCGCGAGCGGGTGCACTGGACGAGCGCGTCGGTGGTGACGAAAGACCGGTTCACGTTCACGTACGGGCGACTCGAGGTGCGTGCACGCATACCCGTTTGTGCAGGCGCATGGCCCGCTATATGGCTGTTAGGGAGCGACTGGCCATGGCCGGCCAACGGCGAGATAGATGTGCTGGAATACTACCAACTGAACGGTCAACCGACTATCCTCGCGAACGTGTGTTGGGCAGGCGACACCGAAGACGACACGCAGTGGGACTCGTCATACACGCCCCTGAAGCATTTCACTGCTCGCGATGGACGATGGGCCGAGCGTTTCCACGTCTGGCGAATGGATTGGGACGAACAGGCCATCCGGCTGTATTTAGACGATGAGCTGCTCAACGAGACACCCCTATCGCGGACGGTTAACGGCAAAGTGCGCGGCGAGGGTATCAACCCCTTCCATTATCCGCAGTACCTACTGCTCAATCTGGCACTCGACACCCGCGTCGAGCATATCGACAGCTCCCTTTTCCCTATCCGGTATGAGATTGATTACGTGCGCGTTTATCAATCATCTCGACACCCATAACCTCCCCTCTCCTGTCATATTCCATATTTCTCCGTCATATTTCATAGCACTGCCACTCATATTTCATAGTACTGCCACTTTCTCTATACTCTTGCGCAGCGATATCGCCGGCCAACCCATCCGAGCAATGAGGGTAGAGAAAGTGATGCGATCGCGAGCGGGCACTTCCAATTGATAGGTGTCAGTGGTCGGTTCCGCCTCATCGATTAGGTCGGTCGCATCGTAGTAGTAGCCGGCCTCGGGAAGCATCGCCTCGGTCACGTCGGAGGGTTGCAGGAGTGTCGAGGCCGTCAGTGCATCGCCCTGAGCCTCT
>CALAUY010000083.1 GCA_937892015.1 uncultured Bacteroidales bacterium | reverse complement strand
GATGTGACTGGAGTTCAGACGTGTGCTCTTCCGATCTTGGGCCGACTTGGTTTGGGAACTGGAGCGCAGCGACTACAAGCTGAAAGACAAAGTGCTACGCATCATCCGCGAAGAACCCAACCTCGAGAAACGTGAGCTGAAAATCCGCCAGCTCGACTACGGTTGGGCGTGGGTTTATCTGCGCGATAAACTCGTCATGCGCCAGAGAAACTCGGGGTATATACGAGTGTACTATGAGACAATTAAGAATTAAGAATTTGTAAATTGGTAAATTGGTCATCGGTTAAAAAAAACATATACTTCATGGGGCAATTTCCCCGGTAAAAAAAGATAATGAGTCAAGAAGCAATGATAAAACTCTTTGACGAAAAGCAAGTGCGAGTAGTCTGGGATGATGAGAAGGAGAAATACTTCTTCTCGGTGGTAGATGTTGTAGAGGTGCTGACGGATAGTGAAAACCCAACAGATTACCTCAAGAAAATGCGTAAGCGTGACCCCGAATTGGGCTCGTACATAGGGACAAATTGTCCCCAGGTACTAATGCCCACGCGGACAGGGAAGAATCGTCTTACGTTGGCCGCTGATACTGAGCAGGTATTGCGTATTATACAGTCCATTCCCAGCAAGAAAGCTGAGCCGCTGAAACAGTGGCTGGCAGAGGTGGGTAGTCAGCGGATTGACCAGATGATAGACCCGGAATTGGCTTTCCAAATGGCAGTACAGGACTACCGCAGGTTAGGTTATAGTGAGAAATGGATTGCGCAGCGCATGCGTAGTATAGAGGTGCGCAAGGAACTGACCGATGAGTGGAAACGAGGAGGTATTAAGGACGAGCGTGAGTTTGCCATCCTAACCAATATCCTTACAGAGGCATGGAGTGGCATGACAACAGGGCAGTACAAGCAGTTCAAAGGGCTGACCAAACAAAACCTTCGGGATAACATGACCAACCTCGAAATAACGCTTAACATGCTGGCAGAAGGTACAGCGGTGGAGTTGTCGAAGAAGGAAGACCCACAGGGATTCGGCGAGAATGCAGATATAGCGCATCGGGGTGGTGATGTAGCGCATGGTGCTCGTAAACTGATAGAAAAAGAGTTGGGCCACAGCATTCTATCCTCGTCCAAAGCGTCTGACTACATCCACCCCATTGAGGACGTTGAGGCTAAAGTGCTGCCGGCAGACTCTAAAAAGAAAGAGACCAAACGCAAGAAGAAAAAATAAACGAACACAGATAATATATTTTAACGAACACGCACAGCGCACGCGAAGCGATCGTCCGAGCTTGCGAGGAAAGAAGCAGATCGTCCGGAGCGTAGCGTAGGAAAGAATCTCACTAATCTAACGAATAAAAAGATTAGAATATAAAGTTACAATGATTCGGTCAATTCGAGTGATTCGTGTTCAGAAAGAAAAAGTAGATATTCGCGTTCTGTAAGAAGAAATAACTAAATAAATTATCAATAATGTTCAACAAAACAAACAAAACAATGAAATCAATCAAATTTTTTGCCATGACGGGCTTGGTGGCCTTTCTTGGCGTAACTGCCCTCACGTCTTGTGAGGGGAACAACAACCCCGACGGCCAAGAGACCGGCAAGTACAACGGGGAAACGGTCAAGACGGAGTTCTTGATAAATATCCCACTGGCGAACGACGGTGGAAGTGTTCGGCATATGCCGAGTACCAGCATCCCTGGGCCGGGTGCATTCAAGGGTATGGATGAGATTGTTCTAATGCCTTTTGAAACGAATACGGTTTCTTCTCCTTCTACCCACACAGAAGCAGTTGTTGGCACGAGTTCTCGTATTGGTTCATATATCTCTCTTACCAGTTTCTCTGCTTTTGAGCATGCATTAAACAATTCAACATCAAGTGCCAAATTGTATGATGACATTTCCATTCCATTAGGAACGAATCATTTCTTGTTCTATGCTCATAGCTCCGGTCCAACATCAGGAGACCCGGCTACAGCTGTAGCACAAGGCTCTTATAGTGTAGATCAGAGTTTCCAATATGGCCGACTTACCCCGAACGACCTTTCACAATCGACTCCCAGTTCATATACGTTCAGTCTTGTGCAAATTTATGATGGGAGTGCAAATGAAGTGGCAAGCAAATTGGTGGATTGGTTAACTCACATTGCCAACGCCACTGACGGAACTGCCAACTGGGCTGCAGGTGGAGCAACTGCAAATCAAGGTTACATTGACATGTACACTATCTTTACCGGACTTCAAGCAGGATCTTCCGCATCTGTAAAGGAAGTAATCGAAGATCTATATAACACCCTGTATCCAAGATACAGTGACAATAACTTGGTCAAAGCGATTGTTGATAGCATCACCGCTTATAAGCCGGATGGAGAAAATACATACACCAACACAATCACCGGCACCGTTCCTAATGCAACATTATCTCTTAATGAGGCATTCACCGGTTTCCCTGCAAATATCAATTTGCCTGATGGGGCAGCTGCGGTTGCATGGAATGATACAGACAAAAAGTTTGAAATAACTACTACCAACCCCGCGTGGGCTGCTACAAATACAGGAGCGTCCGGTTCATCCACTATCAGTGTCCCGAACAGTTCGAAGTTTGTTTATCCCGCTGCTGTTTATTTCTACGGAAATAGTGGTCTAAAAACTTCTACTTCTAAACAGGGAAGTAATTATTCAAACTATCAATCTTGGAAAGATATTTTGGATAATCTTTATTCAGGAACCACGAATCTTTCGGTATCTTCTAACACTCGTTCTGTCGCGATTGCTGACAGTATTCAGTATGGCGTTGCCAAACTTGTAACAAAAGTAACCGCAGGAGGGACTACTATTAATGACGGGGCATCTCCTGCAACGGCCGTTACTGCGTCTAATATTACGATGACAGCTGTATTAGTGGGAACACAAGGACAGGTTGGTTTTAATTTCACTCCGGCAACTGCTGGCGACTTGATTATCTATGACAAGGAGTTATCATCCGGCACTTATACGCTTGGCACTACGGCAACACAGGAGAATCCCACGATAGTATTGGAAACACCTTCTGAAACGAATGTAATGATAGCTGTTGAGTTCCTCAATGGAGATCAAGATTTTATAGGTAGAGGAGGACAGTTAATTGCCAAGAACACAAAGTTCTATATGGTTGCAGAACTGAAGGCCGAAGAAGCAACTGAAACTGGTAGTTGTGTGTTTAAACAAGATTATACAACTACTGTAAATCTTAGTCTTGGCAGTCTTCAGCATGCATATAACGTGATTCCGGATCTTCGTTCTAATAACCTTGAACTCGGTTTCTCGGTTGATCTGAGCTGGCAATCAGGACACGTGTTTAACGTAACACTATAATAATTTTGAATTAACTTTTTTGATTGATTTCAATTCGTGGGTTTCTCTGCTGCCGGAAAGGCGGCAGAGAAACTACGAACGGAAAGAGGGAAGAAAGAAAAGGGAAATTAAGGGTTCAAGGTTCAAGGTTAATGGATTAAGGAGTAAAGACTATGCTTGTCATACCCCTCCCCCGCAAGCGGGACCTCCCCTACCTTAGGGGAGGAGTCAAGTAAGAAACGACTGACCCTGAAAACTTGGTTATTAGACTTGACGCTACCTTGTCGCTACCTTGTCGCTACCTTGTCGCTACCTTGTCGCTACCTTGACGCTACCTTGGCACAACTCTGCCACGACTTTGCCACGACCTTGCCACGACCTTGCCTGTATCTGTCCGAGGATGTACATATTGTAGGAAGAGTGTGGGAGGATGGGAGGAGGATGGGAGGGGTGTGGGAGGCGTAATCGTGCGGGTGAAGTGTGGGGGCTTAATGGACTATCAGCAGTTTGAGTATGGTGTGTTGTCCGTCCGGCGTGTTGCAGAACGCTCGATAGATACCTGCCGCCACTTTTCTGCCGCTACTGTCCCTGCCGTCCCAAACGGCCATACCGCCATTCGAGCGTGTGGAGAAAACGAGGTTACCTGCAGCATCCAACACTTTCACGTACGTGTCCTCCATCAGTCCGGCGAAAGTGATATTGCCCTCGTAGTTCGGGCGCACGGGATTGGGGAACACGTATGCTGAGTTGAAGTTGTTGTGAGGTTCACTTGCATCGCTGCGGAAAGAGGCCAAACCGCTTTCTGTGCCGAAGAACACCTCGCCCGTTTCGGGCAAAATGGCAATCGAGAAGATGGTGTTGCTGGGCAGAGGGGAGTTGGCGGTAGTGAAATGGTACACTGTTGCCACATCGTCCACATCGCGGTACTGGATGAGGAAAACGCCATTGTCGGCCGTCCCGAACCAATGTCGATTACCGCCATCGTGGGCAATGGCACGGATGGTCTCGCTACTCAACAGAAAATCCGCCAACCCTGACCCGTCATTGCGGTTGATTTTGAATCGCTGACAGTTGTTGCCGGCGAAATAATCGTAGTTGGCAGGTATAGCGAATACGCCTTCGTTAGTGCCTAACCAGATAGCACCCTCTTGGTCTTGCGAGATGCAATAGATGTTATCCGGCGTGATGGTGTACCCGAACTGATCGATAAAAGACGAGTAGAACGCCATGCGGTCGTCGTTGTGATAGGTTGGCGTGCCATTGTCGTCAATCAGGCTGAGTCCTGTAGGCGATCCGGCGGTGGAACTGCCGCGGCAGGATGGAATCCACTTGTAGTTGGGTCGGTTCTTATCCACCAAGATTTGCCCGGGTGTCTCGAACACGATTCGCCCCTTGTTGGTTGTCAGGTTGAAACTGCGGCTCGAGCCGTCGGGCGACAGAACGCATATATTGTCCGGATGGTTGCCCGCGTTCATCACCCATAAGTTGCCGTCGGTGTCGAACGCCGGTCCATCCACACGCGTGTAGTAATAAGGAGAAGCGTCCGATGCTGCGGGTAGTAGCGAGGTGTTGTAGAAACTGTAATGCTTGTAATACGCGTCGTTGCGGTACTCATAGAGCCCCGTTCCGTAGCTGGCAACGAAGAAATGGTGCGGGTCGGCAGGGTCGATGGCCGTGCTGACAAAATCGAGGTTGGGCATCCAGTCGAAGACAGCGTGCAACTCATCCCATCGGCTGTTGGTCCATGTCAGTCTGTCGGCATCGTATATCATCACGTTGCCTTTTCGTCCGTACTCAGTGGCCCATCGCCCACCAGGGACGGCTATTAGTCGGTTGCCGCTGACGGTCATACTGTACGGCATATTCGTTGCGGGTCCATTGGGCACGTACGAGTGGAAATTGCCGTTGGAATCGAGGAAAACGATGCCTTGTAAGCCCGCCGCGATGAACGTCTCTTGCCCTCGGACGATGGTGTCGCTCGGAGCGGGTTGCAGTGCCTCTACGATAGGACCTGTAGCGGGCAACGGCCGTATTGTCCATACGTGATAGTCCACCAGATTATCGTGTTCGGCCGCGGCATAAAGTCCTGCTGCTGAAGCTGCATAGATGGAGTCGCCCAAGAATCCCACTTGCAGCACGTTCACATCCGCGCCATCCGCGCCTATGTAGTAGGTGTCGGCAATCTCATGTCGCCTCATGTTCACTTGCATGATACCGAAAGGCATTGCCAGATATGCGAATCCGTTGTGCATACACACGTTGTTTGCCACTTTTGACGTGCCTGAAAGTTGCTTGATACGTAAGTCAGAGATGTTCCAAACCTCGTCTGCATCGTTGAGCAGGTCTATATTGCCGTTGGCGTACAGAATAAGCAGCTGGCCGGTTTGGTCGTCGTAATGGATAGAAGAGATGTTCGCGTCCGAAAGACCGCCGAGTCGGTTATAATAGCGGATGACCTCATCGTCGCGATTGACGGAAAAGAGGGCACCTTCTGAGAGTCCGTACACTTTGCTTGGCGAGAGTGCAATCTGCGTCACGTCTTGGTAGGCGAAATGGAGCGTCCAAGCGCCCATCATGCCGCTGTAATCCTGCTCTTCGAACGTGTCGATAGAGGTATAGGGCGATGTGTTGACGTTGGTGTTGTTCTCCTGATAGGACACGATGCCGTTGGCCGTGCCGATATAGTACGTGTCCGTCTGTTTGTCGATGGCCAGCGACAGTATGCACGTACTTGGCAGCGGGTTGTCAGTTGACGGCAACAGGTGCATCTCCACCTGCGAATGGTCGGGTGAGATGATGTACACGCCTTGCGTCTGTGTGCCTATCCATGTGCGGTCGTGGTCGTCCACAAGAATGCAGTTGATGCGCTCTTCATCGAAAAGGAACGTGCCATCTTCGAGCGGGAAACGCACGCGCTCGCAGCTGTTCGATGCGATGAAATCGCTGACTGAAGGGATGTAGAACGGTCCGTTCGTTGAGCCTACCCAGAGTCCGCCCGCGGCATCTTGTGCGGCGCAGAAGATGAACTCCGGTTCGACGAGTAGGCCGTTTTGGTCCACCCACGACTGACGACTGTACGAGTGGTCGTCGGCGGTGTTGAAGGGCGTGCCGCCATCGTCTAAAAGGACTATTCCCGTCACATTGCGGCACGATGGCAACCATTTGTATCGGTCGCCCTCATGACTGATAACAATCTCCCCGGGCGTGTCGAAAAAGACGCGACTGCCATCGATGGTGGCGTTCAGGTTGAACCAACTGCCGTCGGGTTTGCGGATACAGAGCAGTTCATCGACCGCACCGCTGCAGTTCATCATCCACAGATTGCCCAGACTGTCGAAAACAGCGCCGTCGGTTCGTGTGTACCATTCGGGCGCGACCGGTGCGGCCGTCTGCAAGCCCGAGTTGTCCTGCATCCAGTGGTCTTGCATCTCGGTGTTCCTGAAGCGATACAGCCCCGTGCCATAACTGGTGACGAAGAACTCGTCGGGGTCGTTGGGACTGACGGCCACGTTCATGAAATCGAACGCCCGTGCGCCAATCAGCCCTTGAATATACTCGTTGGTGATATGGTACCAACGTCCGTTCTCGAGATACGACACTTGCCCCGGGTTCCACGACTGCACGGCCCAACGCGCCCCGGGCAGAACGTACAGTTTGCCGCCCTGGAAATACATCCGGTGGGGGTTGTTGTCGATGGGTCCATCGGGTTTATAGTAGTTGGTGATGCCGAGCGACTGTTTGCCTATACCCAACGCACCGGCAGCTTGCCAAACGGTGTTGCCGTCTATGACGGTCTTGGCCTGTGCGGCAGTAAGGAGGGTATAGACGTGCCCCGCTGTAGGTAGCGGTTGTTCCGTCCATTCGCGGAAATCGACCAAGTTGCTGTCTAACACGGCACTGAAAAGCAGCGAATCCGTTGCGGCATAGATGGTGCTCCCTTCAAAGAATATCGTGCGTATATCTTGTTCGGAAGCCTCAGGGCCGATATAGTACGTGTCGGGGAACTCGCGTTTCTCGATGTCGAACGTCATCACGCCGAAAGGCATGCCCAAGTACGCCTTTCCATCGTGAAAAACGATGGTGTTGGCTTTCTTCGAGGCGGTCATGTCCTCCAGATAGAGGTCACCGACGTACGTGATGATGCCGCTGTTGTCCCGGAGGTCTATCTTGCCGTTCTCGTACAGGATGACGAGTGTCGATGAGGCGTTGTCGTACCCGATGCAACAGATACCCGTCGAGTGCAGGCCCTTGGAGAGGTCCCAGATGGTAAGTTTTTCGGAGTACTTGTTCACGCTGTAGAGCGACCCGTCGGAGAGGCCGAACACTTCCGGACCGGCAACAGCAATCTGCTCGACATTGCTGTACGCGAAATGTGTCTCCCATCGTGCTGCTTGCATGCTGATAGTCAGCGCTGCAAGCGCAATCATGTATATCGTCCGTTTAAGCATGTTGGGTTGCGATAGATGAGTAAACGTAATACCCGAGCGAGGCGAGACCGAGAGCCAGCAAGAGCCACATCAGTGCGGCGCAGAACACGTCGTATCGTAGGGCATCAGGCACGAACTCCATGCGTATGTTGTGCGTGCCGGCAGGGATAGTAGCGGCGCGGAGCGTGTAGTTGACTCGGCCGAGCGGTGCTTCCTGCCCATCGATATACAGGTGCCAACCGTGTGGGTAGTATATCTCGGAGAACACTGCCACTTTCTCTGCGTCAGCGTGCGTCTCGTAGTCGAGTTTGTTGGGCTGATAGGCCGTCATGACAATCGTGCCCGATCCCGTGCTATTATTTTTCAGCACGTTCTCGAAACGACGGTCGGCAACTGCCTCGCGGCGGATATCCAGACTCCACAGAGCTTTGCTCTCGTCGTCCGGCGTGTCCACGAACCGCACGTCGTCCACAAACCATGCGTTGCCGAGTGCCTCCGGATTGAGGTGCACTTGCCCGTCGCGAGTGATGATGTACTTGGTATTCAGCATGTTCAGCACGTTCACGTTGTTGCGGGTGATATGTGCATCGATGAGGTCTTGGTAGCGACGCAGTTTGGCAGCATGATAACCGCCAACGGATTTCAGCCGATAACTCGTACGCGAGTCGTTGAACGTGTTTGCCGCGAGGTTGAGCACGCGGTAGTCGAGTGACTTGTCTTGAAGAATCTGCGTCTCCCAAGGCTGTTCGGCAAAGGCGCGGCTGTCTTCTTTGGCAGTGACGAAACAGTCGGAACCGAAGAACCGTTTGTTGACGGGAACCATGTCTGCCAGTATGAGCACGAGCATGGCACAGGAGAAGAGGATGAGGTTACGTTGCCGTTTGGCGTTATCGTGTTGACGGGCGAACAGGTAACAGAGGGCAGTGCCCAGGAGCACAAAAACGAGACTGCGCCATGCGTCGCTCTTCATCATCGCATGTCGTTGGTCGAGGATGGCAGAGTAAATCTGCGGCCATACTTGGTCTTTCCATTGCGCATCGTACGATGAGGTGACATCGAATCCGCCGCCGAAGAGTGCTACGAAAAGGCAGATAGCGCCGGTGATTCCGCCGGCAATCAATACGGCTTGGCGATGCCATTTATCGCGAGCCGCATCTTTGTCGGGCTCGGCAAGTTTCATCAACGCAAGGAATCCGAGTAGCGGCATTGCTATCTCTGCCACGATGAGGATAGACTCCACTGCGCGGAACTTGTTGTACATCGGGAAATGGTTGAAAAAGAGCTCGGTAAGTCCCATAAAATGTCGTCCCCACGCGAGCATGATAGAGAAGAGAGTGGCCGCGAGCAATGCCCATTTATACGGTCCGGGCACGATGAGCAGTCCCAGCACAAAGAGGAAACAGACGATTGCTCCCACATACACTGCGCCGCTGGTGAACGCCTTCTCGCCCCAGTACGTCGGAGCGTGCGAGCAGAAGGCACGTGCCTGTCCTGACGAGACGCCGAGCTGCTTCAGGCTGCGCTCCAGGGGACTATCCTTTCCGAGGTCGTACCCGCTGGCACCGCCCATGTAGTTAGGGATGAGTAGGGTCAGTGTCTCGGCTCTGCCGTAACTCCATGCCGTTGCATAATCGATATCCAGCCCCACCTTTTTGGGTTGCTCTGTGCCCTCCGTCAGTTCGGAGTGACCACCGCGCATCGTCTCGCCCAGATATTCGTTGTTCATCTGCCACCACGACCAGCGCGTACCCAACAGCAGTACGGCCGCGATGACCAACACGCCGAGACTGATTCCCAAGTCTTTCCAACGCATCTCGCGGATATGGATATACAGTTCGGCTAAACCCATCACGCCCACTAACATCACCACGTAGTACGTCATCTGCGGGTGTAGGGTCACGCCAATCATGCCATAGATTAAGAGCAACGGAACACCCAGTGCGTAACGCTTGCGAAAGACGGCATAAAACCCGCCGACCATAGGGGCTAAACAGCCGATGGCCGCAGCTTTGGTGATGTGTCCTGCCGGTATGATTAGGCAGAAATAGCTGCTCAGCGTCAGTGCCATCGCGCCCACTATACTCAGCCACGGGTTGATGCCGAAACAGAGCAACATCAAGAAGAAACCGATGCCGTAACCGATGAGCAGTCCGATGGGGTTGTAGTTGCCCGAAAAGCCCAGATGCGCCACTTTCTCGAAGAAAGAGCGTACCTTGCCCGAGGGTGTCGAGCCCGTTATCTGATAGGTTGGCATGCCGCCGAACATCGAGTTGGTCCAGAACGTGGTTTCGCCCGTCTGTTTGAGGTGTTCTTGCGCTTCGTGCGCTGCGCCGCGCCAGTTGTTCACGTCACCCGCTTGCAGCATTTTGCCCTCCAGCAATGGCGAACAATACACCATCGCAAACCCGACAAACACTAACAATGCCACCACGTATGGCACCCATGCCATCTTCTGTATCTTGACTCCTTTTTTCATGTTCAGAACGCTTACGTTTTAAATTATTTATGTTAGAGCTGTATTTCTTCGGTCTTTACGCCGGAAAAACGGGTGCAAAGTTACTGCTTTTTTTTGACATATGCAAATAAAATGTAAGAAAAATGCAACTATCGCACCATTTTGCACCATTTTGCGGCTCACGGAACGCCATAAACAGGTGTTTTAAAGCACTCAAATGGGCCGAAAGGACATTTCTCAATAGGGAAAGAATAAAGAGCAGAGACGAGAGCGGATGGGGGGGTTTGAACACGAAACAAACGAATAGGACGAATAGGTTATAGGTTATGGATTATGGGTTACTACTGTTGCGATAAATTTATACAAAAACCTATAAAACCCTTTGAATGCTTTAGTAGC
>CALAUY010000082.1 GCA_937892015.1 uncultured Bacteroidales bacterium | reverse complement strand
GCTCGGCTCTCTATCAAGGCAAACTGATTGTCAAGTAAAGGGCTGACAGATAGACGCATTCAGCGACTCAATCGCAATATTTCTTCCGAGAGAGGCTTCCTTCAGGGGAGCCTCTCTTTCGTTGATGCCACGGGGAATTTAGTATGTGCCGCCATGCTCGCTGAGACCTCAAATACCGCTTCTACAATAAAAAATCACCCTAAAACCTCATTTTTTTGCCAAAATATTTGCATATATCAAAAATTAGTTGTAACTTTGCAGTCCGAAACAAAACAACAAAGCAATTATGCCTGAATTAAGTCGCTTTTATGGGATTATCATCAGCTTGTACTGGAGAGACCACAATCCCCCTCACGTACATTTTACGTACGGTGATTACGAATGCAGCATTAGTGTCTTGGATAGAATCGTAGATGGACAAGCTCCGGCCAAAGTAATCAGCAAGGTAAATGAATGGATAGACTTGCATGAACAAGAGATTCTTACTCTTTGGGAAAAAGCCCGGGAAGGCGAACCAATTGGCAGAATTGAACCATTAAAATAATGAGCCATGTTACTAGTAAAAGATGTTGATTATCAAGGTGATTACCGCTTGTCGCTTACGTTTAGCAACGGGGCGAAAAGGTTGGTGGATTTGCAGCCATACTTGCACGGCGAGGTTTTTGGTCCGTTGTTAGACAAGGACTTGTTCATCCAATATGCACTGACTCCTGTGACCATTGAGTGGGTCAATGGTGCGGATTTTGCGCCGGAGTTTTTATACGAGATAGGCAAAGCATAAGACCTTTCTCGGCTCGTGCGTGAATACTACTAAAGCATGCAATATAAGCATTTTTCTTGCATATATCAAAAATTAGTTGTAACTTTGCAGTCGCGTTCATAAAAGAGCGCAACAAATGATATGAAAAAGACCCCTCTTGGTAAGACTTTTCTTGGCATAATAGCCCTTCTTGCGGCTCTCCTTTCTGCCGCATGCACCGGTCCGAAGCAGTTAGCTTATCTGCAAGATTTGCAGGGCGAAGAGTCGCTCCCCGCACCTGCCGTCTCACCGTATCGCCTGCAAGCGGGCGACCAGCTAACGGTACGTGTCAGCAGTTTCGACCGCAGTGCTGTGTCGCCATTCAACGTGCAGAACGGAGCGCTGACGGACATCCCCTATATCATTGACGATGCGGGCAATATATCGCTCCCGGGACTGGGCGTTGTACCCGCAGCAGGAACGACCGTCTCAGAACTGACCGAACGGCTGCAAGACGACCTCTCGCAGATGGCGAAAGGTGCGGTTGTCCGCGTCGAACTGGTCAGCGCTTTCGTGTCGGTTCTGGGCGAAGTGAACGCTCCTACCCGCATCAGGCTCTGCCCCCCGGGACTGACGCTCGCAGAGGCACTGACAGATGCCGGTGATCTACGACCGAACGCGTCACGCATAGTGGTGGTGCTGCGCAGAACAGCCGACGGCACCTGCACGTTCCGACTCGACCTCACGAAAAAAGAGACCCTCTCATCGCCCGCTTGGCAACTACAGCCTGGGGATATCATCTACGTTGCGCCACGTCGTGGACGCAGATTATACTAACCGCTACCGCAATTATTATAGGAGATAAGACGTATGCAAATCGATTTCAAACAGATAGTTAAGATGTTGCTCAATCGGTGGTGGGTGCTGCTGATTGCTGTCGTTTTGGGTGGCCTGATGGCCGTCTATTCGTACATGAGAACCACCCCGCATTTCAAGGTAACTGCCTCGCTGATGTTGCGCTCGCAAGACGACAACGCACGACCCACAGACGACATGATGCGCATGATGGGCTTTTCCGGAGCGGCGAACGTGCAAGACGAGGTGGAAGTGCTCTCTTCTCGCCGCATCTATGGTGAAGCCATCCGCGAACTGGGACTACAGGTAGAGCAGCGCCGCAAGAAACATCTGCGTTGGGTCGGCGAGTATGGCGACTATTCGTGCCGATTGGTGCTGAATCCGCAATTGACGGACACACTCACCAAACCCGCGCGTATCGACACTCGCTTCGATGGCGAGAACTACCGACTGACGCTCCGCTACGACCTGCAACGCTTCGGATGGCAGTACAAAGCAACATACACCGCGCGCGATGGCGAGACGATACAAACCCTCCTCGGACCCATCACCATACTCGGCAACGCCACCGAACCGTACGTTCTCCGAACGAATATCCTGCCGTTAGGAGTGGCCGTCAGCGAGATGCAGAAAGCCATCGACGTGGTCAGCGTGACCATCGAGAGTAATATCGTCAACCTGTCTGTCGTAACCGACATGCCACGCCGAATGGAGGATTTCCTCTCCCGCGTGATTGCCCTGTACAACGATTTCTCTGCCGAGGACAAGAACGTGCTGGCAGGACAGTCTGCCGTCTTCATCTCCGAACGGCTCAAGGTGGTCGAGATGCAACTCGACTCCATCGAGCAGGCAGTGGAAGACTACCGCAAGCAGAACCTCATCACTGACCTCTCCCAAGAAGGCAATCTCTACATGCAGGCTTCACAATCGTACGAGAACAGACTGGCCGACCTACGGACGCAGATGAGGCTCGTAGAATATATCCGTTCACTCCTGTCCGACCAAACCGACGAAACAGCCCTCATCCCCGCCAATCTCGGCGTGCAGGACGGCTCGTTGCAGAACCTCATCATCGACTACAACCGGTTGGTGGTTGAGCACATCCGGCTCGGGCAGTCGGCCTCGACCAACAACCCGCTTTATATGCAACAACGAGAACAGATCTCGCAGATGCGCCACAATATCCTCAAGAGCCTCGACAGTCAGAAAAACGGGCTGGAAATCAGCATCGCTAACGTGCAGGCACAGCAACGCGAATGGGATAGTAAGATTGGCTCAATGCCCGAACAGGAGCGTCGCTATGTGGAGCTACGGCGACAGCAGCAACTCAAAGAGGGACTCTACCTCTATCTCAGCCAGAAAGGCGAAGAGTCGGCTGTCATGCTCGCCTCACAAGCCGTGCCCGCTAAAGTCATCGATTACCCCGCACAACTGCCCGACGTGGTCCGACCCAAACCGCTACTGCTGCTCATCGAATGGGTGATGGTGATGCTCATCCTCGCCGTTGGAGGAATAGTGGTGTACGATGGACTACGCCCAACGCTCAAACAGAACAACTAATTCCGCTCATTAGGAAGTCAATGCTACTAAAGCATTCAAAGGCTTTTATCGGTTTTTGTATTTATTACCTGTTGGCGGAATTAAAAATATAGGCGTATAGGTCAAAAAATATATATATCATCGCATATATATATCATCGCAACAGTACTAATCCGGCAAATATTATCGCAACAGTACTAATCCGGCAAAATAATCAAAAAACCATCTACTTTTTTAGGGAAAGACATCCTCATATAGTCCATCCATTTATCGCTACCTGGTGAAGACTCCTCCATACCCTCTCCGTACCTTCTCCGTACCCTCTCCGTACCTTCTCCGTACCTTCTCCGACCCCTCTCCGTACCTTCTCCGTACCTTCTCCATACCCTCTCCGTACCCCCTCCTTACCATATCATTTTAATATTTTAACGTTTTTACCATATCTTCAGGGTCCGTCGGTACTAATCCGGCTCCTCCCCTAAGGTAGGGGAGGTCCCGCTTGCGGGGGAGGGGGATGAAACTAGCGTTAATAATCATTC
>CALAUY010000081.1 GCA_937892015.1 uncultured Bacteroidales bacterium | reverse complement strand
CTCCCCCGCAAGCGGGACCTCCCCTACCTTAGGGGAGGAGTCAGATTAGAAACGACTGACCCTGAAAACATGGAAACTATCTTTGTTGCAGCCTTGATACAGCCTTGATACAGCCCTGTTGCAGCCCTGCCGCAGTTCCGGCGCAACTAGCTCCGCAGGAGTGCACCCCTACCTTAAGGTAGCGCTCCTACAGAGCTAGTCTGATTAGTACCGAAGAGCAAAGAAAAAATCAGGCCTTTATAACTCAACAGCGAACTAATCTCGCTGACATGGACTATCCGGATTTGGATTTGCAGGATTTGGATTTGCCGGATTTGGATTTGCAGGATTTGAATTTGCAGGATTTGGATTTGCAAGATTTGGATTTACAGGCAAAGTAAGTGAAAAAAAGTAGAAACCACCAAACAAAATGGAGAAAAAATGCACTTTTCTCCCACTTTTTTCACTTTTTTGCTCCAAATATTTGCATATATCCCAAAAAAGCAGTAACTTTGCAGCATGAAACGTAAAATGCGGGTCATAATAGTATGCGTTGTGGGCGTGTTGAGCGCCCTCGGTGGTCGTTGTGCAGCAACAGAACGAAACGAGAGCATGCAATATGTAGCAACAGAACGAAATAGGAGCGTGCGTCGTGCGAGCAAGGGGAGTCAAGAGCAACAGATGCCGGCAGAGCAACAGTCATCGGCAGAGCAGCAGTTCACGTACTACATGTATGCGGCGCAGAACGCGATGGATGCCAAGCGATATGACGATGCGTTGGCGTTGAGCGAGTTCGCTCACATGATTAAGCCCGACGACCCTGCGGTGAACTATTTCCTCGGCGTGCTCTATGAAGGTACGAATCGTAAGGATGATGCGCTACGTGCGTACAAGAAAGCATATGAGGGTAGTCCGGACGACTATTGGCAGGCCTATTTCCATATCGTGAGCAGTCGGTCGGATGGTACGCGTCGGCAGTTGGAGCGTATCTTGAAAGCGCAACTAAAACGCCGGCCAAACGATACTGAGGTGCTGTCGGCAATGCAGTCGGTGGCGCTGAACGACTACGATGTGAAGACGGCATTGCGGCTACAAGACGACATAGACCGCATAGAGGGTAAGACTCCGCAGAACGTACTACGACGCTACCAGTTGTTGCGCATAGCAGATAAGCCGGACAAAGCTATTGCGGTCATCGATGACTACTGTCGCGAAGAGCCTGACGACGAGTATTTCCAAGTGTTCCGCGGTGACCACTATTTCGGTCAGAACGACAAGGAACGGGCTCTGGACATATATATGCAGGTACTGCATGACAGCCCCGAGAACCCGTACGTCTATCAGTCACTGGCGCGGTACTATAAGAGCGAGAACGATGAGCAGAGCGCGCGGCAGATGCTCGGCAAGTTGATTGACATATCGTCGAGCGAGGAACTGCTGGAACAGTATTTCGACTTGCTGGTAAAGGACTCGACCGTGAGCGATGACGAGCAGGTGGCGTTTGTGCAGAAAGCATATCTGATGGAGCCTAACAGTGCCAAATGGCATTATTATTGGTCGTTGGCGTTGGTGCAGCAAGACAGCGTTGCTACGGCGATAGAGGTGCTTCGCGAGGGCATACGGTTAGGCGAGAAAGATGCGGTGACACGTTTCTCGATGCACGTGCTCAGCGGTGACCTTTTCATGCGACAAGGGCAGCTCGACTCGTGCTTTGCGCACTACGAGAAAGCCCTTATCCTTGACCCCGAGAACGTTTATGTGCTCAACAACTATGCCTATACGCTTGCGGTGAACGGTGGCGACCTAAAGAAAGCGGAGAAGATGAGCCAGAAAACCATCGAGAAAGAGCCGAACAACGCGACGTACCTCGACACGTATGCGTGGATCTTGCACTTGCAGGGGCAGGACTCGCTCGCTAAGTTCTACATGAAACGGGCGATGGAGAAGGCGGGAGAGATGAGTGAAGATAATGAGTTGAAGAGTCATTACGATATATTGTTTAACACAGATAATGAGCAAGATGAGAAACCATAGTATAGTGTACGCGATGTGCATGGCGATTGTGGTGACATGTTTGTGTCTGGCGGGTTGTCATAGCAAGAAGAAGATTGCTGAGGGCGCAAAGACGGAGCGGGTAGAGAAGCAGACCGAGCGAACGGACCAGCCGACTGTTGATGCCGAGAGCAGTGCCACTACCATCGTGCCGGAAGAGCCCATCGAAGAGCCTGCCGTCGTGCCGGAAGAGCCGGTGGTAGAGCCTATAGAAGAGCCGGAAGTGTCTGCCGGATGGCATCCGCAGCACCGCACCGCGTACGGACGAGGAACGGTGACGCTGCTATACAAACAGCAACGCCTCGCCAGTCCCGTGGTGGTGACGTACATCGCCGACTCGATAGTGGTGGCATCTCTGCAACCGATGTTAGGCATCGAGATGTACCGCTTGGAGGCACTGCGTGACGGTGCACGGCTTTTCGAGAAACTCAACCGCCGATATGTGGAGATGAGTTACGAGGAGATTAGCCTCCAAACCAAGCGGTTCATCACGTTTGAAACAGTGGAGCAGATGGTGGAAGAGGTCGGCCTGACTTTCCCCATCGGTCAGGACACAACGCTGCATTATGCCGGTGTGGAGGCAACACTGCGGTTGCAGTACCGCACCATCGATCAAGCGGTGCAGGCCATGCCCCTCTCCGAATATGGTTTTACACAAACAACCCTTAATGCTATATTGAGCAAATGAGACGACTGCTTATTTATATGATGATACTGTTGTCGTTGCCTCTGGCGGCACAACGCCAGAGTGTGAACGACCTGAAGAAACAGCGCGAGAAGACGTTACGTGAACTGGAGAAAACCGGCCAGATGCTCAACGAGACAAAGAAATCAGAGACGGCAACGCTCAATAAGCTGAATCTGCTGAACAAGGATATCGCGGCGCGTAGAAGGTTGATTAGCAATATCAACTCCGAGATTGACGTGCTCAACACCGAGATGGATGAGTTGAGTCTGCGTCGCGACTCGCTACAAGAGACGCTGGAGTCGCTCAAAGCCGACTATGCGCGGTTGGTCAGGCAGACTCATTACCAAGACATGATGCAATCGCCCTTGAGGTTCGTACTGCAGGCCGAAGATTTCAACCAAGCAATGCGTCGTATCCGCTACTTGCAGGAGTTCCAACGCTATCGCAAAGAGCAGGTGGCGCGTATCCAAAACACGCAAGCCGAGATAGATATCCAGACGGGCTTATTGGAGAGCCATCGTGTGGAGAAAGAGCAGACACTCACCGTGCAGAAACGTGAGACGGAGAACCTCGCTCGCGATGAGCGCAAACAGCAGACGATGCTCCAACAATTGAAAAAGAAAGAGAAAGACCTGTTGGCGCAACAGAAAAAGCAGCAGAAGAAAGCGGATGAGTTGAACCGCAAGATTGAGGATATTATCAAGCAACAAGCGGCTAAACAGAAGGGGCAACGGATGACCAAAGAGCAGCAGCTCATCGCCGGTGGGTTTGAGGCGAATAAAGGTCGCCTGCCATGGCCGGTAGAGAAAGGTATGGTGAGTGGCGAGTTCGGCATCCATCCGCATCCCACTCTGCCGAAAGTGACGGTGAACAACAAGGGCATCTATATCCAGACAACGCGCGGCGCGGCCGTCCGTGCCGTATATGACGGAGAGGTGACCAGCTGCTTCGTGATGGGCGGAACGAACGCCGTCATCATCCAACACGGCAACTACCGCACAGTCTATACGGGACTGGCCACCATCAGCGTCAAGAAAGGCGATAAGGTGAAAACCAAACAGAGCATCGGAACAGTATATACCGACCCCGACAACGATAACAAGACAGAGATGTTCTTCCAAGTGTGGAAGGATAAGGACATACAGAATCCGAGTCTATGGTTGGCACACTAGGATAGGTTAAAGTTTAAAGTTTCAGGTTTCAAGTTTCAAGTTTCAGGATTCAGGTTTCAAGTTTCAGGTTTCAGGTTTCAGGATTCAGGTTTCAGGATTCAGGTTTCAGGTTTCAAGTTTCAGGTTTCAAGTTTCAGGTTTCAGGTTTCAGG
>CALAUY010000080.1 GCA_937892015.1 uncultured Bacteroidales bacterium | reverse complement strand
CCTACCTTAGGGGAGGAGTCAGATTAGTACCGAGGGCTAGTGGGGATGGAGGGGAGAGGGGGAAGATTACTTAAGGTTATGGGTGAGGATGCGGTTGAGGCCAATGAGGACGAGGTGTTTCTCGAGGGTGATATGTGTGAGGATAGTGTTGGCGCGGAGGGTTGTCAGGAGGTATGGTGCGTTGCCACCGGTCAAGTACGTATCGAAGTGTCCGACACGTTTTTGAAGGGTGCGTATATAGCCCTCAATCTCGTATCGGATGCCCCGGACAACGCCGGAAAGGATGGCATCGTTGGTGTTCGTGCCAAAGAGGGGGATAATCTGCTTTTCGCCAATCTCGACGAGGGGCAGTTTTTTCGTTTGGTTTTTCAGCACGGTAAATCGCATCTTGATGCCGGGCGCGATATTGCCACCGACGTATTGGTTGTCGGCATTAACAAAATCGTAGGTAATCGCCGAGCCTGCATCAATGATGAGGAGGTTGGTGTCTGGAGCGAGCGCATTGGCTCCTACGGCCGCTGCGAGTCGGTCTTGCCCGAGCGTCTGTGGTGTGTCGTACTTGTTAACCAGGGGCACGGGGGTGTTGTGGTCGAAGAGGATGAATTGTCGGCTGAGCCGGTGAAGGGTGTTGACAACAGCAGGGTCGATATTGACGACCGAAGAGATGATGCTGTTGGTGACGGGATAGAGCGAACATATTCTCTCTATCTCGCCCGAGTCGAAACGTTTGTAGATATAGTTATTGACCATCTTGCCGTCATCGGCGAAGATGGCCAGTTTGGTCCGGCTGTTTCCTTGGTCAATGCACAGATTCATAAGTCGTTAACGCATCATCAGGGACATGAGAAAAAAAGTCCACCCGGCGGATGGACTTTTGTTCTGATAACAGACTAGTTACTTTTGGAGAGCGTTCTGAACCGCGTCAGCAGCTTCTTGAACACCTTCAACAGCAGCTACGATAGTGTCAACGATAGTAGCGTCGCAAGCGGGCTCTTCAGCAACAACTTCTTCAGCAACGATTACTTCTTCTTCTGCGGCTTCAGCTTTAGCCTCTTTGTTGCCACAAGCTACCATGCAGGCAGCAGCGGCGAGAACGAATAATACCTTTTTCATTTTTGTATGTGTAAAATTAAACAATATTGTGGTTTCATTTCGAAATCGGTTGCAAAGGTACTGCTTTTTTTTGAAATGACCAAACATTTTGGCATTTTTTGGGTAAAAAAGTACATTTTTTGCCTAAAAAGTGCATTTTTTTGCATTTTCGTGCCTAAATTCTTGCAGAAATGAAAAAAAAATCGTAACTTTGCACTCGCAATGGAAACGAACTATTGCGAACATAACCAAAAAGCGAATGAAGAGAACGTTTGTTTTAGTATTTTTTGTGGTGGGGTTGCTGCCGATGGTGGCAGCCTCGGGTTCGTCGGACTTGCTGACGGCTATCACGTCGGGCAGTTTCAAGTCGGTCGGACTGAGCGAGATGACTCCTTTATCGGATGGTGAGCGCTATGCGCAGATGCAGGACAACAACGTGTATGCGTACTCGTACAAGACGGGGCAGTTGACGGACACGTTGTTCGACTATGCAGCTGCTAAAGGCATGAAACCCGCAAAGATAGACGGATACGTACTGTCGCCATCGGAGCGTTATCTGCTGGTGTACGGCCAAAGTGAGCGCATCTACCGCCACTCTTTCCGCGCGAACTACTATATTTATGACCGCCAGCGGCATGAGTTGCGTGCGTTGTCGGACACGATGCCGGTGATGCAGCCCATCTTCTCCCCTGACGGCAAGTACATCGCTTTTGTGCGGGAGAACAACCTGTACATCCACAAGATGGATTTCAAGACCGAGGTGGCTGTGACGCGTGACGGCAGCATTGGCAGTATCATCAATGGTCTGCCTGACTGGTTGTATGAAGAGGAGTTTGCGTGCACGTGCCTCTACTGTTTCTCTCCCGACTCGAAACAACTAGCGTTCGTGCGTTTAGACGAGACGTCCGTGCCGTCGTTTCGCTGGATTGACTACTTGAGTTCGGAGGTACATAGCCTGAAGTACCCCTGTGCAGGCGAGCCAAACGCCCGAGCGAGCGTGGTAGTCTATGACACGTACTATAAGACACTGAAGACGATGACACTGCCCGACCAGGCCGACTCGTATATCCCGCGTATCCGCTGGTATAACAACGATACCAAGCTTGCCATCTTCCGCCTCAACCGTGACCAGAACCGATTGGAGATGTTCGTTGCCAACCCCAAATCGACCGTTTGCACCCGCACGTATTTGGAGGAGTAGAAAGACTGTTTCATCGACTACTCGGCGGTGGATGAGTGGCAGTTTCTCTCGGACAACAGTTTCATCTGCGTGAACGAGACGGACGGTTATCGGCACGCTTACTTATATGGTCCTACGGGTCTGAAAATCAAGCAACTGACCAAAGGTCGCTACGACGTGACGCACGTCTATGGTTACGACGAGAAGACGCAGACGCTCTTCTATCAGGCGGCGGATAAAGACCCGCTGACACGCTATGTCTATGCGCTGAACACGAAGAAGAACACTCGGGTTGCCTACTCTACCGAGGTCGGCACGCACGATGCTACGTTCTCACCGACGTACGCATATTTCGTGGATGCGTGTCAGTCGGTGGTGCATCCGACCATTTATACTTTATACACGCGCGCGGGAAAGGAGTTGCGCGTGCTGGAGGATAACGCCGCAGTGGCCGAACGGGCTCGCGAGGCAGAACTGCCACAGAAGACGTTCTTCCGTTTTGTGACCGAGCGGGGCGACACGCTCAATGGTTGGATGCTCGGCGCCGAGGGCTTGGCAGACGATGCCTCAGCGGCCATAGTACGCCGGCCAGTGCTGATGTTCCACTATAGCGGTCCTGCCAGTCAGCAGGTGCTCAACCGCTGGCGCATCAGTTGGGAGGAGTACCTCGCGCTGCATGAGGGCGTCATCTGCGTGTGTGTTGACCCTCGCGGAACGGACGGACGTGGGCGCGCTTTCCGCAACGCGACGTACATGCACCTCGGCGTGAAAGAGGCGGAAGATCAGGTTTCTGCCGCGCTCTACCTACAGACGCTGCCTTATGTGGATGCTTCGCGCATCGGCATCTGGGGTTGGAGCTATGGAGGTTACGCCACAATCATGAGCATGTCTGCCTGCGGCATCAATCCATCGCTGACAACTGACGGACACTCCCCTTTCGCGTTCGGCATGGCCGTGGCACCCGTGACCGACTGGCGATACTACGACTCGGCTTATACCGAGCGTTACATGCGTCGCCCGCAGGTCAATGAGGACGGTTATGACAGAGCATCGGCCGTGAACCACGCCGGTGCATTACAGGGCGACCTGCTCATCGTTCACGGCCTCTCCGATGACAACGTACACCCGCGCAACACGCTCATCTACACCGATGCCCTCGTCCGCGAAAACCGGCTCTTCGAGATGCAGGTCTATCCCGACGACAACCATTTCCTGCGCAAGCGCAACAATCAGCGACACGTATATGAAAGACTACTGAAGTTCTTAAGAGAGAAAATACAATAAATAAACTTAAAATTCTGTATTATGACAAAACAACACAACAAAAGCAACGTGGTGGCCATCATCACCATGTTCTTCATGTTCGCTATGATCTCGTTCGTAACGAACATGGCAGCACCATTCGGCAACATCTGGAAGACGCACTACGAATGGTCGGGCATGCTGGGCAACCTGATGAACTTCGCCGCTTATCTAATCATGGGCATTCCGGCGGGCAAGATGCTCTCGCAAATCGGTTACAAGAAGACAGCGCTGATAGCTCTCGGCGTTGGTTTTATCGGCATCCTGATACAGTTCAGTTCGAGCTACATGCCCATTGGCATGTCTGCGCTCGTGGTGTATCTGCTCGGCGCTTTCGTCTGCGGATTCTGCGTGTGCATGCTCAACACGGTTGTCAACCCGATGCTTAACACGCTGGGCGGTGGTGGAAACCGCGGCAACCAGCTTATCCAAGCCGGTGGTGCATGCAACTCGTTGGCAGGAACGCTCACTCCGCTGCTGGCAGGTGCCATGATTGGAACCATCACGAAACAGACTGCCATGGCAGACGTACGCCCGCTGCTGCTGATAGCACTGGCCGTTTTTGCCCTGTCGTTTGTTATCATCTATTTCGTAGCTATTCCCGAGCCTAACCTCGACAAAAACAAGCCGACGACTGCAAAAGCGAAAGACCCGCACAGCGCTTGGAGTTTCCGTCATCTCGTGCTCGGCGTGGTGGCCATCTTCTTCTACATCGGCGTAGAAGTAGGTATCCCGGGCGAACTCAATTTTTACCTGTCTGACCCGGGTGTCAGAGGAGCCGGATTGGGCGAAGGAGCTGCCGTCATCGGAGGCGCAATCGCCGCTGTCTATTGGCTACTCATGCTCGTGGGTCGTCTCATCAGCTCGGCCATGAGTTCGAAGGTATCGACCAATATATCATCCAGATACACTATACTGTCATGCGCAGCGGCAAACGTTGACA
>CALAUY010000079.1 GCA_937892015.1 uncultured Bacteroidales bacterium | reverse complement strand
GAGTGTTACGAGTAAGCAGATGTGTTTTTTCATGAAAATTGCAGATTAAACATTTGCGCCATTTCTACCACTTTAGGGTTTTTCTGCGCCATAATATTGAATTTCTCTTGCGGGGTGTACACCACTTTCCCCACTTGGGTTTCGTTCACTTCTACTCTGAAATCGATGCCGTCATTCTGCAGTTGTTGGCGTAAGAATTGCAAGATGAGCGGTTTATGTCGATTGAGTTCTGTCTCTTGGTACGTGTTGCGTAGCGTGACGGTGAACACGGGCATTGCGGAGAGTGACGGGGCTATGTTTGAGAGCACGGCAAGGAGTCGTTCGTTGCCCCTGAAAGCGGGCAGCGATTGCATTCTGACCCAAGCGTCAGCCAGTTGCTCAAGCGTAAAAGGGCGGTTCTGCTCCGATTGCTTGTCGTGCGTGACGGGTTGAGGAACAGCAGCAGGTATCGTTGGCACACTGGGAGCGGCCACACTGTGTGGAATAGCCTGAACGACAGTCGGCACAGCGCTACTCTTTGGCGCGGCAGGCGCAGCAGGTTTTTGCATTGTGGGCGCGGCAGGTGCAGCAACGATATTTTTAGGAATCACCGATGTGGCAGGAGCTTTCTGCACGGCAGGTGCAGCGGGTGCAGCGGGTGCAGTGGTTTGTTGTACGGACAGAACGAGGGTGCACACCTTGACGAGTGCCAACTCCACCGTCAGACGTTTGTTGCGTGCCGTACGATAGTTGATGTCGCACTGACCCATAATCTCCAGCACGCTGAAGAGCCATGGTGCAGCGCATCGCGCAGCTTGTTCCACATAATCGCGGCGAACAGACTCGCTCACTTCTAACAGCACCGCTGTTGCTGCATCCTTGCTCACTAACACGTTACGCAGATGCGACGTAAAACCCGTGACGAAGTGGCCGGCATCGAACCCCTTGGAAAGCACTTCATCGAAGAGGAGCAACGCGTCGCTGACACGACCGTCCAGTGCTGCATCGACAAGGCGAAAATAGTACTCCGTATCGAGTACGTTGAGCACGCTGATAGTCTGTTCGTACGTAATCTTTCCGCCACAGAACGTAACGAGTTGGTCAAAGATAGAGAGCGCATCACGCATGCCTCCATCGGCTTTTTGTGCCACCACATTGAGTGCTTCTTCCGACACCTCAACCTGCTCTTGTGCCGCCACGTACTGCAAATGTGCAACGATGTCAGCAATGGTGATGCGCGCAAAATCAAATACTTGGCAACGACTCAGAATCGTTGGCAGCACCTTGTGTTTCTCGGTAGTGGCAAGGATGAAGACGGCATACGAAGGGGGCTCTTCGAGTGTCTTCAGCAACGCGTTGAAAGCGCCTTGGGAGAGCATGTGCACCTCATCGATGATATACACCTTGTATTTGCCGACTTGGGGCGGGATACGTACCTCGTCGATGAGGCTGCGGATGTCGTCAACGGAGTTGTTGCTGGCCGCATCCAGTTCGCGGATGTTGAACGACCGCTGTTCGTTGAACGCGATGCACGACTCGCACGCATTGCACGCGTCGTGTTCGGGCGTGGGCGTAAGGCAGTTGATGGTCTTGGCGAAGATGCGCGCGCACGTGGTCTTACCCACACCGCGCGGACCACAGAAGAGGTACGCATGCGCGAGATGACCCGAACGGATGGCGTTGCGGAGCGTCTCTGTCAAGGCACGCTGACCCACCACGCTCTCGAACGATGACGGTCGGTATTTTCTCGCCGAAACGATGTATTTTTGTTCATCCATAAACGAAAGTTTTGCGGTTATTTTTCCAGTCGGCTCTTCAGTCGTACTATCTGTCGCTTGAAGACGGGGTCGATGCGCATCAGGTCGTTGACATGCTCGATGCCGTGAAGCACTGTCGCATGCGACCGATGCATGTATGCGCCAATCTCTTGCAGCGGTTTGTCGAGCACTTTCTGTATGAGGTACATCACCGCATGGCGGGCGGTTGACAACTCTTTCGTGCGCGTCTTGGAGAGAACCTGCTCGGGTGTCACGGCCCACTCTTCGCACACTGCATCCATGATATTGTCCATCGTGAGTGACATGACGGCTACGTCAACAACCTGACTCACAACGCGTTCCGCCAACTCCACACTAATCTGTTCGTCGGTGAGGGTCGAGTATGCGAGCAGCGAGGCCAACACGCCCTCAAGGTCGCGCACGTTGTCGCGCACGTTCTTTGCAATATAATCGATAATCTCCTCACTGAGTTCCACTCCATCGCGGTCAATCTTGTTCTTCAGGATATCGTGCCGGAGCGAGAAATCCGGACGACGTAACTCGCCGGAAAAGCCCCATTTGAAACGCGTGATCAGACGGTCGTCCACATCCTTGATATCCAGCGGCGACTTATCGGACGCGAGCACTATCTGCTTGCCCGATTGGTGCAGATGGTTGAAGATATGGAAGAACACCTCTTGCGTGCGCTGCAGACCCGTAAGGAACTGAATATCATCCATCAGTAGCACATCGATAGTCTGGTAGAAACTGAGGAAGTTCGCCACATCGTTGTTCTTGGGATTGGCAGCGGACATGTACTGCATCTTGAAGTCGTTGGCCGTGAGGTACAGCACTCGTTTGTGCGGATAGAGTGCTTTGGTCTGGTTGCCGATAGCGTTGAGCAGATGCGTCTTGCCCACGCCCGACCCGCCGTAGATAAAGAGCGGATTGAATGCGGTCTTGCCCGGGTCGCGCGCTGCTGCAAGGGCCACTGTCCGAACCATGCGGTTCACCTCACCTTGCACGAAACTGTCGAACGTCTGCTGACTGTTCAGTCGGCTGTCGAGCGGTGGCAACTGCGGTTCATGGTTATGCTGCGCGGCGTATGCGGTCGTCTGCGGTGGACGCGGGAGAAGCAGTTTCTCTTTTTCCACGCCTTGACTGACGGTCGTGATACCCATGCCCGACGTGCTGTCGATGGGAATACGGTACTCTAAACGCGTGCCGGGACCGCACACGCGGAAAAGTACGTGACCGAGCAGACGGCTGTAGTTCTCTTCGATATATTCGGCCACAAACTGGCTCTGCAGTTGCAACAACAGTATGCTGTTCTCAAAGCGAAGCGGCACAATGCCTGCGAACCACATGTTGAACGCAGATTCAGTCAGTTGCTCGCGCAGCAGTTGCGTGCATTTGTCCCAGTAATAGGAGGCGTTTTGTTCCATTGTGTCACTTTTTGTCTTTGCTCTTGTCTTTGCTGTTGCCGCCGAAGAGGGAGAAATGCACGTATTTCTTTGGATTGGCTTTGAGGTCGATGAGCAGGCTGTCGGCCGATGTGACGGTATGGTCGATGTCGGTGTAAAGCGACTGGTCGTAGAGCAGTTTGCCCAGCGTGCCATCGGGAGAATTAGCAGCTGCAACGATGTTCTTCACCTCCACCACCGCATCATCTACTTTGGCGATAGTGGCTTTCAGGTCTGCTTGCGAGAGGTTGTCCGCAATGGCATGTATCTCGTTCATTGCCAACTGGATAGTGTCGATGAGTTGCGGCAGTTGACGCTCCATCATCTTGTCGGCCTTGAGGGTGATGGCATTGACGTTGGCCATCGTACCATCGACGTTGTCGAGTATCTGTTGCAGCTGTTTCTTGCTGAGCGACTCTTGCAGCACGTTCACCACCGAGTCGAGGTTGGAGAGGATGGGACTCAGCTGCGACAACACCGCTTCTGCCACGGCGTTGAGCATACCGGGCGTGATGGACGTGGGCAACGTGTCGCCCGAGACGTACCATTCCGACACGTCTTCTGTCGGAATCTGCAGCTCCAATGCCTCACCGCTGATGAGGCCGTCCGGCACCAACGACACTTCTGTCCCTTTCGGCAAACGAATATCGTCGTTGATGGAGAAATGGACCGTGAAGGCATCCGCACGAGTGAAATCATAGATAATCTTATCCACTTGCCCCACTTTGTAACCGCGGACATAGACGGGACTCTGCTCCACCAGCCCGTTCATTTTCTCGTACTGCACCACGTACGACGTCGTTTTGTTGAAGATGTTGATGCCCTTCAGGAAATTGAACCCGAAATAGAGCAAAAACAATGCCACAATGGCGAGTATCGCCACGGTAATCTCTTTCTTATGTTTCATGTTTGTCACTTTTTTCTCTTTGTATTTGTGTTATTTTGTGTCGCTCAACCGACGCGCCTCTTTCACGGGAATCTGCTTGTCATCAAGGAAAGCCACCACAAAACAGTCGGGGAACTTGCTCTTCAGTTGTTTTTGCAGTTGCGCTGCCCGTTCGAACGTCGTCTCCTCACCGTACGTGTATTTGTAGAAGTTCCCGTCGCGGGTGTACTTGCAGTTCTTCAGCCCTTTGAACGCTGCATCTCCCGCCTTGACTACACGGCTCGCCGCGAAGATCTGCACACGATAGACGGGGCGCTTGACCGGCTCGGCGGGCTGTACTTGGGCTTCAGGTTGGGTCGGCTCTACAGGCTGTACCACTTCAGGTTGCGCCGACTCTACAGGTGCGGTCATGCTGTCTGGATTCTCCGTTTGGGGAGCACTCTCGGCACGTTTCATCTCTTTCGGTTGCGCTGTCGGAGTCTTGCCGGCTTTCTTGTCCATCGCGTTCTTGTACGCCACAAAAGCGTTGAAAATAGCGGTCGTTATCTGCTCTTTGCCGTCCTTGGAGGCGAGGTAAATCTCCTCATCGCGGTTGGAGATGAAACCCATCTCAATCAACACGCTCGGGCAGGCACTCTTGTGCAGCACCCAGAACCCCGCCTGACGCACACCGCGATCGGCACGCTTGAGACCACTGACGAACTGCTGTTGGACAAGTGTCGCAAACTGCAGGCTGCGGTCGATATACTGGTCTTGCATCAACTCGAACATGATATACGAGTCGATGCTGTTGGGGTCGAACCCTTGATACGTGGTCTCGTAGTTCTCCTCCAGCAACATCACCGCGTTTTCGCGCATCGCCACATTGAGGTTACTCGCCATCTTGTCGATACCCAGTACAAACGTCTCAGCACCCACCGCATCGCGCGATTCCGATGCGTTCGTATGGATGCAGATGAAGAGGTCTGCGTTGTTCTTGTTGACGAAATTAGCGCGCTCCTGAAGCGTCAAGAACACGTCCGTCTTGCGCGTATAACACACTTTCACGTCCGGGCATTCGGTCTCAATCATCTTGCCCAACAGCAGCGACACGTCCAAGTTGAGTTTTTTCTCTTGCACGATGTTACCCACTGCTCCCGGATCCTGACCTCCGTGACCGGCATCAATAACTACCGTGAAAGGTTTCTCTTTCGGCTGAGAAACTTTCTTTTGCGCCACTGCAGGCAGACAGACGAACAGCACCGCAAACAATATATATTGTTTCCAATTCATTTGATTATCAACTTTATCTGTACTTTTTCGCGCATGGCATAATCTGCCAGTTAACGAATTCAGCCTGCAAAGTTACAAAAAATTTTTGATATATGCAAGAAAAAAACGCAAAAACGAACAAAAAAGTGCAGAAAAGTGCTTTTTTGCGATACAATGTTCTAAAACGGCACAAGGAGGACACCAATGGTCGCAAAAAAAGGAACGAAAAGGACAGAAATCTGCACGAAGTGCGAAAAAGGAGCGAAAAATGAGAGTGAAAAGTGGATATTTTTCAAAAAATGCTTGCATATGTCAGAAAAAAGCAGTAACTTTGCAGCCGAAAAATGATTGAAAAGTGTAATTTACCGGACGATAAATATATTGAAAAGTGTAATTTACCGGACGATAAATATATTGAAAAGTGTAATTTATCGGACGATAAATATATTGAAAAGTGTAATTTTCAGTAACAAAAACAAGTCAAAAAGTGCAGATTGCTATGTTATACAGAAAGATTTCGGAATATCTCAAGGACTATTTCAAGTCGGGAGACGACAGGATTTTAATAGTAGAAGGAGCGCGGCAAATAGGCAAGTCCTACATCATTCGTCAGATAGGCAAGCAGATCTATCCGAATTTTATCGAGGTAAATTTCGTAGAAGACGATGAGGGGCCGCAGCTGTTCAAGAACATACATAGCGTGAGTGATTTTTACTTTGCGCTAAGTTCGATTGCCGGTTCCGCGATGCACGGATACAAGGATACACTGATATTCCTTGATGAGATTCAGCACTATCCGCAATACTTGACACTCCTGAAGTTCTTTCGCCAGGACCATCGTTATCGCTTTATTGCGAGTGGTAGTTTACTGGGGATTACATTGCACAAAACGACATCTGTTCCCGTAGGCAGTATCATTCGCAAGCAAATGTATCAACTCGATTTTGAGGAGTGGTTGATTGCAAACGGTGTCGGCGATTATGCGCTGAAGGAACTACGTGAGAGATATGCAAAGTGCGAGAGTTTGCCGCAGGAACAACATGAACATTTATTGTCGTTATTCAAGCGATACCTGCTGGTAGGGGGGCTTCCTGATGTTGTGAATGAATATCTTCGTTCGCATAATATTGCCAAAGTACGTGAGATGCAGAATGCCATTATTGACCTCTACAAAGATGATGCAGCCAAGTACGAACAAGAGACTGAAAAGCGGCTGTTGATACGACGCATATACGATATGATTCCCTCACAGATGGAGAACAAGAAGAAGCGGGTTGTCGTCACGAACATCCGCGATAAGAAGGGCGACAGGTATGATTATTTCACAGAAGAGTTTGAGTACTTAAGTTCTGCCGGCATCGCGTTGGACGTGCACGCCATATCCGACCCACGCTATCCGCTCTCGGAGTCATTGCAGAAGAATCTGCTGAAATTATATCTCAATGATGTGGGACTACTCACGAGTCGCTTGTTTGGATTGTCGATAAAAGCAGTGCTGGAAACGGAAAAGAGCATCAACTTGGGGGCGGTGTATGAGAGTGTCGTGGCACAGGAGTTAGCGGCTCATGGACACCATTTGTTTTACTATGATAATCGCTCCAAAGGCGAAGTGGACTATATTATTGACGATACCGACACATGTCGCGTTGTGCCGGTGGAAGTGAAGTCCGGGAAAGATTACACCGTCCATAGCGCACTGAATAACTTGGTCACACATCCTGATTATCAAATTGAAAGTGCTGTTGTGCTGTCCAATGAACGCGAAGTGATGCGGGTGAACAAAATACTCTACCTGCCTATTTATTTCGTGATGTTTATGCATGCCAAACAGCAAGAGGAGATGGATGCTAAAGAACTGATTTTCTAACCCCCCCTCGCATGAAAGGAGAGATGGTATTTCAACTGTTTACCGCTATTGCAACGTTTTGAAAAAGGACAATGCCATTATGCAATTAGGGCACAATACATACGTCAAAGTGCCAAAACTCCATACTACCAATACTCCATCCTTCCACCAGCTTTTGTTTCATATCTGGCTCCTCCCCTAAGGTAGGGGAGGGGGACCGCTTGCGGGGG
>CALAUY010000078.1 GCA_937892015.1 uncultured Bacteroidales bacterium | reverse complement strand
GCGTGTAGCACGTACACAGTTCAAGAACGCGTTGGCACTCTTTCCGCCTCACGAGTCGGGATGGAAACCAACGGCCGTCACCTGCTCTGCTGTCGAGGGGAACGGCATCGATGATGTATGGAAGATGATTGAGGACTATGCCGTGTTTACCAAACGGAACGGTTACTTCAAGCGCAAACGGACGCAACAAGCCAAATACTGGATGTACGAGACCATCAATCGCCGACTGCTCGACTCGTTCTACCACGACCCGCAGATAGAGGCACTCTTGGAGCAAACCGAGCAGAAAGTGCTCAACAACCAACTGTCGTCGTTCATTGCTGCAAACGACCTTTTAGAAACGTATTTTAACCAATAGACAACCAACAGCAATGCCTGTTAACACACGCAAACAAACCACATCCGCGCCATCTACCACCGACGAACTGATTGGCAAACGACAACCCCAGGCTGTCGAGGTGGAACGGTACGTGCTCGGCGGTATTCTCATCGAACCCAATGTATATGGTGAGATTGCCGAAGTGCTCAGTCCCTCATCGTTCTACGAGCCCCGACATCAACTCATCTACGAGGCCGTTACCGCGTTGGCGCAACGGAGTGAACCCATCGATTTCCTCACGGTAAGCGAACAACTCAAGCAAGCGGGCAAACTGGAACAAGCGGGTGGTGCCGACTATATCGCGGCACTGACGACCGACGTGGCATCTGCCGCACACATTGAGGCACATGCTGCCATCATCGCACACAAAGCCCTTGCGCGGCAACTCATCTCGGTGGGACTGAAGATTGCTGAAGATGCGTTCGACGAGACGACCGATGTTGATGAACTGATGAACAGTGCCGAGAGTTCCATCTTCGAGATTGCGCAGAACGCGCAGAAGAAAGATGTAGCACCCGTCAACGACATCCTCAGCGATGCCATCGAGAAACTAAAGAAACTGGCCGATCGCTCCAATGGTGGCATCACCGGCATCCCGTCAGGCTTTGACAAACTCGACAAGATAACCGCAGGATGGCAGCCCTCCGACCTCATCATCATCGCGGCACGCCCCGCAATGGGCAAGACCGCTTTTGTGCTTTCCATGGCGAAAAACATGGGCGTGATGGGTTACCCTGTGGCCGTTTTCTCGCTTGAGATGTCCAACATCCAACTCGTCAACCGACTCATCATGAACACGTGTAGCATCGAGGGCAGTAAACTGCGTTCGGGTTACCTGACACGCGACGATTGGGCGGCTCTCGACCAGAACATCCCGGTCCTGCAACACGCACCTATCTATATCGACGATACGCCGGGGCTGTCTATCTTCGAACTCCGTTCCAAAGCACGGCGACTCGTCCGCGAGAAAGGTGTTCGGTGCATCATCATCGACTATTTACAACTGATGTCTGCCGGCATGAAGATGCAGTCACGAGAGATAGAAGTGGCCGCTATCTCACGCTCACTCAAGGGACTGGCCAAAGAGCTCGATATACCCATCATTGCCCTCTCACAGCTCAACCGCTCACTGGAAGGACGTGCCGGCATTGAGGGAAAAGTGCCGCAACTAAGCGACTTGCGTGAGTCGGGTGCCATCGAGCAAGATGCCGACATGGTTTGCTTCATCCACCGATTCGACTATTTCTACCGTCAAGGCGAACACTCCGATGGGTACGACCCCAACGAGGTCGATAAGGGACACATCATCATCGCCAAGCACCGTAATGGCTCGACCGGTGATATCAAACTGCGCTTCGAGAAAGTGTATGCTAAGTTCGACAACGATGACGAAATCTCCGTAGCATCATCGGGCGCAACGTACTCGTCGTACCATTCCAACGTGGTGGCCAACAGCGATGGATACAGTAATGCCGGCCCCGACATCGACAACACCCCCACCCCATCGGGGTCGTCCGACAACCCGTTCTGACAACACACCTTATTAGTATATATATAGAACACTAAAAACAAACAATATGTTTAACAGCTCACAAAACAGTACGAAAAATATGGCAACTCCTCAAACACAAACAGGCGGCACAATGTTCAACGCACTCACCGCCGGCAGTAAGATTATCGGAACAGTAATTGCCGACAGCGATATCCGTATTGACGGCACTATCGATGGTGAAGTGAAATGTACCGGCAAAGTGGTTATTGGCGAAAAAGGACTTCTCAAGGGCAATATCTCTTGCCAGAACTGTGAGATACAAGGCAAACTGGAGGGCAAGATTGATGTGCAGCAAACGCTTGCTCTGCGTGCCACTGCCAATATCCGCGCCGAGGTCAACACGCAAGTGCTTATCGTTGAACCCAATGCCGTCTTCAATAGCACCTGCACGATGGGCAAACCTGCGCAGCAACCGCAACAACAATTTAACTCATCTAAATAACGTATCATGGTCAAAATCAAAGCGTTCAAGGGAGTACGTCCACCGCGTGCATTAGCTGCCAAAGTGAGTGCTCGTCCGTATGATGTGCTCTCGTCTGAAGAGGCACGAGCAGAGGCAGAAGGCCTGCCGATGAGTCTCTATCATATCAACAAGCCCGAGATCAATTTCCCCGTCGGGACGAGCGAATACGACGAGCGCCTCTATGCCGAGGCAACACGTCAGTACGCTCTCTTCAAGCAGAACGGATGGCTCAAGCAAGACCCGACCGATTGTTACTATGTGTATGCACAGACGTGGCGCGGCAAGACGCAGTTCGGACTGATGGTTGCTGCTGCTGTCGAGGATTACGAGGCGGGACGCATCAAGCGACATGAGCTCACGCGACAAGACAAAGAAGACGACCGCATGAGGCACGTTATCGCCACCAATGCCAACATCGGACCTGCATTCTTCGCCTACCCTGCCAACGCCGCTCTCCATGCTATCTTGATGGATGTCGTCAAGGGTGAGCCCGAATACGATTTTGTGGCAGACGACGTGCGTCATCAGTTGTGGATTATCAGCGACGAGAAGCTGTGCCAACACATCACCGACATCTTCGCCGACATCCCATGTCTGTACATCGCCGATGGACACCATCGGTCGGCAGCAGCTGCACGCGTGGGGGCTGAACGAAGAAAAATGAATCCGCAACACAATGGTAGTGAGGAGTACAACTATTTCCTCGCCACATGTTTCTCGGCCGATGAACTGACAGTGCTTGACTACAACCGCCTTGTGCTCGACCTAAACGGACATTCACCTGCCGATGTACTGCAACTCTTGGCCGAAGATTTCACCATCGACCCTGCCGGCAGTGAGGTTTATCATCCCGCGGCACGGCACGAGTTCGCGCTCTATATAGACGGGTGCTGGTATCGCCTCACCGCCAAAGCCGAGCGGGTAAACGATTCTGACCCCATTGCCGGACTTGATGTCAGCGTTTCGTCGGAACTGATACTGAAAAAACTCTTCGGCATTGTCGATTTGCGAAAGGACGAACGCGTGGAGTTTGTGGGTGGCATTCGCGGACTCGATTATCTGCAAGACCAAGTCGATAATGGTCATGCGCAACTGGCACTTGCCCTCTTCCCTGTCTCGTTAGACGAGATAATGCGTGTGGCAGATGCCGGACAGATTATGCCGCCAAAAGCCACTTGGTTCGAGCCCAAACTGCGGTCAGGCATAGTTGTTCACGAACTCGACTAATGCGCAGGTCAACGCTACATATCGTACGACTGATTTGTCTGCTGGCTTTTGTCGGCGGATTTGTGGGTTGTGGTGTACAGAAACAGCTCAAACGGGCGGACAAGAAATACGCGATTGGTGAGTACTACGAGGCGGCACAACTCTACAAGAAAGTGTATCCTAAGATTAAGCGTCAACAGAAACCGCTCAAAGCGGAAGTCGCTTTCAAACAGGGCGAGTGTTACCGTCTCATCAACCATCCGCGGGCTGTAACAGCGTACAAGAACGCCATCACCTATAAGTACCAGTTCACTGACTCGATTGTTTATCTAAGACAAGCGCAAGTGCTTCATTATCAAGGCAAGTATGCAGATGCGCTACGCGGATACGAGCTCTATCTCGAGAGTCATCCCGACGATTATGTGGCACAAGCGGGCAAGTATGCGTGTCTGCAGATGGAGAGTTGGAGAAAAGAGCCGACGCGCTACCAAATCCGACTCGCCAACGACTTCAACCAAAAGCGGTACAGCAGTTTCTCTCCGTGCTTCATCGGTACGAATGCTGATGCGCTAATGTTCACCAGCAACCGTGTGGAACGGAAAAAGAAAGACAACAAGAACAGTCCCGTGACCGGCGTTCCTGTCAATCAGATCTACTCCACCCGGAAGGACGCACAGGGCAAATGGGTAGAGGTGGAACTGGCGGAGGGTCTCTACGAAGCTGCCAATGGCGAGGATGCCGAAGTGTCGGAAAGCGAAGACGAGGGCGATACATCACAGAAACGCAAAGAGGGCACGGCCGAACTCGGCGTATGTTGTTTCTCCGCCGATGGGCACACGATGTATTTCACGTACTCCAAACCCATCAACGGGATGGATGTAGGTGCACATATCTATACCTCTTCGCGCGCATCAGGCACGTGGGCAGACCCGCAAGAGGTGAAGCTCTTCAAGGACTCCACCATCACGTGCGGACATCCCGCGCTCAGCTACAGTGGTGACACACTCTATTTTGCTTCTGACGCACCCAACGGATATGGCGGAAAGGATATATGGTTCAGCGTGCAAGACGGTGGCAACTGGTCCGTCCCGATGAACATGGGTCCGCAGATCAACACATCCGGTGATGAGATGTTCCCCACTATCCGCCGTGATGGAACGCTCTATTTCAGCAGTAACGGACACCCGGGTTACGGAGGACTCGACATCTTCAAAGCAATTCCCGATAGTATGGTGATGCGTGACAGTCTGCTAGAGCAGGGTTGGCAACTCTTCAACATGGGAACACCTTTCAACTCCAACGGTGACGATTTCGGCATCACGTTTGCAGGTGATTCAGAAGACGGGTTTTTCTCGTCGAACCGCGGACAAAAGAAAGGTCAAGACATGATTTACAGCTTCGTCTTGCCCGAGATGATTTTTGCTGTGGAGGGCACTGTTTTCGACAACATGGGTGCGACACTTTCTGACGCAACACTCCGCATAGTAGGTGATGATGGCACGAATGCCAAGTTGCAAGTGCGTCGTGATGGTACCTACCGTGTCAAGTTGGCCAAAGATGTGCGATACGTCATGCTCGCCACCTCAAGAGGATACCTCAATCAGAAACAAGAGCTGCACACGTTCGGACTACGCGACTCTTACACTTACACGCAAGATTTTGTCCTCACCACCCTTTCCAAGCCCGTCAAGATGGAGAACGTGTTCTACGAGTTTGCTAAATGGAACATCACCAAAGAGTCGGAAATAGCGCTCGACGACCTTGTGAAGTTGCTCAACGACAACCCGAACATCACCATCGAACTGTCGGCACATACTGACCTCGTTGGTAATGCTGCTGCCAATAAAACACTCTCCGAAAAACGGGCGCAGTCGTGCGTCAACTACTTGATAAAGAAAGGGATAGAGACCGAGCGCCTCACGCCTGTCGGTTACGGCAAAGAGCGACCTGTAGTGGCCGACAAGGCGCTGCACAACCGTTATCCGTTCATCCCTGTGGAACAAGTCCTCGATGAGGAGTTCATCCTCTCGTTGCCCAAAGACCAGCAAGAGGTGTGCAACCAAATCAACCGCAGAACGGAGTTCAAAGTACTCAAAACAACGTATAAACTCTACTAAATGAAACAGTATCTCGATCTTTGCCGCCGCGTCATGAACGAGGGCGTTATGAAAACCGACCGAACAGGTACGGGCACCAAATCGGTGTTCGGGCATCAGATGCGGTTCGACCTACAAGACGGTTTCCCCCTACTTACCACCAAGAAACTGCACCTCAAATCCATTATCTACGAGTTGCTGTGGTTTCTCAGGGGCGACACCAACGTCCATTATCTGCAAGAGCATGGCGTACGTATTTGGAACGAATGGGCGGATGAAGATGGTGAACTCGGGCCTGTCTATGGGCATCAATGGCGCTCATGGCCGGACTACCAAGGAGGCACTATCGACCAGATTGCCAACGTGGTGGAACTCATTAAGAATCACCCCGATTCGCGGCGGATGATTGTCTCGGCGTGGAACGTGGCCGAAGTAGATAGCATGGCACTACCGCCCTGCCACACACTCTTCCAGTTCTATGTGGCCGATGACACGCTGAGCTTGCAGCTCTACCAGCGGAGTGCCGACATCTTTCTTGGAGTGCCGTTCAACATCGCCTCGTATGCATTGCTCCTGCAGATGATGGCGCAAGTGACAGGGCTGCAACCCGGCACGTTCGTCCACACGTTCGGTGACGCACATATCTATACGAACCATTTCGACCAAGTACAACTGCAACTCACCCGTGAACCGCGAGCACTACCCACGATGCACATCAACCCCGATGTGCACTCCATCTTCGATTTCCAATACGAAGATTTCAGTCTCGACAACTACGACCCACATCCCCACATCGCAGGCCTCGTCGCTGTTTAAGTTTCAAAATCTATAATAAACTATAATCTATAATCTATAAACTATAAACTATAAACTTTACATGCTTTCCATCATCGTTGCCATTGCAGAGCAGAACGCCATCGGCAAACAGGGGGACTTGTTGTGCCATCTGCCTGCCGATCTCCGGCATTTCAAAGCCATCACGGCCCAACACACTGTTATCATGGGTGAGCGCACTTGGTTCTCGCTACCCAAACATCCGCTGCCTAATCGCCGCAATATCGTGCTGACAGATATAACCGGCAAGCTGTTTGATGGTGGTGAAGCGGTTTATAGCATTGCTGAAGCGCAAACATCCGTTCTGCCTGACGAAGAGGCGTTCATCATTGGTGGAGGGATGGTCTATCGGCAGTTCCTTCCGCTTGCCGACAAACTGTATATCACGCACATCCCCAATACGTTCG
>CALAUY010000077.1 GCA_937892015.1 uncultured Bacteroidales bacterium | reverse complement strand
TTGCATTTTTCTTGCATTTTATTTGCATATATGAAAAAAAAGCAGTAACTTTGCACCCACAAACGTTCCTACGACAATGAACAAATCGATCATTACACCACTTATCTGCCTCTTGTGCGCGGTTACTCTCTGCACCTGCAAGGGCGACAACGAGGCCGATGCTGCCCATGCACGCATCGAACATGCACGCACCCTCATCGAAGAGGGGCGGTTAGAGAGTGCCAAGACCGAACTCGACTCCGTACATCTACTCTATCGCCAACAAGTTGATGCACGACGTGAGGCCAAAGCGCTCGAAGATACCATTTCTATCCTCGAAGCTCAGCGAACGGCCGCGTACGCCGACTCCATGTTGCAAGTACTACTTCCACAAGTGGATCCGCTACTCAAACGGTTCAGATACGACAAAGACGAGCGTTACGAGGATAACGGACAATACGTGAGTCGATTGCTGCAAACGACCTCCAACACCGAGCGTTGTTTCCTACAAGCATACGTGGGCGACAACCGTGTCACTCGCGTCAAGAGTTACTATTTCGGTCCTAAACAGCTCTGCCAGACAAGCATCGAACTGTGCGCTGTTGCTGACGACCAATGCAACCATTGGCAGGGTGCTGAACACCATTTCGAGACCGATGGATTCCACTCTATTCTCAGCATCGAAAACGAAACGGCCATCGAGATTCTGGCTTTCATCGCCGATAACCAATCGGCACGACTGCGTGTCCGGTTACATGGAACCGACCTCAGTGGCAAAAAAACCGAGCCCTACACCTATTTCCTCTCCAAAAACGACAAAGATGCCCTCGTTGAGACACTACAACTCGCCATCCTCTTCCACGACATCAACCGCCTCGAAAACATGCTCAACCACGCACAACAAACACTCTCCAAACTGTCAAACGGTTAAATGGTTTAATGGTTTAATGGTTTAATGGTTTAATGGTTTAATGGTTTAATAGTTTAATAGTTGAGGAGAGGTTTTGAAAATTGCGCTGAGGTAACATTTTAGTGTTTTGAAAATTGCGCTGGGGTAACATTTTGGTGTTTTGAAAATTGCGCAAACGCAACATGCGTGAGCTAAAAATGCATAAAAATGAGGTGTTTATGCATTTTTTATGTGAAAAAATTTGCATATATCAAAAAAAAGCAGTAATCATGCGATTAGTTGTAATGAATCGGACGATTACTGCGTGTGGTCAATTTGTACATTAAGCCATGCGGATGGAGAGAAGGCCGCGGGTGACGTTGCGGCGGAAAAGGACGAGGGAGTTGCCTTTCGTCGGTTGTAGAGAGAGGGCATAGAAACACCACAAGAGTAGTGTTGCTGCCCATTTGACGGCCTCGGAGACGAGGCGTTTGAAGTACTTTGTCTTGCTGATAGCGAGCGTTCGTGCACGTTCACTAAGACCTATTTGATAAGTGAGTCGGTTGAAATACGGCTCTTCGAGCTTGGATTGTGGGATGATGTGGTGTAGGATGGGTTGAGGCAAGTAGAGAACCTCCATCCCGAGAGCGTGCATCTTGTCGAAGATGTCCTTTTCTTCAGAGCCCATTAGTCCATTGCCTTTTCTGCCGAGTCGGGTGTCGAAGAGTCCGACTTTTTGGAAGACCTCTTTGCGGTAAGCGGCATTGCCACCTCCCGGGTAGCGTCCCTTGGGATAGGTTCTGACGCGTGTTCCGTAGTCCATCCACCCTGTGAGTAGTGCTTTGGTGTAGGGTGTCATCCATGCGGGTTCGGCCGTTTCGTAGAGTGGTATGATTGGTCCACCGGCAGCCATTGTGTGTGGGTGAGATGCGAAGAAATCGACGTAGTCGCGCAGATAGTGCGTGTCCACTAAAGCGTCGTCATCCACATAGACGAGTATGTCGCCGTGCGCTTCGCGAATACCTTTGTTGCGCGCTGCCGACAATCCCTGTTCGGGTTCGGTCATATAGCGGAAAGTCAGGGACGGGTGCTTTTTGGCGAAATCGCCGCAGATAGCCCGTGTGTTGTCCGTGCAGTTGTTGTCAACCAGCAGAATCTCGTAATCGGTCTTGGGCAGGTCGTTTGCCGCCAGACTCTCGAGTAGCGCGCCAATATATTTTTCTCGGTTGTATGTGCAGATGATGACTGAAATCATAGATTAAGAATGTGTGGATGGTTGGTGGTGAATGTGTTATGTTGTTTTGTGGGTGTTGGAGAGGAAGTCTCTTGCATGTAGGGTGATGATGCCGGAGTCGTGGATGAGTGCGGCATTGGAGTCGAGTGTCACCACATATTTGGGGTGGTTGTCCTTAATCATTTTCAGGTTGCCATATTCGCGTTCGTACGTGTCGGGTTGGTTCAGAGTTACGGCCACTTGCACATAGATGAGTTCATCGCCGCTGCGTCCTACAAAATCAATCTCTTTGCCGTTCAGTTGTCCCACGTACACTTCGTATCCTTGTCGTTTGAGTTGCAGATAAACAGCTCCTTCCAGCACTTTTTCTATATCGAGATTACTTTTGTCGCGGCAGAGATAGTTGCGCAAACCCAAATCTTCGAAATAGAATTTTTCCATCTGTTCGAACACGCTTTTCCCCTTGATATCGTATCGTTTGAGTCGGTCGATGACGTACGCTTCGGAGAGTGCTGTCACGTACTCGGAGATGGTGTTCGCTGACACGGCTATTTGCTTGCTTTTGAGGTAGTTGGCAATACTGTTCGGAGAGAAAATCTTTCCGCTGTTGTCGGCAATAAAGCGTGTGAGGTTATCCAGTAACGACACGTTGCGAATGCTCTTTCGATAGACAATATCTTTGATGAAGATGGTGTCGTAGATGCTTCCGAGATAGTCCATACGCGTGCGCGTATCTTTAAGGTCTATTTGGTGCAGGAACGGAAATCCGCCCCAGCGCAAGTATGCGGAGAGGGATTCATCGGAGTCGTTCAGTTTGTAGAATTGTAGGAACTCGTTGTAGTCGAGGCATCCGATGTGTATGTGGTGGTATCTTCCGGAGAATGCAGAAGCAATGTCGCTTGAGAGCATTGAGGCGTTGCTGCCTGTGACGATGACATCGATGTTGTCTTGTTTGACGAAAAAGCGTATTGCGCGTTCGAACTCAGCTATTTCTTGCACCTCGTCGATAAGCAGATAGTTGTGTCTGTTCTCCACCAAACGTCCGCGAACCACGTCGTTGAGTTCGCGAAACGACGCGATGTCGGCGTTGGCAGGGTCTTCCATGTCGATGTAGATGACATGTCCATTTTCAGCAAGTTGTGCGGCGAGTTGTTCAAGAATACAACTCTTTCCTGCCCGACGTTGCCCCGTCAGGACCAATGCTTCTCCTTTCCCTAATAAGTCGGTTATTTGGTGAAGATAGGTGTCTCGTTTAATTCTCTCCATACAGCGAACATTTTATAAAAACGGCGAAAGTTCTCTCCATACAGCGAACATTTCGGGTGCAAAGTTACTGTTTTTTTTTGACATGTGCAAGTTTTTTAGTGAAAAAATGCCCAAAAAGCGTTTGTGGAACAGATTTTTCGTGCATTTTTAGTTAAAAGAAAAGCATTTTGGTATGTTTTTGCTCAATCATCCAATAAGTGTAGTGCTTTGAGTATTTCGTGGCTTGCGTCGTAGTCGGGTCGGGCTGTTTTGCCCCAAAACTTCTCGAGGATAGTCTGCCGTTTGTGTTGATCGATAGAGTAGTTGTGTGTTGTGATGACAGAGAGTAGTTCTGTGAAGGAATAGACCACCTTACCAACTATATTGTCTTTGATAGGGAAGATAAACTCTCGCTCACGGACGTACTCATCGTAGTCGTAGTGGAAGAGGATGACGTTCTTGTCGGGCATGAGGATGTAGTCGTAGAGAACAGAGGAATAGTCGGTGATGAGTACGTCAGTAAAGGGCAGAATGCAGTACATATCCACGTTGCCATCAATGAAAAGGAGGTTGCTAAAAGAGCGGTTGGTGTCAATGATTGTCTCGACATGTGGCTTCATGAGCGCGAACGCATTTTGGCTTTTGAGGCATTCGTTGAAAGCATCGAGGTCGAAACCATTGGCGAAACATTCACGTTGTGAATCGCGCCATGTGGGCATATAGACGAACACTTTGTCATAGTGTTGAAGTGAGCGGATAAGCTTTTTGGTCTCTTCTGATTCATAGCTGTTTACCCATGTTTGTACATCTTGTTTAGGAATGAGTAGCATTCTGTTTCTTGGGCAGCCCGTTTGGATACATTGTTTTTTGGCAATACGGAAGGACTTAGTGAACACGTCGTCGAAGAAGTCGGTAGTGGAAACCATCCAATCGGGGCGTCTGAAACAAGCAGGGTGGTAGAATGCTTCCCAAAACTCGCGCTGTATATATCTTTTTGCCAGTTCGCCTTGTGTAATGCCAAACTCGATTTTTTTCATCGGGAGTCCGTGCCATAAGTTTACGACCTGTGCTCTGCCGCTGAGACAGAAGAGGATGTCTGCGGTGTTGGTGTTGACAAACCAGTATTTGCTTCGTAGAGCAAACCAAATGCCTTTTGGAGACATAATCCAATATGCCTCACCGCCCAGTTGTCGCACCCGTTGCACTGTGGTTTTACTAAGAGATATCCAAACGACTCGTTGTTCGGGCAGATATTGTAGGGTGTAAAGGAAGAGATATTTGGAGTTGTCGTTGAAGGCTCCTCGATATGAGCCAAAAGTCCATATTTTCTTGGTTCTGGGCACCAAGAACGACAGCGGATAAATCAGGAAGCAAACTATGTAGGCGAGAAACTTCATCATGGTTTTAAGCGGGGTCTATCATGTTTAGAAATTGTTCGGCACACCAGAGTTGCCATTTTTGGTTGCCAGTGAGTTCGGACATGGGTATATCTTTTCGAAATTCAGGTCTGGAAGGTCCTACCCAGTCTTTGAAATAGGCATCCACCGGTCTTGGCATTGGTAATTTTTCAGGGACAGGGATATCAGGATACTTAGAGTGGAAAAGTTCTCTAATAACATATTTAGACTCGCCATTTCTTATTCTGGCCAAATCCAGAGGCTCGCCCAATAATAATTTATCGTAAGGGTCGGTATATGGTATATCAGCGGCATAAAAAGCATTTTCGTAAGAGCTGTAGCTCTCTTCTGTCGCCACTTCGTCCATCATTTGAAGCCAATTAATCTCATCTTTACCATGAGAATAGCGTTTGAATAAGTAGTCAATATCTTCGGGTTGAATAAGAACCAATGCGGGGTCTAAATAAATAAACCTATTTTTCCAATCAGAATAATTCCAATCCCGCGAAAGTAGTTTGTCCATCCCCCCAAAGACGTAATCACTACCATCGCCAATAATTAAACGCGTAATTCCGTCCTTTTGTGCTTGTTTTGCCGCTAAATATAATTGTGGTTCGATGCTATGTACAGGTGCTCCTTTACTTTGCATAACAACCCCAAGAATAGATGGGATTTTCTCCCAGTCGATATCAACATAGTGGAGGTTCATCTTATTGTATGCGGCAAAATGTTCAGCACGTTGTAATTCTTCTTTCTGGAAAGTTCCTCCCAAGAATCGGAAAGTGTAGGCATCTTTACCTTTCATGTACGATGCAAGGGTTGCTGAATCCATTCCTCCGGAAAGTAATAACCCTAATTTTTCGTTTTGAAGGTTATTAAACACATTTTGAATAGCCCTATCAGTATCAGACGAATTGTGAACTATGGTTTTTTCGGAAGATGGGATACGAACGATTGGACGATGGGTAATGTCGGCACTGAAATCCATGTCGTCTCGCTCAATATAGCGGAACGCCATGTATGAACTCAAGCAAAAGTTTTTGTCAATCATATTGTTTTACTTGTTTAAGTGGTTGTTGTCGTCGTTGTTTACTTCTTTTCCGTCTGCCCAACCGCGTGTGTTTTTGAGGGCTTCGGTTATTTTGGAGGAGGAGATGCCTTTCGTGTAGGGGAAATAGACTATCTTAATTCCCTCTTTAGCGAACTCTTCTTCGTATTGTTTCCATTTGTCGGTGCCATACCAATCATCGCCAACAAATAGTATTTTGGCACCCAGTTTTTTGCATGCTGCGAGTTTGTCCATGTCGTACTGTGGCACAACAGCGTCAACGTACTTAATACTTCTGACGATTTCAGCTCTGTCGGAATAAGGAATCATGGCTCGTTTGCCCTTGTAAAGAACAAGTTCGTCCACAGTAACGCCCACGATGAGTTTGTCACAAAGTCCTTTTGCATTTTTGAGTAAAGTCAAGTGACCAATGTGGAAGAGGTCATAGACTCCGGTAGTGTATCCTATAGTCATAATGTATTGTTTTTTATCATTCTATTGTTACCAAAAATTTATCACTTGTGCAAGTGTTTGTGTTAGGACATAACTGAGAGGTTTTAGAGGGCGGCGAGGATCTCGTCGGTGAGTTCGCGGATGGCACCCTGTCCGCCCGGGGTGCGGGTGACGTGGATATTGGGGACGGCGAGGACTTCGGGTCGTGCGTTTGCGGGGCAACAGGGGTGTCCGACAGCGCGAAGCAAGTCGAGGTCGTTGACATCATCGCCCACGTAACAGACCTCTTTGAGTGTTATCCCCAATTCGTTGCAGATAGCTTGTGCCGCCTCCAGTTTGGTGATGGCCGGCATTTCGTCGGGTTCGGCCGTGGCAGGGACGAAGCGCAGGGAAGTGGCACGGTCAATCTTTCGACCGACACCCAAGTAGAGGTAGTCGAGCAAGAGGTGACGCGCGCGATTGAGTACGAGGGGTGTTTTTTCGGAAGTGAGGATGCCGCACGGGATGCCGTGTTGCCGTAATAGCACCATTCCCATTCCGTCGTACGAGCAGAATCGCTTGGATTCTACGCCGTTTTCGGAGTAGTACATACCACCGTCTGTGAGGCAACCATCGACATCAGAGAGAAAAAGCTTTACCATTGGCGATTGGACAATTTACGATTGGACAAGTTATTTACAATTTATTTTGAGTGGACGAGTTATTTACGATTTATTTTGAGTGGACGAGTTAATCATCGGGGAAATCTTCAGCGAACGTGAGTTTGCGGTTGGATGGTTCGCCCTCGATGACGTATATATCTTGTTGCGGCAGTTCGTGGAAGACCAAACCGGCATCATCGGAGATGAACGGGGTTGCGGGCTGCTTGTTATGCCGGATAGCTTTGGTCAGCAGGGAGAGTCTGAACGCTTGTGGCGTTTGTGCGGCGCGGAGAGTGAAGCGAGGCGGTATTTCGGAGATTACACTGCCTCGGCCGTCAGATTGCACGATATAGATGGTGTCGGTTGCCTCAAGGGCAACGCTGACGGCCCGGTAGGATTTCAGAGCCTTGCAGACTCTGGTGATGAGTTGTTGACTGATGAAAGGTCGAGCGCAGTCGTGAATGAGTACATTGACATCGCTTACCGTTTTGTCGTTGGCATAACGAGCATTGAGTGCATTGACGGCGTTGGTGCTGCTTTCCCAGCGCTCGTGGCCACCATCGACCCAATACTGCACTTTCTGCCACCCCTTGCGTATGGCAATCGCTTTCGCTTGATCGAGGTACTCTAAGAGCATGACCACCGCAATCTCGTCGATATGTTCGTTCTGCTCGAACGCGTCAACGCATGTCTCAAAAACGGTACGTCCGTCCTTGAGAGTGCGGAACTGTTTGGGAATGCCTTCACCTGCGCGTGAGCCTCGTCCACCGGCCAGTATAACAGCGATGTTCTTCATCTTATGGTTATCTTATGGTTATCTTATGGTTATCTTATGGTTATCTTATGGTT
>CALAUY010000076.1 GCA_937892015.1 uncultured Bacteroidales bacterium | reverse complement strand
AAAGTTCATTTTCCCTCACTTTTTTGCCCATAACCCGAATATACGAGGTCGAGACGACCGTGATATCGTGATTTCGAGATATCGTGATTTCGAGATTTCGCTTTATCGAATCACTGTGCCGAGGGGGGTGTACTTCACACCATCGCGGAGGATAACCACCTGACCGTTCTCGATGAACTTCTGAACCTTGTCAGCAGAAAGAACGTTGTTCAGTCCGGTGTGGGTCTCACCCGGTTTGAGTGCCGGACCGAACCCGCCACGACCATTGGCAGCACGGACGGTTACGTCATGGGCATTGGCATCAACTGCGATACTGCCGGCACCGGCAATGAGTTGCTGCTCGCCTTCCACGGTTACCAAGAACACTTCGGCATCACCGGTCCAACTGAGGTTGCCGTCAGCAAGCGTGACACCGGTGGGATATTTCTGCCAAGCAATGTGGTCGGGTTCCCATTCACCGAAGATGTTCGCCACGGTGTACTGTGCAGCCTCATCGGTGGAGAGAATCGTCTCGAACTGGTTGTTGCCGGAAGAGTGGGTGAAATTGATGATTTTCGAACTCGGGCAGATGACCGTGCCGGTGGAGTCCATCGTGCCGTACTCCTTGAACGAGTAAGCGGCGTTGTTCATACCAGCCACGGTGAAACGGCTCTCGGCAAGACTGCCGTCAAGGATAGTGGTGCGGATGAAGGCCGCTTTCGACTCACCGCCCCAACTGCGGGCGAAAGTGAAGTCGTTGCTCTCACTGCGAACAGAGCAGTCGAGGAACACATAACCCCAGTTTGGCCGTGCGTCGGTCGAGGCGGTACAGTTAGGAGCGCAGAGCACGTCCGAACCGCTCTTGCCGCTGCGACTACGACTCTCGTTGACAAACAGCATGCGGTTCATCACCACGTTGCCATCGCCACAGAGATAATCGACTGTGCCGTGAATCTCGCCGTCCTCCCAGTAGAACTGACCCGCACGGTTGCTGTAGTACGTGTCCTGATAAGAGAGCATGCGCACGTTCTTGCAGACAGTCTGCAGACCCTTGTCTTGCAGGCAGACGGCACGTCCGGCCGAACCGCTGGAGTAATAGTCGAGTGCGTTCTGCAACGTCAGGTCTTGCAGATAGAGTCCTGTAGAGGTGTTAAGCAGCGTGGCAGTGGTGCCAATACCTTCAATCTCTACCGATGGTGCATTGCGGATGATAGTGCCTTCCATCGACTCGCCGATGATGGAGATGTTCGCGCCGGAGATAGTGGTCAAACAGAGCTCCCCGAGGTCGTACAGTCCGTTGGGGAGGAAGATTTTCCTGTTACCCGTACCATTGGCCTCGGTGAGGGCCAGCAAGAACGAGTTGGCGTCACCGGCAGGGATGATGTAATACCCCGTGGCCTCATCGTACTCCACAAAATCAATGACGTTATACACGGTGATTTTGTGCACATATGTTGTGCCGGCAAACGTGATGGTCAGAACTGTAGCACTACCATCGTAGCGGATGACGTGCTCATCGCCGTCCGTTGCCATCTTTACGGTGAACGTGTCCACCACTGTGCCGGCCGAGTCGGTGACAGTGGCCAGCGATGCGGACGAGTACTTGCAGTTGCCGATAGTGATGAGTGCTTTGCCTGCCACGGGCAGTTGGATAGTGCCGCCGTCGCCGAACGACCAACCGTGCTGTCCATCGTGCCAACTGCCACCGGTGGTGGTGATGCACTCGTGGTCCTCGACGTAGAAATTCGTTTTTGTCAGGTCGTAGATGAATCGTGCGGTGGGGGTGCACACCTCAATAGGAGTAGCCTTGGCATACAGAGAGAGGTCTTGCTGGATTGCCGTGCCTTCATCTACCTTGACGGCTGTCGATTGTGTAGCGTTGAACCACCCGCGGAATGCGTATCCGTCGGGTACGCTGACGGCACTGTCGGCCACTGCAAAGGCGAGCGGGCTGTTGCCCTCAACCGTATCTTTGTAGAGGATGGTATGACCGTCCACGTCGTAGTAGGTCACATAGCATAGCGGAATCAGTTCGCACGCCTCGGCGATGATGTACGGGCAGTACTGTGCACCATTGATAGTCAGCGTAGTAGGTGTCTCGCTGTTATAGACATAGGTGACATAGTGGTTGTAGGTACCGGGTCCATTGTCGCAACCGGCAGACTTGACATCCAGCGTGGTCAGCAGCGTCTCACCATCATAGATAGTGCAGGCGGTGTTGCTGAACTGACAACCGCCAATCATGAAGCGGACAGGACCGTCCACAACGACTTGGAAGATAGGACTGATAAAGCCGTGCTGCGCGCCATGATAAGCGGGTCTGTTCATGAGGGTGACACCCGCGGGCAAACTATCAATCGATGTGGAGTCGCGCAGCTCGAGTGTGAAATCCTGGAACGAGCGAACCTCTTCCATGCCATTGACGAGACCGTTGAGAACGATGTTAGAGAACGCAATCTTCTTGTTTGCATTCACTTGCGAGAGGTAAATACGCAGTGTGACAGAACGCCCGCTGTTGGTGGCGTTCATTGCCAATGTGTGGTTGAGGTTGGCGGTAGAGGCGTTGTTGCCGTTGTTGCGGAGGATACTATCCTTGGCAATCTGAGTGATGTCACTCTCCACGCCATCTATGGTGTAACTCCACGAAATAGAGGCGTCATCCGTACCCTCCTTGATGATGTCCATGGTAGCAGTCATGGGCTGGAAAGTGATGCCTTTTTTCAACTTGATAATGAACTCAATCATGTTCGTCTGAACATTACCCGGCTTGTTGGTGCCGTTGTAGTAGGTTGCCATAGTAACGCCGTTGTTGACTGCGTAGGTGTTGTACGTGCCGGCCGTCAGGTCAGTTCCGACACTGATTCGTGACTCTTGGAGTGCAGCAGCGATATTGTCCGACGGAGACGCGTTGGTCTCGTTGCCGACAGGCCAGGTGAACGTGCCCTGTACGTTACTGTAAGTCTGTGCGCCGAGCGTCATACACGCAACCAACGCCATGGTCAAAAAGGATAGTTTCTTCATTGTGTTTATTGTGTTATTGTTGTTATTTTTATTGGTCTTATTGGACCTATTGGTCTTATTGGACTTATTGGACTTATGAGACTAATAACTCTTGACGAATGGTGCGGGGTGCCCTTTGGTCAGTCCCAGCGACCATAGTCGTTCGTCCAGTACCCCGGGCTCTGCCTGTACGTTCACAAAAATCATCTCTCCCCACCAGCGCCAAGGGCGACCCAAATAGATGGGTTGCGTACCCGGGTGGCAGAGTTCGTCCGGAGTGGCGTGTCGCACAAAACAATCCACAAAAACCATGCCATGTGGTACAATTTCGTCTTCGGGCACACTGTCACGACTCATTTTTGTCAGTTTTGTCAGGTTTTCGGGCGTGGCGGCTCGCCCTGCGGCGATATAACAACCATCGTTTGGTTCGTCAGAAACCATCCCGACCAGTTCGGCCTGTCGCACCACGAGTGTCAGTCCTCCGAAGATATAATCAACTGCACCGGCCAGTATGCCGCCGTGGATTGTGACACTCGCACCATGGTCGCCGTAGAGGGCATCTTGACGACCCACAACGCGGCAGTGGTTGAGTACGCAGTCAGTGGCGGAAGAGGTGAAAGAGAGTGCCGATGCGCGCTCTCTGTAGAAACGGGTCTGCACATCGGTGTTGCCCGCATTCTTGGGTCGGTCAGGCATAACGCGTTTGGGTCGCTCGTTGACTGTCCAGTCGGTCTTAGCTTGCGAGATATCGACGAGCGTGTCCCGCGACTCGCCGTCACTGACATAGAGGTTGAAACTGTTCTGGAAGATGATGTTCTCCGCATAGAACCCGGGCGCAGTGACGAGGGTGGAGGCGTTCCACCGACGCTCACGTTTGCCGCCATAATTGAAACGATTGCCCATTGAGGCGTACTGATAACCGTGACCGTAGTACCACGTCAGGCGAACGGCGTTCGGGTCGATATGTACGCCACCATCGGTGACGGCAATGCTGGGGGTAGGAGATGCGTTGATGAGGCGCAACCCCGGGACATCGATGGTCAGCTCTTCCTCGTAGTCCCCCGGGGCGAGGTAAACAGTGGTTGTCTCGCCCGTCCGGGCGTACGCCTCGCGGGCCTGTTCCAGAGCGGCATTAACCGACCCACCGGCTGCGACGTGAAGGATAAGTGCAAAAAGACAGCTTAACATAATTCTATTGACGATTGGACGATTTACGATTGGACAAGTTATTTACGATTGATTGATTGATTAACAATTTATGCCTTTTCTATTGTCATTTGGCATTGGGTGCAGTCGGTACGGATGCGGAGGAGTAGATCGCCATGACGCAAGTACGTGGGCACACCTGCCGCACGTGGGTGCAGACGCTTGCAGCAGTCCATCTCGTAGAGGAGACAGTACCGACAGGTCATCAATGGAGCGTTGGTCTCATGGGTCTCATGGGACTCATTGGTCTCATGGGTCTCATGGGTCTCATGGGTCATATAGGTCTCATGGGTCATATAGGTCTCATGGGTCTCATGGGACTCATTGAACATTTGTCTGCACTCCTGCACTCCTGCACTCCTGCACTCCTGTAAAACTGCACTCCTATTCTCCGCCTCCTCCACTACTGCTCTGCGCCAGGCGTTGAGCGTGGCGGCAGAGAGGAAATACGGTCGAGACCACTGTATGACCACC
>CALAUY010000075.1 GCA_937892015.1 uncultured Bacteroidales bacterium | reverse complement strand
AACCATCAAACAACCATCAAACAACCATCAAACAACCATCAAACAACCATCAAACGACAATCAAACAATAATCAAACAACCATCAAACAACCATCAAACGACAATCAAACAACAAACAATATTCAACAATCAATTGCCAACCAATCGATAAACATGGAAAATAACGTTGAACAAGTGAAACAACTCAAAAAGAACAAATCGTTCTTCCAACTCTTCAACTTGAGTGCGGGTTTCTTTGGTGTTCAGATTGCTTACGCGCTTCAGAGTGCGAACATCAGCCGTATTTTTGCCACTCTCGGTGCAGACCCTCATCAACTGTCTTTCTTCTGGGTTCTTCCGCCGCTGATGGGCATGATTGTGCAACCGCTTATCGGCAAGTATTCTGACAAGACGTGGAACCGTCTCGGTCGCCGTAAACCGTATCTGTTAGTCGGTGCTATTATCGCTGTGGCGGTGATGCTCTTGCTGCCTAATGCCGGCAATTTCACGTTTGCGCAGAGCCTGTTCCTCGGACTGAACGCGGCCATGTGGTTCGGCCTGTTCTCGCTCATTTTCCTCGACACCAGCATCAATATGGCCATGCAGCCGTTCAAGATGATGGTGGGCGACATGGTGAACGAGGAGCAGAAAGGCACGGCATACGCCATCCAATCTGCCCTCTGCAACGCCGGCTCGCTCGTTGGCTACTTGTTCCCGTATTTCTTCTCGTGGATAGGTATCAAGAACGTGGCTCCTGAAGGTGTTATCCCCGACTCGGTCAAGTGGAGTTTCTATATCGGTGCGCTCATCCTCATCATCTGCGTGCTCTATACTTTCTTCGCAGTCAAGGAGATGAACCCCGAGGAGTACAAAGCGTTCCACGGCATTCAGGATGCACCCGAAAAGAAAGACGATGTGTCGTTCATCAAGTTGCTGAAGGACGCTCCCTCAACGTTCTGGACAATCGGCCTCGTGCAGTTCTTCTGCTGGTCAGCATTCCTGTACATGTGGACGTACTCCAACGGCGCTATCGGCATCCAGTGCTTCGGATGGGAAGGTCTGAACGCAGCCGACGCGGCCTATCAGAACGCGGGCGACTGGGTAGGCGTTTGTTTCGCCGTGCAAGCCGTCGGTTCGCTCCTGTGGGCGATGGTACTGCCCGTCTTAGAACGTGCCACCTCCAACCGTGGCGCATATGCCATCTCGCTCATCGTCGGTGCTGTGGGCTTCATCTCCATCATGTTCGTCACCAACCAATACGTCCTCTGGGCCAGTTACCTGCTCATCGGAGCTGCTTGGGCGGCGATGTTGGCGTTGCCGTTCACTATCCTGACGAACTCACTCGATGGCAACAACATGGGTTACTACCTCGGACTCTTCAACTGCACCATCTGTCTTCCGCAAATCATCGCAGCACTCTTGGGCGGATTCATCCTCAGGCTGGTCGGCTCACAAGCGGGAATGCTCGCTTTTGCAGGCGTGCTGCTGCTCGTCGGCTCCGCGTGCGTGTTCCTTATTAAAGAAAAAAAACAATAATCAATCAATAAACACACAATTTTATGCAAATCATGAAAACAAAATCAATGCTCGCAGTGCTGTGCTTTGCGGCCGTAAGCTTTGTTTCTTGTCAGCAACAAGGTGGAGATTTGTTGGTTACCGATCTTAAAATCGCCGACCAGAATATCCCGGGCACGTATGCCAGCCAAGTTGTTGACGAGACAGCCATGACCATGACAGTCTATGAGTATGTGCTGAGCGCTGACGGCTCGGGCTCGTACGCCATCGTTAAGTATGGCAGCGGAGTGGCAAAGTACTCGAAGTCAGAAAAATTCACGTGGGTTCGCGGCTCATTGGCAGAAGACCTCCTGTCCATCCCTATCACCCTGACTTTCTCTTCCGGCGACAAGGTGGTGAGCTGGACCAACGGCTCAATCGTGGACGATATCACCACATGCGCCGAGACGGCCAAAGCCACCAACTACGGAAAAGTTATCGACGCTTTCCCGGGCAAGAGCTGGGCTTCTGCCGACACTACCTACTTCATCAATGTGCTGCATCTGGACTCGATGAGCTATGCGTGGAAAAACCAACGCGACACCCTGACACAAGTCGAGATAGATGCCGCTAACGCATCGCTCGCTGCTCAGGCCGACGAGATTCGCGCTGCACTCGGGCTCAGCGATGATGCCGCTGTACAAGTGACCGTCAGCAAAGACCTCGGCGATGGCACCTTCATCGTCATCTTCCCGCATTACGTCGGAACGGTCGTTAAGTACGACTACCCCGACACGCTCGGTATTCAGACAGAGATGGCCTCTTCCCTCGCCTTCCTTACCTCCGCCACTGCCAATACCGGCAGCTATCAGTACGCTTACAAAGAGTACAAACTCAACGCCGACAGCACCGCGGTCGAGGAGATTACCTCTAAAACCGAGTCGGTGAACATGGACTTCGGATGGTACATCGCGTCTGTGGTTAACGCCAAGAAATTCACCGTGCACGTCCTTCCGACCGACACCGCTGAAATGGACATGCTCATCGTCGGATTCGACAGCGCGAAAGGCGAACTGGAGTACAACAGCTTGAAATACAATATTGTGGAGACTTTAAACTGATAATGCGATGAAGAACTATATCAATACACTCAAACGAACGGTCGCTCTGGCGGCAATGGCATGCATCACAGTCTTCGCTTTTGCCCAGACTACCATCACAGGTACGGTGCTGGATGCGGCCAACGACGAGCCTATCATCGGCGCCAGCGTTCTGGTTAAAGGAACGACAACCGGTACTATCACCGATTTTGACGGCAATTTCACGCTCGCAGTTCCCGCCGGAGCTGTGCTGCAAATATCTTATATGGGCTACAAGACACAAGATGTGGCAGTAGGTAACCAGAAAACACTGTCAATCATGCTCCACGAAGATACCGAGCTCCTCGACGAAGTGGTGGTGGTTGGTTACGGCGTGGTGAAGAAAAACGACGCCACCGGTGCCGTCACTGCCATCAAGCCCGACGACAAGAACAAAGGTCTCAATACCAACGCACAGGACATGATCCAAGGCAAGATTGCCGGTGTGAACATCACGTCTGACGGCGGTGCCCCGGGCGGCGGTTCTAACATACGTATCCGTGGCGGCTCGTCACTCTCGGCATCGAACAACCCGTTGATTATCATCGATGGACTGGCAATGGATAATAACGGTATCCCGGGAGCAAGCAACCCGTTGGCAATGGTCAACCCAAGCGATATCGAGACGTTCACCGTCCTCAAGGATGCCTCGGCAACGGCCATCTATGGTAGCCGCGCTTCCAACGGCGTCATCATCATCACAACGAAGAAAGGTGCAGCCGGCTCGAAACCCAAAGTGAACTACGAGGGCAACATGAGCATCGGCACGCTCACACATCGCATGCAGACACTCACCGGCGATGAGCTCCGTGCTTATGCCACCGTACTTGGTCACGACGCAACCAAAACGCATTTCCTCGGCACGGCCAACACCGACTGGCAAGACCAGATCTACCGCACGGCCATCTCGACCGACCACAACATCTCGCTCACCGGCGGCACGAAGAATATGCCATACCGCGCATCCATCGGTTACACCATGAACAATGGTACCATCAAAACATCCCAGATGCAACGTGTGACGGCCGCTGTCAGCCTCAATCCCTCCTTCTTCGACAAGCACCTCAACATCAATTTCAATGCCAAAGGCATGTACATCTACAACAGCTACAATGCCGACGTGGTGGGTGCTGCTCTCTCCATGGACCCGACAATGCCCGTACGTGGCGGAGCTACCAGCGTGGACGGCTCGTCGCTCGTAAGCGATGATGTCATCAACACGTTCTTCGGCGGATACTATCAGCCTACACGCGACGGCAACTACGACGACCCCGTCTGGGTTTATGCGCCTAACGCACAATCGACGAAGAACCCGCTCGCATCGCTCAGCCAACAGTCGAACATCGCACGCTCCGGCGTGTTCGTCGGCAACCTCGAAGCCGACTACAAGATTCACGGGTTCGAAGACCTCCATCTCCATGCTAATTTCGGTGCCGACTACTCCTATGGTAAGCAGATCTCGAGCAACTCGCCTTATGGCACTGCCAACCACTATTACGGATGGAACGGGTTTGAAGAGAAACATAAATACAACCTCCTCTTCACCGCGTACGCGCAATACTATAAGGACTTCAACGAAAACCACCATTTCGACATCATGGCAGCGTACGAGTGGCAACATTTCTACAACGACTATCTGACCGATGGCAATGGTATCGTTCGCGAAACCAATAACGACGTGGCCAAGCGCGGCGTTAAGTATCCCGTTTCGCACAACACGTCCGCTACCGAGAGTTACCTCGTGTCGTTCTTCGGCCGTGCAAACTACATCGCACTCAACCGTTACCTGTTCACCGTCACCGTTCGTGCTGACGGCTCGTCACGCTTCGCCAGCGACCACCGATGGGGCATCTTCCCATCTGGCTCGTTCGCTTGGAAAATCAAGGAAGAGGCCTTCATGCAAGACGTCAACTGGGTCAACGACCTCAAGCTCCGTCTCGGTTACGGTATCACCGGTCAGCAAGAACTCGGACAGGGCGACTACCCATACATGGCAACGTATAACCTCTCCAAAGAGCACGCTTACTATCCCGTTGGCGGCGAGATTCAGTACGACGAAGCCGGGAATCCTATCACCGACGGCATCAATCTGCTGCTCGACGATTACGGCAATCCCGTTCAGGATGCTGACGGCAATTACCTCTACTACACGCTCCGTCCAAACGCATACAACCGCTATCTGACATGGGAACGTACTACCACCTACAATGCCGGTATCGACTATGGTTTCCTCAATAACCGTATTTCGGGTAGCATCGACTACTATTATCGCCAAACGGACGACCTGCTCAACACCATCCCCGTGGCTGTCGGCACTAACTTCCGCAACAAGGTGATAAGCAACGTCGGTACACTCACCAACCAAGGTGTTGAGTTCGCCATCAATGCTGTGGCCATCGACAAGAAGAACTTCAAGTGGGACCTCGGTTTCAACTTCACCTACAACCAGAACAAAATCGTCAAACTGAACACCGGTGACGACCAGACTCCTATCCCGACAGGCGGTATCTCTTCCGGTACGGGTAACACCATCCAACGTCACGCTGTAGGTTATCCGGCTTCTTCCTTCTATGTGTATGAGACGGCAAAAGCGCAACGCGACAATGGCGAGAGCTACTACTATATCGTTGACCGCAATGGTGACGGCAGCATCACCGAAGACGACCAGTACTACTACCACAGTCCTTCAGCACCTGTCACCATGGGCTTCCAGACGAAGTTCCAGTTCTACGGCTTCGACCTCGGTATATCGCTCCGTTCCAGCATCGGCAACTATGTCTATAACGATGTGCTCGCCGGCAACTTGCAGTGGATTGAGCCCGACAAGGTCTATCAGAACCAGTCAGGCGGATACCACGGTTTGCTACGCAGCGCTTTCAACACCTACTGGGGTGAAGGCATGAAGTCCGACGCTATCTACACCGATGCCGCCGGCTCCAGCAAGTTCTCCGAGTGGTTCCGTGCCGACTATTTCGTAGAGAACGCCTCGTTCTTGCGCATCGACAACATCACGCTCGGCTACTCGTTCTCTAAACCGAAAATCTCCGGACGTGCTTACGTCACCGTTCAAAACCCGTGCGTCTTCTCCGGTTACTCCGGACTCGACCCCGAAGTTTGGGGCGGTATCGACAACAACATCTACCCGCGTAGCATGTCCACCGTTCTCGGTTTAAGCCTACAGTTCTAATACGTAAGTCATCGATAAACTAATTAGAAAGATAAGATTATGAATAAGTTCTTTAAATATTTCGTTTCTGCAACGGTGCTCATGCTGGGTTTCACCTCTTGCGTCCAAGACCTCAACACAGAGCCCATCGACGAGAACTCGACTACAACGTTCAACCAGAACGCCGTGTTCTCCAAATGTTACGCCACACTTGCGTTGACAGGACAACAAGGACCCGACGGCGACTGCGATATCGACGACCTCGACGAGGGAACCTCTTCCTTCTATCGTATGATGTGGGAGCTGAATGAGTTCCCAACTGACGAGGGATGGTGGATTTGGAACGACGTTGGTCTGGCCGACATCCGCGTGATGAACTGGAATGGCGACAATGCGCTGGTCAAAGGTCTCTATTACCGCTTCAATATCGACATTAAGCTCTGCAACCATTTCCTTGCCAATGCCGACACTAGTACCGACGAGGGCGTGGCTCAAGCAGCCGAAGTGCGGTTCATTCGTGCACTCAATTATTGGTATATCCTCGACATGTTCAAGGTCGCTCCTTTCAGTATTGTAGAGTCAACCGATTATCCCGAGTTCGTTACCCGTGCCAAACTCTACGAGTGGTTGGTTGGTGAACTCCAAGAACTCACGGAGCTGCTCCCCGAACAGCGTCTCTCGCTCTATCGCGTTGACCGTCATGCTGCTTGGTTGCTCCTTGCCCGCACCTACCTCAATGCACAAGTGTACACCGGCACTGCCGCATGGAAAGAGGCTTACGATGCCGCTGATGCCGCACTTGCTGGCAACTATCAACTGCTCACCACGCCTTCTGACCACACCGCCGAGGGTGGATACAAATATACTGCTTACCAGAAACTGTTCATGGGCGACAACCACGCTAACGGAGCACAAGATGAGGCACTGCTGCTCGTCTATCAAGACGGCGTCTATTGCCAGTGCTGGGGTGGCAGTCGATTCCTCCTCAACACGTTCCGTGATGCAAACATGGTGCCGTCAGGTTCAGCTGACTCATGGTCGTGTTTCCGCTCCAGTCCGGAGTTCGTCAGCAAGTTCGTCAACCTCGATGCCGCTTCGGCTATCAAGGCACACGAGTACGAGATGCCCGATGCACTCGGTGACGACCGCGCTATTCTCTGCTCTTACAACAAGTACGTGGCTTCTATCGACACTGTTGACGGCGAGGAAGTGATCAAATACGGCGAGAACACATGGAACCTGAATGGCGCAAAAGCGGCCTCGTTCAAGGATTGCTGGGCTGTGCTGAAGTTCACAGGCGTCAAGTCCACTGCTCTCACACCGGCCACTTCCGTTGGCTCTGACCCCAGTTGGCCTGACACCGACATCCCGCTGATGCGACTCGCAGAAGCCTACATGATCAAAGCCGAAGCAGCTCTACGTCAAGGCAACAGCGGCGAGGCATTAGACATTGTCAATAATAAAATACGTGCGCGCGCGAATGCAGCTCCGCTGCCATCTATCAACGAAGCCACGATGTGCGACGAATGGTCACGCGAATTCTTCTGTGAAGGACGTCGTCGCTCTGACCTCATCCGCTTCAACCGCTTTGCCGGACCACAAGCCGATGCCAATTCCTACAACTGGGAAGGACGTTACAACCAGACTTCTGCCGCAGGATACAAGTCGTGCGATGAGAAATGGAACTGGTATCCCATCCCCAACGACGATAAGGCTTCTAACCCCAATTACGCTCTCATTGATGGCGGTGACGGGTATTAAAACAATGAATACTTTTATTAAAAAGTTATTATAAATCACTTATTTATTCACATTAACTAATTAATTATTTATTATGAAACTGAACAAATTTATGTTCGCATCGCTCTTTATTGGAGCACTTGCTATGACGGCTTGTCACAACAACCCAAATCCTACTCCCGATCCCGATCCCGAAGACTCTACCAAAGTGGATTTGGTCGTTCCCGCGGTTGACGTTCTTGCCAACGATTACGACATTGAGGGCAATGTGGTTCTCTGCGTGTATTTCGAGTCTGAAATCTGCAATGACGTTGTTATTGCCGGTTCTTACAATGGTTGGACTATCGACGACCCCGCTTCGATGATTCACATGGAGGCTCTGAAGGATTATGAAGGTTGGTATGTAGCTGAGATTCCTTTCGCAGAGGATTTGCAGGCTAAACCGATGCAGTTGAAAGATGACGGCACCGCTACTTGGGACTTCCAAACAGGCGACCCCGACTCATGGGAGTACAAAGCAGGTAAGGAGATGACCATCGAGGCAGGTTATGACGGCGAGGCCAACATCGCTTATCCTGAAGCCGGAGCTTACATCTATGTTTCTAAGTACTTCAAGAACCACGGTTCACCATGCGTTGAGGCAGTGGCTCACGACTACGTGGTAACACTCATCGCTCCTGACTGCGGCGGCTTCGAACCGGGCATCATCGGCGACTTCAATGGTTGGGGCGCTTCGGCTGAGATGCAGCTCAATGCCGACGGTTCTTACAGCTACAGCTTCAACGACACTGAAGGTCACGCTTTCAAGTTCCGCGCTCTTGACGACACCGATTGGAGCAACCAGATCCAACTCTACAACGAAGAGGAAGATACATGGTACGACAATCCAAACATCACCCTCGGAGCTGAAACCGCTATCTCTCTGGATTACAGCAACGGTCGTTACACTCTCTGCGCTGAAGATGCAGGTGAAGGTGGCGAAGGTACCGAAGAATAATCATCTATCGTTTTTTATCTCGCGTCCCCGCCTTGTGCGGGGACGCCTTGTAAAAACACATAACATCACACCGACTGCAAATGGTCAATTACTAACGAACCGACTGCAAATGGTCAATTACTAACGAACCGACTGCAAATTGTCAACCAACAACAAATAGACTGCATAAAGTCATCCAACAAATAGACTGTATAAAGTCATCCAACAACAAATAGACTGCATAAAGTCATCCAACAAATAGACTGTATAAAGTCAAACTGACCACTTTCAGTCAACTTGTTTTCAAGAACAATGAAATCACGTCTGTCTCTTCTTTTCTTCGCGGTGCTTTGTGCCGCATCTTTGTTCGCCCAAAGCGGCACTATCGACCTCAATGGCAAGATTTGTACGGTTGATACGCTCGCTTGCTATCAAGTAGGACCCGGCACGCTCTACACACGTTTCAACGTCACCATCGGAAGTGCCTTGCACAAGTTGTATCTGCTGACGGTGGACCTGACCAATCCGTATGTGAAGATTGAAGAAGGACAAGGTGGAGAACATATGGGTTCAACCGAACTCATGACCACAACGCACCATCGTATCGACTCGGCCGGACACCGACCCATCGGTTCGGTCAACTGCAATTTTTGGTGCGTCTCATCCCAAAACGTGGGCGATTGGGAAGGACTGGTTAACCAACCTTTTGCCGGCACGGCCAAAGATGGAATGCTCATCGGCGAACCGATGGACTGGAACGCGCCGCATGGTGACCGTGGGTACGTCATGATAGACGACCTCGGCAAGGCATGGATACGCAACATGGAATGGACCGGTCGACTCATCAAAGGCACTGCTTCGCGTAAGATATACGACTGCAACCGACCGCGCGTAACGCCCACGAACAACAACGAAATATGCCTCTTCAACCGCTTCATCCGCACCACACGCGCATTGCCCGACACGGCGATAGAGATAGTCTTTCTGCCAATTGACGGGCAACAGTGGGTCATCAACGATACGATGACGTGCATCGTCACGTCCATCAACCATACAGGTCGCTCCGCCTTATCGGGGCAAATGGGTGCTTTGCAAGGGCGTGGTACTCGCGGAACATGGATGCAGAACAATTTCCAAGTGGGCGACACGTTCCAAATGAAGCTTGGTATGCATAGTGCCAACCAAGTGCCGAGTGCCAGTCTGCAAGGCGGCTACACCACCGACTACAACTACAGCGGCGACTCTATCGCGCCGCACGTGATGCAGATGGTCACGGGCAACTGCCTTGTCATGGCCAACGGCGACATCACCTATCGAAACACCAACGAGACGTACAACAACCAAAACTATCCGCGCACGATGCTCGCCACGAATAACGAAGGCAACCGCATGTGGCTGTTAGTCAGCGAGAAACCCGGTAACTATACTGCCGAGATGTGTGCGATGTTGCGGCACGATGGTGCTATGTGGGCAGCAGGCATGGACGGCGGCGGATCGGCACAGATGAACCTCTTCGGACATATCCTCAATCCTACCACTGAAGCCACGCCACGCGCTGTGGCAAATAGTTGGTTCGTGGTCTCTACTGCGCCCGACGATGCGACGGTCAGCAAACTCGAGTTCGTTGACAATATGCCGACGACTATTGCCTCATACGCATCGTATGCGCCGCAAATGCGTGCTTATAATCAGTACAACTGGTTGGTGAACGACGATTTCGCCGATTTCACCCTCTCGTGCGAACCTGCCTCGCTCGGCACTATCTCCGATGATGGAAAGACGTTTGTCGCATCTGCAAGCGGCGGAACGGGTTTTCTCATCGCTCGATGCGGTTCAATAACCGCGAGCAAAGAAGTGACGATTCTCCCCGGCACGTTAAGTCTCCGTTTACCGGACGTGCTCATTGACGGCCGTTCGTACGAGATAGAGGTGAACTCCGCCGCCGGCGGTAACACCTATCCGGTGCAACCTGCAACTGTCAGTTGGAGTGTGGCAGATGAGTCTGTAGCACGAGTCTCGCTCGGCATACTTACCGGCATCAGCAATGGGCATACAACCGTTACCGGCACGCTTGGCGGAACGACTGTCACAATGAACGTCACGGTTGAGATACCCGGCAGTGCTACCCGTTTGGCAGAAGCTTTCACGCAACCGGTGAACCTCTGGACTCCGCAGAGCAATTACGGCGACATCAGTTGGGTGCAGAACAGCTCCGACTACCCATGGGCTCTCAGTTTTGCCGTCAACTCGGCTCGCTCGCCGCAAGTGAAGATAGTCGGCGATTTCAATCTGTACGGATTGCCCGACTCTATGGCTTTCTCTTTCAAGTCGAGCGTTGACCTGAAGAACGTCTCTTTCACCGCGCAACCGGCATCGACCGCAGTGGCGAAAACAGTGGCTATGACGCCTGTCCTTGACAGCGAACATGCCGCCACCATCATGCTGTGCCCTGCTGATTTTGATGCAGACCCTGATGATATAGCCACGTACCCGCTTAATCTACAAGCTATTACGTTCACCCTGCAAAACGTCAAAGTAAACACGCCCTACAAGATTGAGTTGGCCGACCTCCTCGTCTATTATCCTGCCACTTCGTCGAGTCTTCGTCTTCCCGACTCGTCTGATTCTCGCTCTTCCCGCATCATCCTCCTCGATGGTCACCTGTTCATCGCCACTCCTTCCGGCCTCTTCACTCCTTCCGGCCAGCAAATACGCTAAAGTCCGAAGATACAGCCTAAAGAATCTTACAATCAAAAGAAGCTTTCAGCCAAAAGGTCAATTTGGTCTTAAGGGCATTACACAACAATAACGCGCGGACCGGAGTTCGCGCGTTATTGTTGTGTCCTTTCCTGCAACGGAAAGGGTAGGGGTTACGCTTTTATGCCCAGACGGTGCCAAGCATGCGTTGATAGGATTTGTAGCGCCATTGTGCGTTCTCTTTGGCGGCATCGAAGAGTTCTTGTGCCTCGCCCGGGAACTGCTTCATGACGGATGCAAAACGTACCTCGCCTTTGAGGTAGTCGTTGAAGAGGTCCCAATTAGGCTCTTTCGAGTCGAGTTGGAACGGGTTCTTACCTTCTGCCTCCAGTTCAGGATTGTAGCGCCACAGGTGCCAGTAACCGCACTCGACCGCTTTGGCCTCTTCGGCTTGCGACTTGCCCATGCCGGCTTTCAGTCCGTGGTTGATACACGGAGCGTAAGCGATGACCAGTGACGGTCCGGGATAGGCCTCTGCCTCGCGGATAGCTTTGAGCGTCTGCGCTTGGTCGGCACCCATTGCAATCTGTGCCACATAGACGTATCCGTAAGTAGTGGCAATCATGCCGAGGTCTTTCTTACGCACACGTTTGCCGCTGGCGGCGAACTTAGCGATTGCGCCGAGCGGTGTAGCCTTGGATGCCTGACCGCCTGTGTTGGAGTACACCTCAGTATCGAGAACGAGGATATTAACATCTTCGCCCGAGGCGATGACGTGGTCGAGACCGCCGTAACCGATATCGTACGAAGCGCCATCACCACCGATAATCCACTGACTGCGTTTAACGATGTGGTCTTTGTAGGTGAGTATTTCCTTGCACTTGTCGCATCCGCAGGCCTGCATGGCAGCCACCATGGGCTCGTAGAGACGTTTGGTCACTTCGGCGCTATTCTTGTTCTCAATCCACTCTTTGAACATGGCTTTGAGTTCGTCGGAGCAGTCGGCGCACTCTTGCGCTTCGGTCATCAAGCGTGCAAGGCGTTCTTTGATTTTCTTGTGTGCAATCTGCATACCCAGTCCGTACTCGCAGAAATCCTCGAAGAGGGAGTTCGACCAAGCCGGTCCGTGTCCTTTCTCGTTGACGGTGTAAGGCGTTGACGGCACCGAGCCGGAGTAGATAGATGTACATCCTGTAGCGTTGGCTGCAATCTCGCGGTCACCGAAGAGTTGAGCAATCAGCTTGACGTACGGAGTCTCGCCGCAACCGGAACAAGCGCCGGAGAACTCAAAGAGCGGAGTGGCGAACTGACTGTTCTTGACGTTCTGCGAGATGTCAACGAGGTGCTGTTTGGATGCCACTTTCTCGACGCAGTGCTGCCAATTGGCGGCTTCAGGCAGTTCACCTTCCAGTCCGACCATCGAGAGAGCCTTGCCGGTCTTAGGATTGCCCGGACACACATCGACGCAGTTGCCGCAACCGAGGCAGTCCATCACGCCGACTTGGATGCGGAAGAACATACCTTTCATCGCAGCGGGTGCTTTCATCTCGATTACATCGCCATTGAGTCCTTCTTTCTCCTCAGCGGTCATCACGAACGGACGTAAGCAGGCGTGCGGGCACACGTACGCACATTTATTACATTGGATACAGTTCTCAGCGTTCCATTTGGGTACGAATGCCGAAACGCCGCGTTTCTCGAACTTGGCCGTTCCCGGATACCACGTACCGTCTTCGATGCCCTTGAAAGCGGAAACGGGTAGCAAGTCGCCGTCCTGCGCATTGATAGGACGCACCACTTTGTTGATGAAATCGTCGCCGTCGGTATAAACTTTCGGTTGCTCTTCCAGTTTCGACCAAGCTGGGTCAATCTCCAGTTTATGGTACTCGCCGCCGCGGTCAACGGCTGCATAGTTCTTGTTCACCACATCTTCGCCCTTCTTGCCGTACGACTTGACGATGAAATGCTTCATTTCCTCCACCGCTTTGTCAACAGGGATTACTTCGGTGATGCGGAAGAAGGCACTCTGAAGGATGGTGTTGGTGCGGTTGCCGAGCCCAATCTCTTGTGCAATCTTCGTGGCGTTGATGTAATAAACGTTAATCTTGTTATCCGCAAAATATTTCTTCACTTTGTTCGGCAGATTCTTCACGAGTTCGTCGCCTTCCCACATGGTGTTGAGGAGGAACGTGCCGCCTTTCTGTAGTCCGCGCGTCACGTCGTACATCTGGAGGTACGCCTGTACGTGACAAGCCACGAAGTTCGGCGTAGTAACGAGGTACGTGGAGTGAATCGGTTCATCGCCAAAGCGGAGATGTGAGCAGGTGAATCCGCCCGATTTCTTCGAGTCGTAGGAGAAATACGCTTGGCAGTATTTGTCGGTCGATTCGCCGATAATCTTCACGGAGTTCTTGTTCGCACCTACTGTACCGTCGGCACCGAGTCCGTAGAACTTGGCTTGGAAGAGTGACTTGTCGCCCATTGCAATCTCTTCGCCCACGGGCAGTGAGAGGAAAGTCACGTCGTCGTTGACGCCGACAGAGAAATGGTTCTTCGGCTGTTTGAGCGCGAGGTTCTCGAACACGGCAAGCATTTGAGCCGGCGTGGTGTCGTTCGAACCGAGTCCGTAACGGCCACCTACAACGAGGATATGCCCGAGTCCCAACTCTTGGAGAGCGTCACGCACGTCAAGATAAAGCGGTTCGCCATTGGCACCGGGCTCTTTGGTGCGGTCGAGGACGGCGATGCGGCGGACGCTCTTGGGAAGGACGGCGAAGAAATATTTCTCGGAGAACGGACGGTACAGGTGCACGGTGACCAGACCGTACTTGCGGCCGCGGCCGGCGAGATAGTCGATGGTCTCCTTGATGGTTTCGGTGACGGAACCCATCGCCACGATGACGTTCTCGGCATTGGGGTCGCCGTAGTACTCGAACGGGCGGTAACTGCGTCCGGTGAGTTCGGAGATCTCACCCATATAGCGGGCGACGATATCCGGGACGGCCTCGTAGTACTGGTTGCGGGTTTCGACGGCCTGGAAATAGACGTCGCCGTTCTGGGCGGTGCCGCGGGTAACCGGAGCGTCCGGATTCAGGGCGCGGCTGCGGAAGCCTGTGCCGGAGAGGATGACTGCCTTGACATCTTCATGACTGATCCGGACAGCATTCCGGGAAGTGAGATTGTCAGTTATGTTTCCGGGATCACCGGACTTAATCCTGCAGCGTTCCGGATCCGGATCATTCCCCGGATCCCCAGGAATGAAGCCGGGAAAATCCAGTATGGGGAACTGAGGGATCTTTATGAACTTTGAGGACTTCATGCTTCCCGGTCCCTTTGAACTGGAGCGGGAGAGAAAGGAGGAACTCCTTTCCAGGCGTCTCTGGGAACTGACGGATCTGCACAGGGAGCGGTGTTCTGACTACCGCTGTATGCTCCAGGTGCTGGGGATCCGGGAGGGACTGCACTCCGGCAGGATTGCTGATGTGCCTTTCATTCCGGTCAGACTCTTCAAGGAACGGGATCTCATGTCGGTGCCCGGGGAGGAACTGGTGAAAACCATCACCAGTTCCGGAACCACCGGTCAGCGGGTTTCCCGGATCCATCTGGACCGGGAAACTGCCGGTATCCCCATCGGAATAAAATCTCACCTCATAATAGTAGGTTTCTCCTTGTGCATATTCATACCCAAGATTGAAGTTATGTCCTTCACCGGAATCATCGTCTTCTGCCAATAGGTTCATACTGCCGTCATACAGAGAAACACGGGTATCTGTGTCGCTGTTAGAATAGAACAAATACACTCCACCCATTTCCGGCGTGAAGCTGAACCGGGCAGACTCACCAGGTACGTTGATGGTAGCAGCGGCCTGCTCGCCCAGAGTGAGGGATACGGTCTCCGGCTTTGGCAGAATCACTGTAATGTCACCGGAATATTCCTGACCATCGAACCAAACGCTCGCATGGTAAACAGCCTCTCCGTCTGCTTCAAAAGTGGGGGTGGATTTGACCTCCTCCCATACTTCCGCTGTTACGTCCTTGGCGTGACTGTAATTAGCCTCCTGACAGGTAAACGTCGCCGTGGCACCGGAATAATCCGCCGCCCAGGTCCACTCCGGCTCACTCCATGCATGCTCGTAGTGGTAAGGGATTGCATGCCCGTCCTTGTCGGAAACTGTTGCATTGGCTAAGCAAGCGTTTTCCGACCAGATTTCTATGTTGTACCACGTCTCCGCAGTCCCGGCATAGTACACTTTTGTCAGGCTGCTGCAGTCTCTGAATGCAGAGTCTCCGATACTTGTCACACTGTCGGGGATGGTGATGCTGCCCAGGCCCGAGCAGCCGTCGAACGCGCCATTCCCGATGCTAGTCACAATCATTTAGGTTTTTACCGATATGCCGCGAGTTCTTTATGAATCTGTCACTACGACCTTCGGTTCAAAACCAAGCTGCTTCAGCATCTGGAGATCTCGCTTCCTGGCATTTTTGAGATTCCAGTTGTTGCCCCGCCGTTCCATTTTCATGCATCTTGCCATCAGCAGGATATCATGGACGGAAATGGCATTGTTGCCGAGCTTCTTTACCGCAGCGATCATTTTCTGATGAATCTGTCCGGTGATGAGCATCAGGAACGCGAAGCCTTGCTCCTTGTAGTAGTCCTGAATCATGAGGTCATTGAAATCCGCCTTGTTCTTCATGTATTGATAAAGCGTTTCAATGCCCCAGCGTTTTTTGTATCCGCTGAATACCTCTTCTGCAGATTTGGTACTGTTGCTCTGCAGGACGTATACACCGAAAGTTTCTTTGCTTTGCTCAAACTTTTCCTGTGTATATCCGGAACGCCCTAGCTCCATGCAGTGTTGGTAGTTGTAGCGGCATTTTTCGTTTTCATCGATGTCACGGAAGACATACACGTAGGTATTATCAGATATCCTCCGGGACATATATTCGATTCTGGCATGCTTTTTGCCGGATCTATAGTAGAAACTGTCTGTATAGCGGATGTCCTTCATGGCATTCCGGAAGACATCTGTATTGGAGGGAACCGGAATGATGTAAGTATTGTCGTTTGCCGAAAGGAGCTTCAGGTTTTTTTCGCTGTAGAACCCTCGGTCCACTACAAACAAGATTCCGGAAAACTTAAGCAGTTCAGCTATGTCTTCAATTGTGGATTTATCATTGCATGCGCCGCGATACATACGCGCAAAAAGCGGAACACCGGTGTTGATATCGTATCCCATAAGAAGGTTTACCTGGTCTTCCTTAAGGCAACTGAATTTATATCCAGCCTCTCCAAGATCATTTTCGTCGGAACAGCACCGAATGGCATGACCATCAATGGCAACTGCGGAAGATGAATTCAGGACTGCTGTATTTTCATAGTTTACGACTCTCGTTGTGCGGCGGCCAAGATCATCCAACAGGTTTCCAAGGGCAGTTTTCCCCATTTTGAAGGGGAGCTGCTTATATTCCTGGGACAGCCAGCTCTGGTCGTAATAGGCCTGCACCTGATCAAGATGGACAAAGCCGTTTGCATAAAGGATGCAGGCATACGCAAAGATCTGAGAAGCGCGGTCTGCCGGGAAGCAGCTTTCCAATGCAGTGAGTATGTCCTTTGCGACCTCACCGATCAGGGCATACTGCCCATATTCAAGAACAGTGATTTCATCCTGGGATTCATCACCTGTATACAGGTGATAGTTCCTGTTCGGGATGAACCCGGTGCCGGGAACGATGGTACCTATACTTTTTCCAGTCTTCTTGCCCCACCTTCCACTGGGGAGACGCAGTGATTGGTACATATATACGTAATAGTGACCACTAATGAGTTTGATCTCAGTACAGGGGCCGGGCCGGTACTGTTTGATCTCCTCAGGAATTTTTGATTCAGCCATGGTATCCATCCTTATTCATATCGGTAATATCTATAAGAAAATGATACCATAAACAGGTTGAAATAGCAACTGAAAAAAGCCGATTTTGCTTGATTTTACACGGTTTTTAAGGTGCACGGTTCATCCGTAAACGAACTCGTATCGGTAGAGCATATCGGTAAATCAATCAATGATTGTGTCTAGCTGGATTAGGCAGAAGTATTAATGGTTGTACAATCGTTAACTTAGTGAGAGTTGAGCGTGAGCATCTTGGTTTGATTATGATTGTTTATGGATGACTTGCTCTAGGCAGCATCCATTGATAGACAATTCTGCGTTATTAGC
>CALAUY010000074.1 GCA_937892015.1 uncultured Bacteroidales bacterium | reverse complement strand
CCACAAGTAAACAGAACCACAAGTAAACAGAACCACAAGTAAACAGAACCACAAGAAACAGAACCACAAGAAACAGAGCCAAAAGAAACAGAGCCAAAAGTAACAGAACCAAAAATAAAAGTACCAAAAGTAACAGAGCCAAAAGTAAACAGTAGAAACATGACAGAAGATACGTCAAAGACGGCATATGCGCATTATTTCCCGTACTACGATGATAGTGCATGGGGAATGGCATGTAGGGGTGTGGGGCATCAGTATATCAAGTCCGGCGCGACCTATCCGCCATTGGGTTTGCACCCTGAACCGTATCGGTTGAGTCGAACCGGTGGTCGTCGTCTGAAGGAATGGCAGCTGGTGTATATAGTCCAAGGTCGTGGTTGGTTTGAGTCGGAACATTGTCCGCAGCGCAATGTGGGATCGGGGGATGTGTTGGTTATTTTCGCGGACGAATGGCACAACTATGCGCATGACCCGCATCATGACTGGGAGGAGTACTGGGTATGTTTTCGCGGAGACAAGATTAGCAATCGGTTGTCGGATGGCCATATCAGCATGGACGAGCCGGTGGTGAGTGGAGTAGAGCTGTTAGTGGCGGATTTTTTCGAGGAGATGATTCGCATCTCGGATGAAGAGCGCAACGGTTTTCAGTACGAGCTGACTGGTCTCATCATGCACCTGACAGGTTTACTCATCACGCGTTACTTGCAGGAGGAGTCGGCAGAAGAGAGACTCTCGCCGTTCGTTCTGCGAGCGAAGAACATGATGTATCAGCGATCGGGTAACTGGAAGAACGTGTCCCCCGAACAGATTGCGAAAGAACTCGGTGTGGGATATACACGTTTCCGCAGAGTGTTCCGTGAGGAGACGGGCATTGCACCGGCACAATACCAACAAGAGTTGCGGCTCATTCGCGCCAAGCAACTACTGCAAAACAGGCAGATGAACATCGGGGACGTGTCGTTTGAGTTGGGTTTTGCCAATCAGCACCAGCTCTCGACGTTCTTCCGACAACGAACGGGCATGACGCCAAAGGAGTGGAGAGAATGTCACTGATAAAGAAACTATATTTTAAGGACACATCGTTTGCGAGTTTGATGCAGCAGCGGGTGTACAACGTGCTTGTCTATGCAAGCAAGTATGCCCTGTTCTCTATTGAAGAGGACGGTCGGATAGACGAGCAGATTTTCAACGAATATACGTCGCTCAACTTGCGTTATCCCCCACGGTTCACGCTGGTTTCCGACATCGACGAGGCCACGCAGAAACTCTCGGAGCTGCATTTCGACCTGATTATCATGATGCCGTCAGACACGAGCGGCCCGTTCGAATGGGCCAAGTCGGTCAAACGTGCCAATCCGCATATCCCCATCGTGCTGCTCAGTTCGTACAACCGCACCATGCAGGAGCGTCTGTTGCGCGAAGACCTGTCGGCGGTTGATTACACGTTCGCTTGGCTTGGCAATGCCGAACTGCTGCTGGCCATCATCAAGTTGATTGAGGACAAGATGAACGTGGAGGAAGATATCCGTCAGGTAGGCTTGCAGGCAATCCTCTTTGTGGAGGACAATATCCGTTTCTATTCGGCCATCCTGCCGATGCTGTATAAACACCTGTTCACCCAGTCGCGTTCTTTCATGACGGAAGCGCTCAATCCTCACGAGCAGATGTTGCGCATGCGTGGCCGGCCGAAGATACTGATGGCTCGTACGTACGAGGAGGCCTCGGAGCTCTACTGCCGTTATCGAGAGAACATGTTAGGTGTAATCACGGATGCTGAGTTTCCCGATGGTCAGATGAACAACGAACCCTCTTCGGAGAATTGCAGACGTTTGTTGCGGGATATTCGCAACAACGACCCGTTCATCCCTATCATCGTGGAGTCGTCGAACAAAACGAACGAGCGCTTGGCTCGCGAGGCCAACGCCGTTTTCATCGACAAACAGAGTCAGACGTTGCTTATCGATTTGCGTGAACAGATGACCGACAACTACGGATTCGGCGATTTTCGTTGGCGTGACCCCAAGACCGGTGAAGTGATAATGACGTGCACCAACCTGAAGGAGCTGCAGAACAAGATTTTCCGCATCCCTGACGAGTCGTTTTTCTACCACGTAACTCGTAACGACGTGTCGCGTTGGCTGTACAGTCGCGCCCTTTTCCCGCTGGCCGAGTACGTGAAAGCGCGTGACCCGCGACATTTCACGCTGGAGGACATGGCAGAGGAGAAACGTATCATCTACGAGGCCATCCTCGACTATCGTCGAATCAAGAACCGCGGCATCGTGGCGCAGTTCCGCCCCGAGGTGTTCGACCGCTACTCTAATTTCGCCCGTATCGGTTCGGGTTCGATGGGCTCTAAAGGACGTGGTCTGGCGTTCATTGATGCGATGATTAAGCGGCATTTTGAGTTAGAGGACATTGCAGGAGCGCAGATTACCATCCCCAAGACGGTCGTTCTCTGCACAGACCTTTTCAGTGAGTTCATGGAGCGTAACGGCCTCTATGCACTGGCGTTGAGCAACGCGTCGGACGACACTATCTTACAGGCGTTTTTGCAAGCCCCTCTGCCCGACCATCTGACGGCTGATTTGCGTGCACTGATAGACGTGCTACAAGGTCCATTGGCAGTACGGTCGTCATCGCTGCTCGAAGATACGCAATACCAACCTTTTGCGGGCATCTACTCGACCTATATGATTCCCAACGAAGCTGACAATACCGAGCAGACGCTTGCGTGGTTGACAGAGGCAGTGAAAGCAGTGTATGCCAGCGTTTTCTACCGTGAGTCGAAAGCTTACATGGAGGCAACAAAGAACGTGATAGATGAGGAGAAGATGGCAGTGGTTATCCAAGAAGTGGTGGGGCGTGAGGCTCGTCAGCCCTCCCGACGTTTCTACCCATCGTTCTCGGGAGTGGCTCGCAGCTTGAATTTCTACCCGTTGGGTGACGAACTGCCCGAAGAGGGCGAGGCAGAGATTGCGTTAGGGTTGGGCAAGTATATCGTTGATGGTGGCGTGACGCTGCGCTTCTCGCCTGCCCATCCGCAACATATCCTACAGACGAGCACGACCGAGATGGCATTACGGCAAACGCAGACCTCGTTTCTTGCCCTCGACCTTTCGCGCCGCGATTTCCGGCCCGAAGTAGATGATGGTTTCAACCTCAAGGCCTACACTATCGGTGATGCCGAGCAGGACGGACGTTTGCGCCTGATAGCTTCTACCTATAACTACCGCTCGGGATACCTCTACGACAATATCCTCGAAGAGGGGCATAGAGTGCTGACTTTCAACAATATCCTGCACCACGAGGCTTTCCCGTTGGCAGAGATTCTCCGCTCCGTACTGCATATCTCTCAACGCGAGATGGGTTGTCCCGTGGAGATAGAGTTCGCTGTCAATCTGGGCTCGCTTCCGGGTGAGCCCGGCATCTTCTACTTGCTGCAGATTAGGCCCATCGTTGAGGCGAAAGTCGAGGTGAAAGAGGACGTGACGGCCATTGCCGATGAGGCACTGCTGGTACGTTCATCGAAAGCGTTGGGACAGGGAGTCTATGACAGCATATGCGATGTGGTCTATGTACGTCCGGATGTGTTCGATGCAGCCCTCTCGCCGCAGATACGCGAAGAGATTGCCGGCATCAACGAAGAGATGATTCGGCAGAACAGGCACTATATCTTGATTGGTCCGGGGCGTTGGGGGTCGAGCGACCCATGGCTCGGTATCCCCGTCCGTTGGTCAGAGATAAGTGCCGCCTCTATCATCGTTGAGTCGGCATTGGCGGGATACCAGATAGAGCCGAGTCAGGGGACGCATTTCTTCCAGAACCTGACCAGTTTCGGAGTGGCCTATTTCACAGTGAATGAAGCTGCCAAGAACGGGTTTGTCGATTACGACGCGCTGGGCAGTCTGCCGGCCGTTTTCGAGACGCCTCACGTACGCGTGGTGCGTACACAACAACCGCTTCCCGCCCTAGTGGACGGAAAGCGGGGATTAGGTGTTATCCGAAAAGCCCTTTAGAATAGGTGTTATTCGTAAGGTCCTTTAGAAAAGGTATTCTTCGTAAGGTCCTTTAGAAATCGAGGTCCATCGGGGCGAACAGTTTGGTCACCGACAGTTTGGTGGCTTTGCAGCCCAGCAGCGCTTCTATCTCCTTGAGGTTGATTTTCTTCGGGTCGCCCATCAGAACAATCGTGATGGGTTGGCCTTGGATATTCTGCTTGTAGAAGTCCTCAATCTGGCTGAAAGTCAGGTTGTTTATCTTGTCGGCATTGACGCGTGCAGGGTCGTCGTTGTAACCCAATCGTTGCCAGTAGGAGAACGTGCCGGCCTTGCTTCGCATTGACGGTTTGGTCGTCTGTGCACTCTGCCGCAGAGCAATCTTGATGTTCTCGATGCCGGTAGAGTCGATAGGCATGTTGTCCAACAGGTCTTTATAGACCTTCACAGCGTCCACTACTTTGTCGGATTGTGTTCCCACGTACCCGATGAAGTAGCAGTTCTTGCCCTGCAAGATAGGCGTAACGTCCTGACCATAAGCCGTGTAGGCCATCGAGCGCTTGGTACGTATCTCGTTCATCACAATACCCGAGAAGCCTCCCGAGAAATACTGGTTGAAGGCGTCGGATACTACATCTGACTCGATGCTGTAGGGACGACCATTGATGTACAGGTAGAGGTCGGCTTGTTGCACGTTGCTATTCGGCAAGAAGAGGATGGTGTTCTTCGTATAAGTCTTGCGGTCTTTGATCACGGGCGAGGTGGACGGTTTCATGCCTTCTGTGAGGGGTAGAGCGGCTACCACATCGTCCATCGAGCGTGTACCGCAGTAACGTGCGTCAAGCGCATACTCACGAGCCTGACCAATGAGCGTCTGAATTTTCGGGAGTGAGAGGGCATAGATGTCGCCGAACTTCACCTCATCGATGTAAGACGACTTGTCGCCATAGAGGGCGTACTGCATGAGTGCCGAGCGCTGCATGGCGTTACGTTTCTGTCGGCTCCAGCGACTAATGAAGACGCTACCGATGATGTTGTCAAGCTGTTTTTGCTCCAGTTTGGGCATGATGAGCTGACGGGTGACGAGAGCCATAATCTTCTCCAGATTGGCATCTTCGCCGGAGATGGAGATGTAGAAATAGCTGTCATCGCAGTAGTAACCTACAGACGCTCCCAGTTCGGCCATCTCGCGGTTGAACTCTTGCGCTTCTGTATTAGGCATGACGCCGGCGGTGTTCATGAGAGCCGTCACGTAAGGCAACATCGGCATCTTCTCTTCGCCCACCCCGTAACGTAGATTGAGCGTGAAGATATCGTTCTTGTTGTTGGGCGTATAGCGCAGCGTGACGTTGTCGTCGAGTTGGCGTACAATGACGTCGTTGAAGTTGTTGTACGTCAGTTTCACCTCTCCGCGCGGCAACTCCATGAACGCCTTGGCGTACTCGGTCACAGCTCCCTTGACGGGGTCGAGTGGCTGAATCTTGGGTTTGGGCAGCGGGTTGACTTTCATTGTACCCTCGTCGAAAGAGATGGTCATGTAATCGGCATCGAAATATTTCTTTGCAGTGGCCATGATTTGCTCTTTGGTGAGGGCTTGTATTTTTTCGTTCTCCTCGAAGATGTCTGTGAGGGGAAGTCCATAAGTGAAGCAGTGTACGAGGTTTCCCATTTTGGAGGAGGAGTTCTCGAACACCAGTTTGTATGATTCGTCGTACATCTTCTTCACTGACGCGATGCGCCAATCTTCGATGTCGCCGTTCTTGAGTTTATCAATCTCTTTGCGGATGATTTTCTCGGTCGTTTTGTTGTCGTCGTACATACGTTGGTTGACATCATAGTACGGCACAGCTTGTATCAGTATGCGCCCGAGGTCGCGTCGTGAGTCGAGGAACGCACCGGCGTACTGTACGTCTCCATCGAGCGTCAGTTTGTCGAGCAGACCCGTCTCTACATCGTTACTCAGCAGTGAGATGACGAACTCGAGAGCCGTCTGGTCGTCAGCCCCCTCTTTGACGCCATCGTACGCCCACATGAGCATTGGCGAGTAGCCCAACTTATAGCTGTACTTGGGGTTGCCTTTATAGCTCACTACGCTGTACTGTGTGCGCTCGGGCAGGGGTTTGGCTTGCAGGCGGGAGAAAGTCTCCTGAATCATCGGTTTGGTGGCCTCTGCATCGAAATCGCCCACGAGGATGAGTGCCATGTTGTTAGGCACATACCATGTGTTGTAGAACTCGATGAGTTTCGACAGACGGGGGTTCTTCAGGTGTTCGGGCAGACCAATCACGTCACGGTCGTAAGCGTGTCCCTCGTAGATTTTCTCGAGGGCTTTCTTCTGCACTTGTGATGACGGCTCGTTGGCGTACATGTTGTACTCCTCGAACACGTTCTCCAGTTCGGCCTGGAACGTACGGAACACGGGGTTGATGAAGCGGTCAGAGAAGATGGTGAGCCAGCGGTACATCTCGGCGGGCGGGAACGAGTTGTGGTAGGCCGTCAGGTCGTAACTTGTATAAGCATTGACGCCCTCAGCACCGATATTGTCGAGCAGGTTGAAGAAATCCTCGGTGGTGGAGTATTTGGCAGCGCGCATAGAGCATTCGTTGATTTGCGTAGCGAGCTGTTCGCGCACTTTCGGGTCGGTGGCATCCGAATATTGGTCATAGAGTGCGATGATGGAGTCGTAGATAGGGCGTTCTTTCTCCCAATCGACAGCACCGATGCGCTGCGTACCCTTGAAGAGCATGTGCTCCAAGTAGTGCGCCAAGCCCGTATATTCGGCAGGCTCATCGATTGCGCCGGCCCTAACCACTACATATCCGGTCACGTCCGGTTGGTCGTGGTCTTCCCACAGCATCACGGTCAACCCGTTCTCCAGTTTGTACTGTTGCAATTCTTTCGGAAGGTCTGTTGCGAAAACAGACAGGCTCATCAGAGCCAATAATCCTGTCAATAGTCGTTTCATTTCTGTTTGAATATAAAGTTTTATTTTCTATGTGCAAATATTGTGCCAAATGTGTAAATACTATACCAAATGTGTAAATACTATGCCAAATGTGCAAATACTATGCCAAAGCGTGTCAGTCGCTTATTTCGAGAATCACTTTGCCGCATTTGCCGCTCTCCATGACATCGAATCCGAGTTGGAAATTGTCGAACGGGAAATGGTGCGTGATGACGGGTGAAAGGTCGAGTCCTCCCAGCAACATCTGTTCCATCATGTACCACGTCTCCCACATATGTCGGCCGGTGATGCCCTTGATAGTCAGGGCGTTGAAGATGATTTTCGACCAGTCGGCTTGTGTGTTTTCGGGTAGGATGCCGAGTTGTGCGATGTTCGATCCCTTGTACATGTGTGCGACCATGTCGTTGAAGGCAGCGGGTGCGCCCGACATCTCTAATCCCACGTCGAAACCGTGTATGCCGAGTTGTTGCATAGCTCCTTCCACCGTCTCACCTTTCGCGCCATTGACGGTCAGGGTGGCCCCCATTCGCTTGGCGATATCGAGTCGGAGCGAGTTGATGTCGGTGACGACGATATGCTTTGCGCCGGCGAAGCGGCAGATGCCTGCGGCCATTGTGCCGATGAGTCCCGCACCCGTGATGAGTACGTCTTCACCAAGTAGCGGGAAAGCGAGGGCGGTGTGCGTGGCGTTGCCGAACGGGTCCATGATTGCCGCAAAATCATCGGGTATCTCAGGCCGCAGTTTGACGATGTTCGACTCGGGGATAGTGACGTACTCGGCAAAAGCGCCATCTTTGCCGAAGATGCCCACAGAGAGCGAGTGCTCGCAGACGTGGCCCATGCCTCTCCGGCAGTTGCGGCACTGACCGCAGACGATATGTCCCTCGGCCGTCACTCGCTCACCCACGCGGATATTACGCACGCCAGGGCCAATATCCACCACCGTTCCCACGAACTCGTGTCCCATGATGTAGGGTGGGGTGCAGTGCTGCTGTGACCACAAGTCCCATTTGTACATGTGCAGGTCAGTGCCGCAGATGGCTGCTTTCTTGACTTGGATGAGTACATCGTTCACGCCCACTTCCGGCATTGGCACCTCTTCCATCCAGATGCCCCGCTCGGCTTTTCTCTTCACTAAAGCTCTCATTCTTATCTTATGGTTATCTTATGGTTATCTTATGGTTATCTTATGGTTATCTAAAATAGGAGTTCTATGTTTACTCCTAAAGTCGTAAACTCGCGCGCTGCACTCGTCCCTCAAAATGTCCACCGGACATTTCTCGGTGCGGCTGTTCCGCTTCAGGTTATCTTATGGTTATCTTCTCATGCTGTAAGAACGCCCAACTGTTTACCCACTTTGACGAATGCAGCGATACCTTTATCGAGTTGTTCGCGCGTATGTGCAGCCGATAGTTGTACGCGTATGCGTGCCTGCCCTTGAGGAACTACGGGATAGTAGAAACCGGTCACATAGACGCCCTCTGCTTGCAGTGCAGCTGCGAACTCTTGCGACAGACGTGCATCGTAGAGCATGACGGCACAGATGGCCGACTCGGTAGGTTTGCAATCGAATCCTGCGGCCAACATGCGACTGACAAAATAGTCGGTGTTGGCGTGCAGACGGTCTTGAAGGGTGTTGTCGCGGGTCAGTAGTTCGAACGTTTTCAGCCCTGCTGCGGCTATCATTGGCGGCAGAGAGTTGCTGAACAGGTAGGGACGACTGCGTTGGCGCAACATGTCGATAATCTCCTGTTTGCCGGTTGTGAAACCGCCCACAGCCCCGCCGAACGCTTTGCCGAGCGTGCCCGTGATGATTTCTATCTTGCCGCGCAGACCGAAACGTTCCGTCACACCATGTCCGGTTTTGCCCACAACGCCGGCAGAGTGACTTTCATCCACCATAACCAGCGCGTTGTATCGATTGGCCAACTCATAGATTTTGTCGAGCGGGCAGACGTTGCCGTCCATCGAGAAGACGCCGTCGGTGGCAATGATGCGAAAACGAGCCGATTGTGCGTGCTTGAGTTGCTCTTCGAGGTCGGCCATGTCGGCGTTCTTGTAGCGGAACCGCTGCGCCTTGCACAGACGCACGCCATCGATGATAGAGGCGTGGTTGAGTGCATCGGAGATGATGGCATCCTCCTCGGTCAGAAGCGGCTCGAATAGTCCACCGTTGGCATCGAAACACGAGGCATAGAGAATGGTGTCCTCCGTGCCGAAGAAGTCGGAGATGGCGCGTTCTAACTCTTTGTGCGTGTCTTGCGTACCGCAGATGAACCGCACCGACGACATGCCATATCCGCGTGCGTCCATGCGCGTTTTGGCCGCTTCTATGAGCTCGGCGTTATCCGCCAAGCCGAGGTAGTTGTTGGCACAGAAATTGATGACCTCTTGCCCGTCCGACACTTGTATCTCCGATGATTGCGGGGTGATGATGATGCGCTCATGTTTATACAATCCCGCCTCGTCAATGGCGCGCAACTCTTTCTGTAAGTGCTTTTGAAACTCCGAATACATAATGTTTATTTGTGATTAGACAATTTACAAATTTATAAATTAGGAGTGCAGGAGTTCAGGAGTTCAGGAGTTCAGACAAATGTACAGATGACTCAAAACGTTGCAATTGGAGTTCTCCCTCGGCAGGCTCGGTCGTTCGACAGAGCCGTGCAGACAAATGTACAGATGACTAAAAACGTTGCAAT
>CALAUY010000073.1 GCA_937892015.1 uncultured Bacteroidales bacterium | reverse complement strand
CTCCCCCGCAAGCGGGACCTCCCCTACCTTAGGGGAGGAGTCAGATTAGAAACGAGATGACGGGATGACGGGATGACGGGATGACGAGATAATGAAAATAAATGAAAAATAAAAATAAAAATGAAAATAAAAAGCAGCCTCGGGAGGGGCTGCTTTTTGATGGGGAGACAGAATCGAGATGAGTGTCGTGATGCAGAAACCGCGGGGGTTATGCTTGGTGTTCGAGCTTGAGGGTGCGGGTGGGTTGGTCGCAGACCTCGCTCGGGCCGTAGTACTGGATAGGACCCGGGTAGATGTAACTGGCGTGTGCGTCGGCCCATTCGTCGCGATGGGCGGCGAAATACTTGAACGGTTCGCCCTCAAGGTCAACGAGTGCTTTCTGGATGACGGGTTTCATCTTGCCATTGCGTTTCTCCATGTTCATCATCATGGTGATGGGTATGCCTCCGGCCTGCCATTCGTCAGCGGGTTTGGTGAGGTTCTGCACGATGGCCATGTATCCGCTCTTGCCCTCGGCGATGAGCATCGCTGCCGTGCGGCCGAGTGAGTAGCAGTAGTCGGCATCGAAATTAGATGGGATGGCGCAGCGTCCCTCGTATCCGAAGAAATGGTTGAGTGCGGAGAACTTGCCCTTGTATGTGCCCTCTCCCTTCATGATTGCGAGTCGCTTGGCAACCATCTCGATGAGCAGTTTCTCGGTCTCTATCTGTGACACCATGACGTTGCCGTGCGGGTCGCGGTCGAGGGTCAGTTGTCGAGCGATGCCTTTGGGCAGGTCGCGGTAGAGTTGGCTACTCTCGTGACTGAGTTTGGCCTTGACGTACTGTCGTTTCTCGTCATCGCTTTCGAGGGTATTGAACTCGTCGTTGGTGGCGAGTAGGTCGTTGAGCTCGGCGATGAGTCGCCGCATGGCGGGAATGAACTCGATGAGTCCTTCAGGGATGAGGATAGTGCCGAAATTGAGTCCGGCATCGGCCCGTGCCACAATCACGTTGACTATCTGCTCAACGATGTCGTTGAGTGTGAGGTTCTTGGCCTCCACTTCTTCGGAGATGATGCAGATGTTGGGTTGCGCTTGTAGGGCACATTCGAGTGCTATATGACTGGCGCTACGTCCCATGAGTCGGATGAAATGCCAGTATTTCTTGGCGGAGTTGGCATCACGCTGGAGGTTACCGATGAGTTCTCCATAGACCTTGCAGGCGGTATCGAACCCGAAGCTCGTCTCTATCTGTGCGTTCTTGAGGTCACCGTCAATGGTTTTGGGGCATCCGATGACCTGTATGCCGGCATTTTTCTGTTTGTAGTACTCGGCGAGCACGCATGCGTTGGTGTTGGAGTCGTCACCACCGATGATGACGATAGCTTTGATGTTCAGTTGCTTGCAGGCCTCTATCCCTTTGTCGAACTGCCAAGGTTCTTCGAGTTTGGTGCGCCCTGAACCGATGATGTCGAACCCACCGGTGTTGCGGTACTCGTCGATGATGTCCGCTGTCAGTTCGGTATATTTGTTCTCAATGAGTCCACTTGGTCCGTTCAGGAAACCGTAGAGTTTGCTTTCGGGGTTGATTTTCTTCAGTCCGTCGAAGAGTCCGGCGATGACGTTGTGTCCGCCCGGGGCTTGTCCGCCGGAAAGGATGACGCCGACGTTGACAGCGGGGAAGGGTTGTGCGTCTCCCGGGACGAGTGAGATGACGGGCAGGCCGTACGTGTTCGGGAAGAGTTGCTTAATCTCGTCTTGGTCGGCTACAGACTGCGTGAGTGCGCCTTCTTGAATAGCCACAGAGCCTTGTAGTGCTACAGGCATTTTCGGGTTGTAATTGCCGCGGGCAATTTGTAAGGGACTTTTTTGCATAAGAGTATATGTTAGTTATTATGTTCGTTATGTTGGTCGTGTTCGATGAGGTCGAGTAGTGCGTTGACAGCCTCTTCTTGCGGGATGTTCTTGAGGACGCACTCTTTGCGTCGGTAGAGACTGACGCGTCCACGTCCGGCTCCTACGTACCCGTAGTCGGCATCGGCCATCTCTCCGGGTCCGTTGACGTTCAGTTCAGCCTCGTCGTGCTGGCGGAAATCGCGGCAAATCGCCTCCACCAGATAGGACAATTGCCCCTTGTTGCAGCCAGAATCGCCCACCAGATTGGCCATCATGCCACAAAGTTCCTTCCAAGTGAAGTCAGGGTACTGAAATTCTGCTCCGCTGATGTGAGCGCCAAGTACAGGAAAAAACATCGGAACGAGGGGTTCATGCATGTTTACTGATGCCTGTGAGAGCAGTAATTTGATACATTCTGTCCCCTTTCCGAGGTTCGGCATCTTAGGGGAAGCTAATTTGCTAATGTCGTATTTCATTGATTTTTAGCTTTTTAGATGAAATTTGATTTAAAAATCTTCCAGTTTCCAATTCTTCCAGTTTTTTTTTGAGGGGTACCATTTACTCAAATACACTTATATT
>CALAUY010000072.1 GCA_937892015.1 uncultured Bacteroidales bacterium | reverse complement strand
TACTAAAGCATTCAAAGGGTTTTATAGGTTTTTGTATAAATTTATCGCAACAATATTGATTTTCTACAACTTTTCCTATTCGTCCAATTCGTGTGATTCGTGTTCGAAAAACTACCCTCCCGCTTCTCGCTCCTAAGACTCATAGAGTTCCATAGTGTTTCCTAAAGTTTCCTCCTCGCCCCCTATACCTCCCTCTATCTCCCCAAGAACGATATACGAACGATACACGGACGATAAGTTAATTATCACATGATAACCTCATCTTAAATAGTCACACACTGACACGTGGTACCCATCCGTTAAAGTACATATTGCAGGTATAATCCAAAAAGTGGCAGTATGAATGTTGTATGGATTCCCGAAGCGGGGGCTTCTATGCTTCAGATTGCCCGCATGAGGCACGTACCGTGCAAGCAATCTATCGGGTCAGGGGTTGTTCATCAGTTTCAGTAACCAGATGAGTGCCGTCTGTGCGGCACGGTCGGTGATTTGTTCGCGCAGTTGACCTAAACGGAAGCAATGTGCGAACGTGCCGTACGGCGTGGCAACGGCCATCCAAACCGTCCCGACGGGTTTGTCGGCGGTACCGCCATCGGGTCCGGCCACGCCTGATGTGGCCACTGCATAGTCGGTGTGCATGAGCGACCGAACGCCCTCTGCCATCTGCCTCACCACGGGTTCGCTGACAGCCCCATGCCTCTCCAAATCGTCAGCCCTCACGCCGAGCACGCCCTGCTTAACGCTGTTGTCGTAGGCCACAACCGACCCATAGTAGAAAGCCGAACTGCCGGCATGGCGGTTGAGCAGCTCTGCTATCTTCCCGCCCGTGCAGCTCTCGGCCGACGCTATTGTCTGTCCACAGGCCTTGAGCCGTTCGCCCACTAACACCTCCACAGGCCGATCATCGTTGGCGAAGAGTAGCCCCTTGTCTGCGGGAGATGGTAACCATTCCGTCGTCTGTGCATCAAGGATAGCGCGGAGCGCATCAATATGTGCCTCTATCACGTCGGATGCCACACCATACCCGCTCAACCGCAGACGTATGACCCCATCTTTGGGCAGATAAGCAAGGTGCAACCCGCTCGGCAGAGCCTCTTCCCAGTCGCTGATGAGCAGCGCCAGACCGGACTCGGAGATGCCGTACACTTGTAGCGTACGGTGGATGATGCTGCCGGCATCGGCCGACAGCAATCGAAGTCGCTCACCCACACTATGGTCCATGCACCACATCATCTCGTAAGGAACACCCGGCATCGAGATGACAGTGGCCGAGCTCTGCCAGCACATCGCTTGTGCCGACCCCACTTCGTTGCGCAGCAACTCGGCATTGGCAGGGAAAAGACACTGGGTGTCAGTCAACCGGTTGAGTACGTCGGGACGACCGGCATACAGTCGTTCAAGGTGCTCGCGGATATCTTGCCGATAAACGAGCGATGTGCCGAAAAAGTCGCACAGCGTGCGTTTGGTGATGTCGTCCTTAGTCGGCCCCAAACCGCCGGTAAGCAGCACCACCTCGGCTCGATGCACAGACTCTGCCAACGCTTCGCGTATCTGCGCAGCGTCGTCGTGAACACTCACCACGCGACCCACCGCAAAACCCCAACTATTGAGCCGCGATGCCATCCATGCACTGTTGGTGTCCACCACCTGACCAATCAGCAACTCATCACCAATGGTTATGATCTCTACCTGTTTCATTGTTGTCTCACTATAAACCAAAAAACGTAAGAAATTGGCTGCAAAATTACTGCTTTTTTTTCAAATATGCAAGAAAAAACGCAAATCTGCGCACTAACTCCACCGAAATCGGGAGAAAAAAGGCGCATTTTAGTAGCTTTCTCGCCGAAAATGCACGAAAAAGGACAAAAAAATGCGTTTTTTCTTGCATATATCCCAAAAAAGCAGTAACTTTGCAGTCCGTAAAGATATTATCGTAATGAAAAGACATGTTTTGAGTTTGATTTTCTGTGCGGTGGCAATCGGCCTCTTCGCACAAGATGACGTGCCCGTAGTACCCGCCGACGAGGCAGTACGCGTGGGGCATTTAAACAATGGACTAACGTACTATATACGTCACAACGAGATGCCCAAAGAGCGTTGCGAGTTCCATATTGTACAGTCGGTTGGAGCCATCCTTGAAGAGGACGAGCAGAACGGACTGGCCCATTTCTTGGAGCACATGTGCTTCAACGGCACCGAACATTTTGAAGGGAAGGGCATCATCAACTATTTCGAGTCAGTCGGCGTGAATTTTGGCGGCAACATCAATGCCTACACCTCCCTCGACCGCACCGTTTATCGATTGAGTGATGTGCCCACGTACCGTGAGGGCATCATCGACTCGGCACTGCTCGTGATGCACGACTGGAGTTGCGCTGTCAGCTTACTGCCCGAAGAGATAGATGCCGAGCGAGGCGTCATTCTGGAAGAATGGCGTACCGGTCGCACGGCCGCACGGCGCATGTGGAAAAAAGGGAATGAACTGATGTACCCGGGCTCGCAGTACGCCAAGCGCGACGTTATCGGCGACACGGCCGTCATCAATAACTTCAGCCACGACGCTCTGCGTGCGTACTATAAGAAATGGTACGGCCCCGACCTGCAAGCCATCATCGTGGTGGGAGACATCGACGTGGATGCCATCGAAGCGAAGATTCAGGCACTGTGGGCCAACGTCCCTGCTCGTGCCAATCGCGGAGAGCGACCTTACTACGATATTGGTGACAACACCGAACCTATCGTGGCAATCGTCACCGACCCCGAGGCGCAAAGCAGCAATATCCGCATTATCTTCAAGCATGAACCGATGCCGAAAGCCATGCATGGCACACAAGCAGCATACGTCCGTCGCGACGTGCTCGATGAACTAATCTACAATATCCTTGGCGAACGACTGCAAGAGATTACCTTGCGTCCGGATGCCCCCATCATGGGCGGCGTAATGGCGTACACCGACTTGGTGCCGACACGCGACGCTTTCTATACGTCCGTATCTGCGAAAGAGGGACAAGAACAGGCTGCTTTCGCGCTACTCGTGGAGCAGATAGAGAAAATGCGCCGATACGGCTTCACGCAAGACGAACTCGACCGAGCAAAAACCGAGATGCTCAGCGGATACGAGAAGAGTTACAACGAGCGCAATGCCACCCGCAACAGGAGTTTCGTCAACGAGTATATCAGCAACTACTTGGAGGGCTCGCCTATCCCGAGCGCCGAGTGGGAATACGAGTTCATGCAGAGCATTCTCCCGCACGTGAGCGTAGATATGCTCAACGAACTGGCCAAAACGTACGTGACCGACAACAACATTATCGTGAACATCCAAGCTCCTGACAAAGATGCGGCAGTCTTGCCGAGCAGTGCACAGATAACCGCCTCATTGGCCGCCATGCACGAGCTGGAGATTGCCCAACCGAAAGCGACAGCTGTGGATAGTCGGCTCGTGAAGAAAGCACTCAAACCCGGCAAGATTGCCAAGAAACGAACACTGACCGACTTCGGTGCCACCGAATGGACCCTCCGTAACGGAGTACGCGTCGTGCTCAAACAGACCGACTTCAAGCAAGACGAGATAGTGATGTCGGCCTTCTCTTGGGGCGGCGAATCGCTCATCCCAACCGAAGAGCTGATGTCGGCCGAACTGGCAACTGCTGCTGTTAGTTTTATGGGACTGGGCGACTACTCGGCCACCGACCTGCAGAAAGCACTAAGCGGCAAACGGGCGAGTTGCAGTACCTCGATTAACGAGAACACCGAGTCACTGAGCGGCAACAGTACAGTGAAAGATTTCGAAACGCTCATGCAGTTGATATACCTGCATTTCACTGCTCCGCGACGCGACGAGGATGCCTACTCGGCACTGATGGGTTTGCTGCGCAACCAACTATCGCATCGCTCGGCCAATCCCAAAGCGCAGTTCAGCGACTCAGTACAGATGATGAGTGCCGACCACTCCCCGCGCGTGATGCTGATGAACGAGGACAACCTCGAAAAGGTCAGCTTAGACAAGATTATGAATATTTACAGCGAGAGGTTCGGCAATGCCGCTGATTTCACTTTCTTCTTTGTAGGGAACATCGACCCCGACGATGCCGAGACGCAACGACTCATCTGCACATATCTCGGCAGCCTCAAGACGAAAAAGAACCACAAAGAGCATTTCGTTGACAATGGTATCCGCGCACCGAAAGGTCGCATACTCAATTATTTCAGCCGCGCAATGGAGACGACCACTGCCTCCAACCGCATCCAGTACACCTCGTACGATTTCAACTACTCACTTGCCAACGCGATGAACATGGAGATGATAGGCCGCATACTCAGCACCCGCTATTTAGAGTCTATCCGCGAGCGAGAGGGTGGCAGTTACGGAGTGGGAACATACGGCTATTTTTCCGCCTTTCCCGTTCCTAAAGCCGCCTTGCTGATGCAGTTCGACACCGACCCTGCCAAACAGGTCCGCTTGATGGAGATTATCCACGAAGAAGTGCAGACCATCATCGATAATGGCCCATTGGAGAGCGACTTGCAGAAAGAGAAAGAGTCGATGCTCAAAGACCTGCAAGAGGATATGGAACGCAATGGTTGGTGGACATCTACACTGGAGATGCACTACAAGCTGGGCATCAACCGAGCAACCGAATACAAGCCGGTTGTGGAGAACATCACCGCCGAGAGCGTACAGCAAACGCTCCAAAAACTGGTGAACAGCGGCAATATGTTCGAGATTGTCATGCTCCCCGAATAATCAGCCTCACCCCACTCCTCAATGAATAAACGGCCGAAAATAGCACTCTTGCTTCTCGTGAGCCTCCTCGCGCCCGTGCTTTCTAATGCCGGCGTTCACGACGAGATGCACCATCTGGTGCATCACTACAGCGTGGCCGACGGTCTGTCGCAGAACACTGTGATGTCTATTCTGCAAGACCGCGATGGCTTCATGTGGTTCGGCACGTGGGATGGTCTCAACCGTTTCGATGGGTACGAGTTCCGCACGTACAAGCCTTCTCAGTACAGCGAGACCCCCTCGACGAACCGCATTGACGCGCTCTATGAAGACAGTCTGGGCTATCTGTGGATGCGGACGTACAGCGGTGCTTTCTACCGACTCAATAAGCATACCGAACAGATACTTGCGACCGGTATTCTTGACGCACGTTTCGAGCGCAACCGTCCGATGGAACGACTACTAATGGAGACCAAGCGAGGCGAAATCTGGATAGCGGGCGGCAATAGTCTGCTCCGAATACACGAACCCGTGAACACGTTCCCCGACGAGGTCGAACAGACACCATACACGTTGCACGGCGACATCAACTGCCTCTTCCTGTCGGCCGATAACATCGTCCGTGCCGCCACCACACGCGGTTTCGAGAGTGTTGATGAGAGTGGCCTCACCATTCGCCGCCCGGGCGACTCTGAAACAGACAACTGCCTGCTGACAGGATGCGATGATGGCAAGTTCCTCTGGTTAGGTGCACAGAGCGGCATTCTCTGGCGTTTCTCGACGCGCGGACAACGATTCGACCGCATCGACCTCGGGCTGCACTCGCCTATCACGTACATGGTCAACGCGCGACCCAACCACCTCATCCTGCTTACAGAGGCTGACGGTTTCGTTTGGTACGACAAACGTACCGGCAACTACTTTACGTTCAATACCGCCAACAGTCCACAACTGCATAGTAACCGCTTCTACGACCTCTACCAAGACGCGCACGGCGACATCTGGTTGGAGAACGAAGAGCGTGGTGTGCTACGCTTCTCGCCCCGCGACAAGACCCTCAAACGTTACACGAGCCCCATAGACGAGCGATACAACCACCAACTAATCCGCAATTTCTTCGCGTTCGAGGATGTGCACGGCGGAGTATGGATTAACCCGCAGGGCGGCGGTTTCGCTTTCTACGATGCCGAGAAAGACAGTCTCGTCTCTCGTCTGGGCGGGGTAACGAACATGCTACATTCGGCGTATATGGACCGGCAAGGAACGCTCTGGGTAGGCTCGTACGACCTCGGACTCGACCGCATCAATGCCGTACCCGTCCAGTTCGAACTATACGACTTGCGCCAAGACCGCGACCATTCGGGCGAACTGCGAGCGATGATTCAGTTGCGCGATAGTAACCTCATCCTCGCCACCAAAGACCGGCGGGTTAGGCTCTTCAATCAAGACATGCACTGTCTGTCAACACTGCCCCTCAACGCCCGCATTTACAGCATGCTCGAACGTGCCGATGGATCTATCTGGATGGGTTCCAAGAACGATGGACTCTTCCTATACAGCGATGGACAACTCACCCGCTACAGGAGCGACGGAGGACCCTATTCGTTGCTTCACAACGATGTCTATGATCTCTGTTATGGTGCTGACAGTGCGCTGTTTATAGCCACGTTCGGCGGTGGAGTGAACATCTTCCGTAACGGGCAATTCATCCACCAAGACAACGACTGGGAGGCGTACCCCGACCGATTCGGGTCGAAAGTGCGAGACCTCCTCTTCATCAACGACACGACACTTTTTGCCGGCACCACAACCGGCATCATGCGAATCAACACCCGCACGCTTGGCACTGAAGCAATCCCGTATTTCGACATCCGAGCCCTGCACCGCACGCCCGACGGACATCTTTGGATAGGCACGTTCGGCGGTGGACTCATTGAGGTGACCAACCCCCTCGCAACTGACCTCCTCGCACCACAGAACGCACGATTCTATAATCTGACCAACGGCCTCATGTCCGACATCGTACTCGCCATCACCGAAGACCCTTCCACCAACGACATCTGGTTGAGCTATGAAGACGGACTCACGCACTTGAGTATGGACTCCCGTACGTTTCAGCATTTCTCGGCCCTGGAGTCCGAAAAAGGAGCCGTGTTCGGTGAGGCACAAGGGCTCGTGCTCAACGATGGACATCTGCTCTTCGGCTACTCGTCCGGCGCTTGTCGCTTCGACCCTAACCGTATCGTTCATACCGAAGAAGTGCCGCCGATGCAGTTCACCAACTTCCTCCTCTTCAATCAGCCCGTTCTGCCCGGCAAGGACGGACCTATCGAAGATGCCATCTGTTACGGACCGAAGATAACCCTTGAGCACGCTCAGTCGGTGTTCTCCATCGAGTATGCAGCACTCGCTTTTCCCTCCGAAACCGACGATGTGCAGTATGCGTACAAGATGGACGGAGTGGATGCCGATTGGAATTATGTCGGTACACTCCGACGCGCCACGTACACCCGACTCAATCACGGCAACTACACGTTCCGGGTACGCTCAACGAACAATAAAGGCGTGTGGGTCAACAACGAACGCACGCTCCGTATCCATGTGTGTGCCCCGTTCTGGCTGACGGGATGGGCGTTCGTGCTCTATGCCATCATCTTCATCCTCGTGGCGCTGGTGCTGTACCGCATCGTACTCATCGTGACACACTTGCGGCAAGAAGTGGAGGTAGAGCAGAAAGTGACGGAAATCAAACTACGCTTCTTCACGAACATCTCGCACGAACTGCGTACACCGCTTACACTCATCACCGGACCCGTGCAGCATGTACTCAAACACGAGAAAATATCCCCTGCCGTACGCAGTCAGCTCGAGATTGTTGACTCCAACTCCGCACGAATGTTGCGACTCATCAACCAGATACTCGATTTCCGCAAGATTCAGAACCACCAGATGCGCCTCAAGATTCAGCAGTTCGACCTCAGCAAACAGGTGAAAGAGGTGTGCGCTAATTTCAACAAAGAAGCGGCCGACAAGCATATAACGTTAACTATCGAGAACAACCTTGATGAACCGACCGTTTGGCTCGACCACGAGAAAACGGACACTATCATCTACAACCTGCTCTCCAACGCCTTCAAATATACGCCCGATGGCGGCTCTATCACCGTTCGTCTTGGTCAGCGAGAGGACTATATATCTCTTGCTGTAATCGACACGGGTATAGGAATACCGAAAGATAAGCGCAGCGTGCTCTTCGAGCGCTTTGCCTCGCAGAACGAGATACATTCCACCCTCAACAAGACCGGCACGGGCATCGGCCTCAATCTGGTCAAGGAACTAGTAGATATGCAGCACGGCCTCATCGAGGTGGAGTCCGAACCCGGCAAGGGGTCAACGTTCACCGTGCTCTTCCTAAGAGGCAAAGAGCATTTCGGGCCGGATACTATCGAGATGATGGTCGATGACAGTATGGCGGCCGAAGAGGGCGACGAGGTGCAACGCAAAGAGCTCAAACTCAAACCACTAATCGACAGCCGACATAGTCTCCTTGTGGTGGATGACAACGAAGATATGTGCCGATTCCTCCGCAGCTTCCTTGAACCGCAGTACGCCGTACGCGAAGCACACGACGGGTACGAAGCGCTCGAAGAGATACGGCTGCAAGTGCCCGACCTCGTCATCACCGATTGGATGATGCCTTTCATGGACGGCCTTCAACTGACCGACCGCATCAAGACGAACACCGCCTCATCGCATGTCCCCGTCATTCTCCTTACCGCCAAATCAGCAGTGGAGAGCCGCCTCGAAGCACTCAAGTACGGTGCCGACGACTACATCACCAAGCCCTTCTCGCCCGAGTATCTCTTGGCACGTATCCAGAACCTCTTGCACCAACGCGAAGTGCTGCAAGAGACCTATAGGGCCAGCCTCCTCTCTCTACAACCGCGGCAGACGAAAGAAAAGAACCCCGATGAGATTTTCTTGGCGCAACTGCTCGATTATATGGAGAAAAACATGGACAATAGCGAGTTGAGCGTTGATGACTTAGTACAACAGTCGCCCATCGGCCGTACCCAGTTCTTCAACAAACTGAAGACCCTTACGGGGATGTCGCCCAACGAGTTCATCCGCGAAGTGCGCATCAAACGTGCCGCACAACTGATTGAGTCCGGCAAATACAACGTGACGGAAGTGGCGTACATGATTGGTATGAACGACGCACGGTATTTCTCGCGCTGCTTCAAGACAACGTACGGAGTCTCACCGTCCGAATACCGCAAATCGCTATTGGGTAAGGACAAGAAAAAACACGACGAATGAGGCGAGATATTATCTTGATAGGATGGATACTGATGTCGGTACTGGTCGGATGCGGGCGTGTTCGACCGCAAGGACCGGCTAATCGCCAAGAGCCCGACTCGACCGCACTGGCTCTTATGGAGATGAACTTCCGACTCGCCGAGCAGGCAGATGCCATCCTCATCGACACGGTGCGCGCTTCAGGACTGCCTTTCGTGCTTGACAACCGCAGTTTCTGGTACGTGCGACTCATTGCCACCGAAGGCCCGGAGGTCAAAGAAGGAATGCACGTCGATTATTCTGCCGTCATCCGAGACCTTAAGACAGGCGCACTTATTGAGGATGTCGCCGAAGAGGTGGAGGTGGGCAAACGTCTGACGCTACGAGCCATCGACATGGCATTCGACAAAATGCGTGAGGGGGAGGCTTTCCGACTGCTTGCACCTTTCTACTGCGCATACGGGCGCGACGGGCGCGACAACGTACCACCGCTCACGAACGTGTCTATTGAACTGACTGTAAACAACATAACAAAGAAATGAAGAAACTGTTTATACCTGTTTTGTCGCTGATAGTAGTAGCTCTCACGGGCGTGGCATGCACGTCCTCAACAGCCTATTCGACGCAGTTGAAGAACGAGAAAAAACTGATTGCCGACTACATCAAGCGCAACCATATCACCATCATCTACGAGGAGCCGCCGTACGACCAATGGAAGCCCAACGAGTACCTTGAACTCGACGATTACTGCTATTTCCACCTCACCCAACAGGGCGACACGACCACCGACAGTATTCAGACGAACGACATCGTTGAGTTGCGTTATCGACGCTACACCCTTGAGGTCAATGCCGACACTCTCTCTTATTGGACAAGCAACGATGCCTCGCACCCCATCGAGTTCCATTATGGCCTCACCAGCTCGTCTGCCTGCACCGGTTGGCATTACGCCCTCTCCGTCATGAAATACAGTGGAGCGGAGGGCAAACTAATCTGCCCGTCTAAACTGGGTTTCGACAGCGATGCCTCGTCAGTCACCCCCTACGGATACGACATGAAAATCAAAATCCGCACATTCTAACTTGTCAAATCGTAACTTGTCAAATCGTAACTTGTCAAATCGTCAATAATATGTCTCTTGTAAAATCTATCTCCGGCATTCGCGGCACAATCGGCGGACCGGTTGGTGACGGGCTCAATCCCGTAGATATCGTACGTTTTACGGCTGCCTATGCCACGCAACGCAGTCGCTGTTTGCCCGACAACAAAACCATCGTCGTTGGTCGCGATGCTCGTCTTTCGGGCGAGATGGTCGATCATCTTGTAACCGGCACACTTGTCGGGATGGGCTACAATGTGGTGAACATCGGACTCGCCACTACACCCACAACCGAACTGGCCGTGGTGGGAGAAAAAGCAGCGGGCGGTATCATCCTCACCGCAAGTCATAACCCCAAGCAATGGAACGCACTCAAGTTGCTCAACCAACGAGGTATGTTCCTCACCGATGCAGAAGGTAAAGAGGTGCTCGATATCGCCGACAAAGAGGATTTCCTCTTTGCAGATGTAGATAGTCTCGGCAGCGTCACCTACAAAGATTATCTGCCCTATCATGTCGATAACGTACTCAATCTCGCCTTGGTGGATAAACAGGCCATCGAGAAAGCCGATTTCACGGTGGCCATCGACTGTGTCAACTCTGTTGGTGGACTCGCCATCCCCGCAATCCTCAAGGCGCTCGGAGTGAAGAACATCATTGCACTCAACTGTACCCCTAACGGTCGTTTCCCGCACAACCCCGAACCACTGCCGCAGAACCTCACCGAGATATGCAATCTGTTGAAGGAGGGGAAGGCGGATGTCGGTTTTGTGGTTGACCCCGACGTTGACCGACTCGCTTTCATCTGCGAGAACGGCGATTGGTTCGGCGAGGAATATACGCTTGTCAGTGTGGCCGATTATGTACTCTCACACACACCCGGTCCCACGTGCTCTAACCTCTCGTCATCGCGTGCGCTCAAGGATGTCACTGAGCGTCACGGCTGCACGTACACCTCCTCGAAAGTGGGCGAGGTGAACGTCACTACTGAGATGGAACGTGTGGGAGCCGTCATCGGCGGTGAGGGCAATGGTGGCGTTATCTACCCCGCCTCCCACTACGGACGCGACGCACTCGTGGGCATTGCGCTCTTCCTCTCACATCTCGCACACAAGGGTTGCAAGGTGAGCGAACTAAGGAGAGAGTACCCCGAATATTTCATCTCCAAGAACCGCATCGACCTCACGCCCGAACTGGATGTGGATGCTATACTCGTTGCACTCAAGGGTATCTACAAGATGTACGATGTGGATGACCGCGATGGAGTAAAGATTAACTTCCCGCAAGGATGGGTACTGCTCCGCAAGTCCAACACAGAGCCCATTTTGCGTGTCTATAGTGAAGCCCCCACGATGGAGCAGGCCGACAGTTTCGCTGCTGCCGTCATCGCTGAAGTCAAACGTATAGCCGGACTCGCATGAAGATACTCATCACCAACGACGATGGTTGGGGCGCGAAAGGACTCCTCACACTGGTGGATGTGATGCGCGAACTGGGAGATGTCACGGTGGTGGCACCCGATGGTCCGCGAAGCGGACAATCCAACGCCATCAGTGTACTCATACCTCTTCGACTCCGCAAGATTAAGGAAGAGCCGCGACTGACCGTTTACCTCTCTAACGGCACACCCACCGACTGCATCAAACTGGCAATCAATGAGCTCTTCTCCGATGGAGGGCCCGACCTCATTGTGTCCGGCATCAATCACGGCGACAACGGGATGGTGAACGTCATCTACAGTGGCACGATGGGTGCGGTCTTCGAGGGATGTTCGCGCGGCATCACCTCCATCGGATTCTCACTGTGCGACCACCGCCCCGATGCCGACTTCACGTTCTTTCGCCCGCACGTGCTCGAACTGACCAAACGCATACTCGCCATGCCGCGGCGTGAGTGTCTGTGTTGGAACATCAACTGCCCCGTCGGGCCGGTCAAGGGCACGAAGATAACCCGCCATTGTCATGGCTATTGGGACAAAGAGTACGTCCCATATACCGACCCCAATGGTGGCACGTTCTTCTTACTAACCGGACATTTCGTCAACACCGAACCTGACGCGCCCGACACCGACCAATATGCCAACGCACACGGATACATCTCTGTCACACCAACCACGATAGACATGACCGACAAACAGTGGAAAGACTCGATAAATACCAGATTGGAGTACTGATTGGTCTCGTTGCGCCTGCCCTCTTTGGATGGGCGTACATCGAGCAGTTTCATCTCTGGAACGCACTGCGCGCTTTCCATTTCGAGACCAATCTGATGCTGACTAAACTGTGCATCGTAGCGGTGTTTCCCGACATGGCGTTGCTTTTCCTTTTCTATGCCCTCGACACGTGGAAACTGGCGAAAGGGGTCATGCTCGGAGCACTTCCGTATGTCATCGCTGCCGTACTGTTCAGCGTCTGAAAACGATAAACGTCCATGCTGCCAAGCAGTTAAACGATAAGAATGAAGTATTTTCTGATAGCAGGTGAAGCTTCCGGCGACCGACACGCCGCAGACCTCATGTGTGCTCTTCGCGAGGACGATAGCGAGGCTCATTTTCTGGGGCTCGGTGGTGACGCGATGCGTGAGGCCGGTTGCCGACTCTTCCAAGATTATCGGCAGATGGCTTTTATGGGCATCGAGGCCGTTCTCCGCAATCTCGGTCGGGTGCGCCGCAATTTCCGCATCGCCGAAAAGGCACTACTTGCCGAAAAACCCGACGTGCTTATTCTCATCGACTACCCTTCCTTCAATCTCCGGATGGCCGCTTTCTGTCGCCGACACTTGCCCGCGACGCGCATCTGCTACTATATTCCGCCGAAAGTGTGGGCATGGAAAACGTACCGCATCCACAAGATTGCCACGCTCTCTGATGCCGTGCTCGGCATCTTTCCTTTCGAGCCCGATTTTTATCGCCGGTTCGGTTATTCGTGCACGTATGTCGGCAATCCCACGATGGACCAAGTGCGGCGTTTCCGACTCGCTCATCCTGTCCGCCCGAACGATGCCGAACAGGCCACAGAACGCTACATCGCCATTCTCCCGGGTTCGCGCCCGTCTGAAGTGTCCCACTGTCTGCCGAAGATGCTCTCGGCAGCCCGACGTTTCCCTGATTTCGACGTCCGTGTGGCCGCAGCCCCTGGTATCGATGACACGTTCTACCATCAATGGATCACGCCCGACACGCCTCTCGTACACGACACCTATACGCTCGTCAGCGGTGCATATGCAGCCATCGTCAACTCTGGCACTGCCACGCTCGAAACGGCATTGCTCGGTTGTCCCCAAGTGGCAGTCTATCACGTCGGATGTCCACGACTCTTCTCGCTCTTCTGGCGCACGTTCTTCAAGATGCGACTCTTCACGCTGCCTAACATCATTCTCGGCAGAGAGTGCATTCGGGAGAAACTGGCCCTGCATTTCACTGTCGAGGAGGTGGCAGATGAACTTGCCTCGCTCCTCTACGACGACCAACGCCGCGCACAAATGCACGACGACTACGAACTAATAGCCCGCACGCTCGGGGATACCACCGCTCCGGACAATGCCGCACGCATCATCTGCGGGCTCGCAACGAACAAATCACATTAGATAATCATTACGCAATAACATATAATGCTTCTACTTTTAGTTTTTCTGCTTTCCGCAATGGCGGTTTCGTTCCTCTGTTCAGTCCTCGAGGCCACTCTCATGTCCACCTCTATCGCGTACTTACAGATGCGCGAAGATAATGGCGACAAATGGGCTGAACTGCTCCACAAGTACAAACAGGACCCCGACCAGGCACTTGCGGCCATCCTCTCCCTCAACACCATTGCGAACACGATTGGTGCTGCGGGTGTGGGACGCCAGGCCACCATCGTCTTTGGAAGTGCGTGGTTCGGGCTCGTCTCCATCATCACCACCATCCTTATCCTCGTTTTCTCTGAGATTATCCCGAAAACCATAGGCACAACGCAGTGGCGACACCTCACTGCGTTTGCCGCTCGCTCGCTGCGCGCACTCATCTTCATCCTCTATCCCATCGTCTGGTGTGTCGTTCGTCTCACCGCCCGCATCACTCCCGACAGTGCCGAAGAGGAGGTCTCGTATTCGCGCGAAGAACTGTCGGCCATGGCCAATGTGGGCGAAGAAGAGGGCGTTTTCGAGGAGAACGAGAACAAGATTATCCAGAACATCATCAAGCTCGAAGATATCAAGGCTTACGATGTCATGACGCCTCGAGTCGTTGCGGCCATTGCTTCAGAGAACATGACGCTCCGCGATTTTTACCGAGACGACAACTACGACCATTTCTCACGCATCCCCGTTTATGCCGACTCGCGTGAGTTCATCACGGGATATATCTTACGCACTGACGCACTCGAACTGCTTGCAGAAGATAAGTTCACCATGTGCCTCAAGGACATCAAACGCCCCTTGCCGTACTTCAACGAAGAGACCTCGTTGCCCGACATCTGGGACTCGCTCATTGAGCACAAAGAGCAGATCTCCATCGTCATCGACGAGTACGGCTGTTTTCAGGGCATTCTTACCCTTGAAGATGTGATAGAAACGGTGTTCGGGTTCGAGATAACCGATGAAAACGACCAAGTGACCGACATGCAGCAGTTGGCGCGCGAACGCTGGCAGAAACGTCAGAAACGTTTCTCCACAATCCGTATTCCGGCAGTTGAAGAAAACGCCAATTAAAACAGCGTTGAAACTAATCAAAACAGCGTTGGATTGTCGGCATCAAAACGCTGCAAGATATTCATCAACAAGGTCTCGCGAATCATCTGCGACCTGTTCTTGATGTCGTACTTCGAGAGGTACGTATTCAGTGCTTTGTATTCGCTGTCGTTCAGCAGAATAGTCACGCGATGCGTTCGCGTCATCTGACGACGCAATTTCTGTGACGATGAGCGTTCTTGTCTGTCAGTCTTGTTTCTCATTGTATTGGTGTTGTTAGAAATATAATGCCATTTTCGCACCGAAACCGCACAAGTTGCGGTAAGCCTCCATCGTGTATTCCTTGCCCGAAACCGTCTCTGTCAACGTCAGTTGTGCGCCCTGAAAATCCGCAAAAATGCCCAAAAAGAATGCCCCTTTTCGCGTGTATGAGTACCGCCAACCGAACTCCACATCTGCGCACAACCCGCCTTTAGTGCCTTGCAAGCCGATACCGTACCCGGCTCCCATTCCAAGCATCGGAGCGTGTCGTTTGAGCGTCAGCGGCACTTCTGCACGAAGCATGATGGGGATGAACGAGAGAACCTCGCCGCCCTGCATGTAGGCATGAAAACCCGTTGCACCACCCAAGAAAATGCGTCGCTTGAACATGTTGCTCGCTCCAATCATCACGTCTGCACCTGCATGACCGCCCATGCTCGGCGTGTTGTCCTCACCCGTCAACTGCACCGGCATTGCCATTCCTCCGCCGAACAAACTGACACCCATCGCCACTTTCCGCCCCGTCTCCACACGTTGTAGCGACTGTTCATCCACACTCTCTTTTGCCTGTCTATCCTTGCGCCGTGCCCTGCCCGAGTGGTTTGCCTGTTCAGTTTGACTATCTGTCGGATTGTTGTGTGTCTTGTCTTTTTTGTTCTGTTCTGTTGCGTCGGTCGCGTTCTCGTTCTCTGTTTCCACCACTTCGCTCCGTGGGTACTGGTAACGTATTCCGCTCACATTGTCGCGCACAACTACCACCTCCTCGTTCTGAAACAGTATGGTGCAGTCAACCGTTTTGCCCGACTTGAGCTTTATAATCTCTGCCGATGCGGGCAATGCACATTCCGCAACCAGCAAACCAGCCACCAGCAAACCTGTCGCTACTGCACGCGTCACCCGTATATGCGCCACTTTCTCTCCGCACGTTATCCGTCCGCAGTATCCGTTTATTATGTCTTGAAAACCCTTCATAACACATTTCCGCCTGCAAAGTTACTGCTTTTTTTTCATATATGCAAGAAAAAAGTAAAAAAAGTGAAAAAATAGTGCATTTTACCCCATTCCCTCACTTTTTCTTTGCGCTTAACTAGCGCCGTAGGAGTGCTCCCGTAGAGTAGCGGAGGGGTATGAATTGTATCGAAAACTGATGGGGAGTGCGAGAGGGGAATCGTCTGAAAGGGCGGAATAATCGGAGTGGTCGGAGAGGTCAGAATAATCTGAACACGAATCGAACGAATAACACGAATCGAGCGAATCGCGGGATAATGGGATAACGGAACAATGGAAAAACGGGAGGAGTTGTGAAGGGAGTGAAAGGGTGCAGAGGAGGTGTATTTATCTATCGTATATCTATCGTATATCTATCGTATATCTATCGTATATCTATCGTGTTTTGTTCGTGGGGATATATAGGGGGCGAGGATATGAGGGATGGGAAACTCAAGGAGACTCTAGGAAACTCAAGGAGCGAGAGGCGGATGGGGGACGAACACGCACAGCGAAGCAGATCGTCCGAAGCGTAGCGTAGGAAAGCACAGCGTAGCAGATCGTCCGAAGCGTAGCGTAGGAAAGAATTACACGAATCGAATGAATCGAATGAATCGAACGATTGGAGGAAAGAGTAGTATAAATATAGGCATCCGTAGAAGGAGAGAGGCTGGCTGATTGAGTATTATGTACTCAATCCGATTACGAACGATATGGAGCGCAAGAAGCTTCGAATGAACAAGCTGCGCAAGCGGTATAAGTCACAGTCGGAGTTTAGGGTGGCGGCAAATAATATAGTGGCCACTATTAACATGCGGCTTGCGGGGGGCTGGACTCCGTTTGGTGAGTCCGAGAGCTCGCGTTATTACACGACCATCGAGGAGGTGGTGGAGCTTTATATCAAGGAAAAGACCAAAGAGCTGCTTACTTGTTTTGAACAGTTGTTCTGTTCGTTTTAATTTCTTTCTTTTTTTATGTTGGATATTACCATGTGTAAGCGTGTGCTCTGCCAAGATAACGCCAAGAACCATGGCGCACACCGTAAAAACAGTGCCGATATATGGTGTCTTCGGACACCTTTTCATAAGCTTTAGTGGTTTGGTATAGCTCTTTGGCTGCCCGTTTGCGGTTCTTTTCGTAGGGCAATTCTTTACGAGCCCTGCCGGTTTTTGCCACTTTTTTTGTGGATTTTGATACTTTTGTTGCCATCATTGTTCAATTTTAGTGTTATTTTGTTATTTTTTTACGATTTTTCTTGCATATATCGGAGAAAAGTAGTAACTTTGCACACCTTATCGGAGATAAGCAGGGGTTGTTATAAAGAACCTTTCTTCGTTTCGGACGTTTAACGCATGATAATTAGAAGAGCGGTCAAGTTAGGTTACGACCCTGAAACTCTTTCCTATCAGTCGTCGCCTTTTGCTGTCGATTTCCACCACAAGCACAAAGGTTTCACTGTTAGGAAAGTTTGTTTCATTATTGTGTCACGCAAGCGATCTTTGACATTCTGGAATTACCGATAATGGGTGTTTTTCTCCATAAAATGCAGAAAAACAGCTCTTTTTTACGAAAAATAACACCTTTTTTCGTGCAAACTATTGCTTTTTTGAAAAAAAAGTATTAACTTTGCACCCTCAAACGATAAAAACAATGGAAAGACAACAACTAAAAGCCGCTATTCAAATCGGCGAAAGCCGGGTTAGGGCATCCATAGAGGTTTACTTCTTCGAAGAAGAAGGAACGCGTATAGCATATTGCCCAGCACTCAATTTGTCTGCTTATGGCAACACCATAGAGGAGGCTAAATCAGAGTTCGCACAGATTCTTCGCGAGCATCTGGAGGACTGTATAGCCAAGAACACACTTGCGGCGGATCTCGTTCGTCATGGATGGCGAAAACAAACTAAAGAATATATCGCTCCTGTAACCACAGACATGCTCATGGGGAATGACACTTTGCGAGACATAATCAATAACAGGAGTTATAAGAAGGCTATTGTACCCGCATCATTCACCCGTCGCTCTTCACGTCCATATACGCACGTCTGAAATGTCCACACAAAAACTCGTAAACGTCAAGCTCGCCGACTTTGAGCGGTTCTTGCACAATATAGGGTGCCAGCCGGTATCTATCAAAGGCGGCCATGCCAAATGGAACAAAGACGGTCTCACGCGCCCTATTATTTACCAAACGCATAAAGACCCCATTCCTACATTCATCGTGAAAACCATCCTCAGGGATTTGGGCATGACTTCTCAGGACTTTTACGCTGCACTAAAGAAATAACTTCAGCTACGCTTTCTCGCAACGTACTAATCGGTAATTCCACAATCGGAGTTGCCGATTTTTTTTGTGCGTGCGACGTTGGTCCGCTCTCGCGAGCGTAACGTTCGCCCGCACCTATTTGGCAAAAATCAGCATGATTAACACCATACAAAATATAGAAAAAATGTGCCGTTTTTGTGCCGCCGGCCATCCAATAGCGGTGCATAACGAACTGAAAATCAATAGAGTTATTCGTTGATTTTACGCGGTTTCCCTCGTTGGTTCGAATCCGACTCCCGACACAAGTAAGTTGCAATCCACGCCCCCGCAGGGGGGCGACATGTGTCCGGCTCATACTACTCAATCGGTATATCCGTTTCAATCCACGCCCCCGCAGGGGGGGGCGACGCAAAGTGTGCAACTACCTTTGCCGACAACTCGCGTTTCAATCCACGCCCCCGCAGGGGGGGGGCGACCAAATATAGCGAAAAACTAAGGACATAACCTTTTGGGCTATGTCCTCGTATGGTAGTCAGAAAGGTCCAGCTTGAATTTTGCTTTCAAAACAAATCGTTCGCGCCC
>CALAUY010000071.1 GCA_937892015.1 uncultured Bacteroidales bacterium | reverse complement strand
ATTTCGTGTTCGCGGTTTCTGAGTTGGCACCCATGATACCTGCCACCTCTCTTGTTCTGATTGAGAATCCAGAAGGTGACGCTGATGTCTGTGGTGATGAACAGTTCTCGAGGCAGGATAATGATAGCTTCCACCTTGTCGTTCTCTATCAGTTTCTTGCGGATTTCGAGTGCATCTGTATCGCCAAGAGCGCCATTTGCCAAAAGGAAACCGGCCACGCCCGACAGGGGCTTCAGATGCGACAGCATGTGCAGAATCCAAGCGTAGTTGGCATTACTCTCAGGAGGCGTGCCATAATCTGTCCAACGGGAGTCAGTCTTCAGGTTGTCATTCCACCAGCCTTTCAAGTTGAAGGGTGGGTTGGCCATGATATAGTCGAAGTAAAGCCCCTTGTGCAGGTCGTTGGTGAAAGTGGAATCGCTTTCTGCACCGAGGTTATGGCTGATGCCTCGCAGGGCGAGGTTCATCTTCGCCAACCGGTAGGTGGCAGCCTCTTTCTCCTGTCCATACACATTGATGCGACTGATGTCACCTTGTTTGGCCTTCACCAAATCCGTACTCTGGATGAACATACCACCGGAGCCACAACAAGGATCGTAGAGCGTGCCATCGAAAGGCTCGATGACGGTGGCTATCAGCTGCACGACATCGTGAGGCGTATATAACTCACCCTCCTCCTTGGTGGCATTCACGGCAAACTCCTTCAGGAAGTACTCATACACACGGCCAATCAGATCTTTCTCCTCACCGAAGGTCTTGTGACTAATCTTGTTGACCTCGTCCACAATCTTCTTCATGTCGTTGGCTCCAAGGTTGCGCTGGGTGAACGTGCCCTCCACAAAACAGCCCTTCAGCGTTGGGTTGGTCTCGCCAATGCTGCGCAGAGCCGTATCAAGTGCCACATTCAGCCCGGGAGCAGCGGTATTGATGATGGTATTCCAGCGCGCCTCTACAGGCAGGTCGAACGTGCCATCCGCAAACGTAGCATCATCAAAGAACGCCTTGATGATTTCCTCATTGTCAGGGTCAAGTCCCTCGTCTTTGAGTTTCTGCCGCAGATTGGCTACACCATCCTCGTACTTCTCGCCAATGAAACGGAGAAACACAAGCGTCAGCATCATGTCTCGCTTCTCAAAGAACGAGCCGGAGTTCTTCGCCTGTCTCAATATATCTCTGCACTTGAACAGTATGTTGTCAAGGTTGAGCGTCTCTTCTTTTGTGTTGGATTTCTTTGCCATCTTGTTATTCTTTACCTGTTATTCTTTGCTCTTTGTTAGTTTTCTCCAAAAATCGGTGCAAAGTTAGTAAAATTTTTTGACATATGCAAGTGATAGAGAAAAAAAATCGTTTCGTTAGGCGTTTTTTGTGTAAAACTGCGATTTGAGTTGTAGTTTTTCGGTGTTGAAGTGTGGGCAGTTGTTGATACGGTTGTTGGTGGGGAGGAGTTCGAGCGGTTGCATTTGGCACTGGAGGATGAGGTTGTTGTAGAGGTCGCGGTCGTAACGTGAGAGGCGACATTGCGAACAGTAGATGTGTTTCATAGATGTTGTATTTTGTATTGTAAGTTAAAATTTTCGATTTTGCAATGTATAGATTACAAAACGGGGTTATGGAGTTGTGTTAGAGGTGTCATAGTGGTGTCATAGTGGTGAGTCAGTGGTGTCATAGTGGTGAGTCAGTGGTGTCATAGTGGTGAGTGAGTAGGGGTTTGAGGGGCTTTTTGTAACATTGGGATTGCAAAATGGCGATAATAATATATTGTGTGCTGCGTTCAAAAAGCGGTGCAAAAGTACTGCTTTTCGCCGAAACACTTGCACGCGTTTGCACTCGTTTATACTCCATTGCACGCGATTGCACTCGATTGCACAGTTTTGCATTAAGGAGACGAAAATAGATGGGAGAACGAAATGAAAATGAAAGGAATAGGCACAAAAAAAACCGGCTGCGAATAGCAGTCGGCTAAGATAAGGGAAAAGACTTTCAGACTATGTTCCTATCGTAAATATATTTGAGGGGCTGATTGCGTGTATCGAATTATATTTATAGTCTTTTGTATTCTCTGTGACATAATAATAGCAAGACATTTTTGAGCCAATAACAGCTTTAACACATGGATCAAGATTTAGATAATAGCCAATTAAAACGTTTGTATCAACAAACACTCTACGCTCTTTATTTAATGGTTGACTTTTCATCCTATTACGCTTGCATATTTTCTTTGCTCAACCGGAGTTAATAGTTCTTTATAGTACCGATTAAAAAAGCGGTGCATAGCGTCCTCGAGGAGTACTTTTTTTGTTACCCCTCCTCTTTGAAGAACAATATTCATACTTTCTTCAGCAAGCCTTTCTCGTTTAATTTCGTCCGGCGTCTTTTTGTTCGTTGCCATAACTGTATGTTTTGAATTTGGCGGCAAAGTTACAAAAAAAATCTGACATAAGCAAATTTATTTTGCATTTTTTAGCAAAGCAAGTGTGATTTTCTTATAAAAACATGCAAAATCAGGGGTTTTTAGGTGTGTTTGGGGTAATTTTTTTATAAGGGGACGTTTGCGCATATGCGTAGTCATGTATGGACCGATGGTGGGGTTGAGCATGACGTAAAAGCACATCCGTATTCGGACAATCAGAATTCGGAGTCGATTATACAGTTTCATTGATTCTGGATTGAATAGTTATTAAAGCCTTGTTAATTTGGGTAACATACTTTTTTGTACAAGAAAAGAGACTCGTCATGGGTCTCTTTTTCTATATATGTTTGGCACAAAAGACAAACACGAGTGACTCACAAAAGACAAACACGAGTGACTCACAAAAGACAAACATGTGTGACTCACAAAAGACAAACACGTGTAAGATACGAACACTGGCGTTTCCGGGGCGCGAAGAGGGACGTTTGTGGATAAAAAACGAGGCATTGCGGGGTAAAAACAGCGAATTGTGGGGTAAAAATGCATTTTTTTTGACCAAAGTATTGCATAATTGAAAAAAAAATTGTAACTTTGCACCCGCAATGGTTTCGACTTGCATATAAGAGTACTAAATCGAGCGTATTATTAATAAACACACATACTTATGTTTACACAAAATGATTTGAGCCAACTATCCGAGAGAGGCATTAGTGAGGCAAAAGCAACTGCACAACTGGATTGTTTCCGCACGGGATTCCCAGCGCTGAACATCGTGTCTGCAAGTGCATTAGGAAAAGGCATCATGAAACCATCGAAAGCCGAAGAGGAGAGTTATCTGAGCGACTGGGATGCTTATTTGCAGGGAGACCATACCATCCTGAAGTTTGTGCCTGCATCAGGTGCTGCCAGCCGCATGTTTAAAGATTTGTTTGAGTTCCTTGAGACCGGCAAAGAGACGCCGTTCATCGAGAAGTTCTTCGACGGGATTGAGCATTTTGCTTTCTTCCCTGAATTGGTGCATCAGGCAGGCGTTGATACCGAACGTACGAAAGTCGTGGATGTGCTGCTTAATGGGATGCATTATGGGCAACTGCCGAAAGGGTTGCTGCTCTTCCATAGTTATCCTGACGGCTCTCGTACTCCGGCATTGGAGCACATGGTTGAGGGCGCATTGTATGCACAGAACGCCAAGAAAGAAGTGAACCTCCATTTCACCGTGTCGCACGAACATCTGGCTCTCTTTGAGCAACATATCGGTGCTCATGCGCGCACGTACGAAAACAAATATGGTGTCCGATACAATATCTCGTTCTCTGAGCAGAAACCATCTACCGACACGCTGGCGGCGGATAAGAACGGTGAGCCTTTCCGCACGAAAGAGGGCAAGTTGCTTTTCCGCCCGGGCGGACATGGCGCATTGATAGAGAATCTCGGCGAACAAGAGGCCGACATCGTCTTCATCAAGAACATCGACAACGTGGTGCCCGACCGGCTGAAAGACCCCACTGTCCGTTATAAACGACTGCTTGCGGGTATTCTCGTCAATAAACAAGCGAAAGCTTTCCGTTATCTGCGCGAACTGGACCTCGGGATGGCTAACCTGAAGGAAATCAAGGCGTTCCTCAATGACGAGTTATCGGTTGAGTTGCCGAAGTACGACTCCGAAAGTATGCGTGCAGTGCTGAACAGACCCATTCGCGTGTGTGGAATGGTGAAGAATGAAGGCGAGCCGGGTGGTGGTCCGTTCCTTGTTCAAGAGGCCGACGGACGCATTCAGAATCAAATCCTTGAATCGAGCCAGATTGCGGACAAGAAACTGATGGCCAAAGCAACGCATTTCAATCCGGTTGACCTTGTTTGCGGTATCCGTGACTATAAAGGGCAGCGTTTTGATTTGCCGAAATATGTTGACCCGAAGACCGGTTTCATCTCCCAGAAATCCAAGGACGGCAAGGAGCTACAGGCGTTGGAGTTGCCAGGCTTGTGGAACGGTGCAATGGCCAACTGGAACACCATCTTTGTGGAAGTGCCGATTGAGACGTTCAACCCCGTCAAGACTGTGAACGACTTACTCAGAGAACAACACCAGTAAAATTGACAATTGACATGGTAGTTATTGCAGAAGAGGGTGAAAGGGGATTGGCCGAGAAGTATTTCCCCAACGAAACAGTGCTGGTGACCGGCGTGGGAGCGCTGAATATTATGCGCAGTTTGCGCGATGTGCCCCGTGAGACTCCTATTATCAACATCGGTTATGTCGGCTCTGCCAACTACGAGATTGGTTCGCTTGTGGAGGTGGGGGATGTGCGACTCTGCCATCCCAACGTGACGTACGAAGAGCCGACGTACCACTTGCGCGGCGGGTTAGCCGACGAGTATGGCATTGAGGTGGCGCACAAAGATGTGCCAATCTTCTCAAGCGTCGATTTCGTGCTGCAATCGAAAGAGCGCGACTGCGTTTTCGATATGGAGTTGGCTTTCATCGTCGGACTTGGATTTGACGATGTACGCGCCCTGAAGATAGTCAGCGACAACCTCTCGCTACACCAATATCACGACTTGAGCAATGGCGTAGAGTAACATTAAAAAGCTAATAATCAGATAAATATGTGGATATGAAAACAAAGTATGACTGGAAGTTTGCCACCATCGGTGGCAACACACGTGTACAGTTGTCCTCAGGTGAAGATATTCGCCATCTGGACGAACTGGATCAGAAAATGTGGACCGTTCTCTCTTGCCCCACTCAAGGGTTTGAGATGGACGAAAAGACGCTCGTATTGCTTGATATTGACGGCGATGGTCACGTCAAAGTGAACGAGATTGTGGCTGCAAGTCAGTGGCTCTGTAAGGTGCTGAAGACTCCCGACACTCTCCTTGCAGGCAAGGACAGTCTGAAGTTGGATGAGATTGCCGATGAGGCGCTCCTCGCCATTGCCAAAGAGGTGGCGGGTGACAACGACGAGGTGTCGTTGGCCCAGGTAGAGGCTGCGATTGCGGCCGTTACCATCGACGAACAACCCCTGCCCGAGGCGCCCTATGCAGCCGACATCATCGCTGCGTACAAAGAGACGCAAGCTGCTTATGGCGAATATTTCAAGAAGAAAGGATTAGAGAAACTGGGTCTTGCAGCTGTTGCCCCTGACGCTCCCGTGCCGGGCATGGAGGAGAAGAAATGGAACGAGATGGGGGCTAAGATTGCCGCTTTTGAGGCAGGCACTACGGCGGCTAACGATGCCAACGCTGCGGCACTGGCAGCCGGTACGGCCAAGTATCAAGACTTGCGTAAGTTGCTGTATCTGAACCGCGATTTCTATACGTTGCTGCGCAACTACATCACTTTCCAAGATTTCTATTCACCGAAGAAAGAGTTCAAGGCCGTTTTCCAAGCGGGAACATTGGTTATTGACCAGCGCGCCTGCCATCTGTGTATGCGTGTTCAGAATGCCGGTGCACATGCTGCCATGGCACCTGCAAGCGGCATCTATCTGCTGTATTGCACCTGCACGAACAAGCAACAAGGTAAGACGTTGGACATCGTGGCCGCGATGACGATGGGCGAGACGGGAGACCTCTACGTGGGCAAGAACGGCTACTTCAAGCGCTCATCGTTTGTGGTGAGCAAGCCCACCAACGTGTGTGTCTACTCCGTGGGCGACTACTATATGCCGTTGCACCTGTGGACCCTCGGCACCGACGCCGACAACGAAGAACTGCGCACCGTCAACTATTCCGGCCTCTACGACCAGAACGGACGCGCCTATACCGTGGCCTACGTGCGCTGCCTCGCCGCCGACTCCACCGGCAACGTCTGGATGGGTACCAACGACGGTATCTGCTACTTCAACCCTCTCGAAGCGTTTAACGACAACTTCCGCGTTATCCGACCCGAAAAAGACGACAACACCTACCTCTTCAACGGACTGTCAATCAACTGTATCGCCGTCGACAACGAGAACCGCAAGTGGGTGGCCACCAACGCCGATGGCCTCTTCCTGCTCAGCCCCGACGGCACCGAAGTGCTGCGCGAATACACACCGGGCAACAGCAACCTGCCCTCGCTGCAAGTGTATCAAGTATGCCCTATGGACAACGGACAGGTGATGAT
>CALAUY010000070.1 GCA_937892015.1 uncultured Bacteroidales bacterium | reverse complement strand
TGAATGCACGGTCGTTGCCGTTGGCGATGGGGCTGAAAGTGGCATCAAAAGCATACAGACCGCACTTGTCAGCTGACGAATGATAGCCCGCGTCCGGAGTGTCCTGCATCGCTTCTGCGGTGAGGATACGGCCGAAATACTCTGAAGACGGCTCACGATCGATATCTACACCTTTCGGGTGATAGAATGCATAGCACAGAGCCGTGGTGTCGGTTGCACCGTCAAGGATTTCACGCAGCTGCGTCGGTTGGTCGTACGATGTGCCATATACGCGAACACCAACGGTGTACGTGCCCGGCTGAGTGTAAGCTGCAAGGTCAACTACTGCACTGTGCAGACCCAGAGCGTTGTCAGATACCACTTGCGTGCCTACCTCTGCACCGTCGCAATAGATGGCGATAATGGTAGAGTCGGCTGCTACGTTCAGGTTGTACGAAACGGCAATCTTGCCGGCGCGGGCAACACCGTTCACAGCATAGGCATAAGGATTGAGATGGTCAATTTGCTCGTAAGCAAATGCGCCGGCAGCAAAAACAAGCGCCATTGCAATTAAGGAGACTTTCTTCATGTTTTTTGTTTTTAAATGTTAATTATTTGGTTATTTACCATTGTTTGGCCATTTCTGTTGTCGTTTATCAGGGACGTTTTGGCGACCCTAAAAAGCGTTTTTTGTACCAAATCGGGTGCAAAATTACTACTTTTTTTTGAAATAAACAAGCTTTTTTATATGTTTTACAACATAGAGTGCGTTTTTTTGCCATTTTTTTTTGGTAAAATGAAAAAAAATGTGTAACTTTGTGCCCGTTTTCGGAACGAATGCAACCAAAAACAACATTTTTATATACACACACAAGTTTAACTAAACACACACAAACATGAAACAACGCAAAGCAGTAGATTTCTTCCGAGGAATCTTATGCGTGTCAGCAGCTCTCATGATGCTGACACTTGGCAGCAGTTTCGCATCTGCGCAGTCCAACGGCGTAGTGGCCAATGGTATTGTACGTGACATGGATGGCGAACCCGTCATCGGTGCGAACGTGGTGGAGAAAGGTACGTCCAACGGTACTATTACCGATTTCGACGGCAAATTCTCTCTCACCGTTACACGTAACGCGACATTGGTTATTTCGTACGTTGGTATGGTGGACCGAGAAGTTCGTGCTGCGAAGAACATGATTGTAAACCTTCAGGAGAACTCCGAAGTGCTCGACGAATTGGTAGTCGTGGGCTATGGTACTCAAAAGAAGGCGAACTTAACAGGTGCGGTTAGCTCCGTAGATGTGACAAAGACATTGGAGAGCCAAAGTCAAGCCAACTTGGGCAAAGCACTGCAAGGTGCTGTTCCCGGCCTGACAATCACCAATGCCAATGGTAACATCAACGACGACCCTACCATCGTCATCCGTGGCGTCGGTACACTCTCGAACAGCGCCACCAGTAAACCACTCTACGTAGTAGATGGTGTTCCTGTGGACAACATCTCCTACCTCAACGGCAACGACATCGAGAACATCTCTGTACTCAAGGACGCTTCCTCAGCTTCTATTTACGGTACGCGCGCTGCTTTCGGCGTGATCCTCATCACTACCAAAACAGCCAAGGATGCCGACAAGTGCAAGGTGACTTACTCGAACAACTTCGGCTGGAGCCAGGCCACTTCGCTGCCTAACTACCCGACCGTTCTGGAGCAGGTAACGGCCATGACCGAGGCCAACTACCGCGCCGGTCTGGAGAGCGAGCTCTTCGGTGCCTATCTCGACACCGAGCGTTTCCTCAACGGCGTTCAGAACAGCTACAACTACTACGGCGGCAAGAAAGCCGGATACCAGGCAATGAAGTACGGCATCGACTACGATGAGTATGGTTACTACACCGACTGGGACGTGGTCGGCATCATGTTCAACAACGCCGCCCCATCCCAACAGCACAACCTCTCTGTGCAGGGCAACTCCGGCAAAACCCAGTACTACATGTCGATGGGATACGACCACGAGGAGTCACTGATGAACTTCAACCCCAACAAACTGAACAAGTACAACGCCACCATCAACCTATCAACACAAGCGACTGACTGGTTGACCGTAGGTGCACGATTCAACTACAACCAGAAGAACTACACCACGCCGTCAACACGTGGTTGCGGCTCGTATCAGTATCTCTGGCGATGGGGCTCGTTCTTCGGACCTTACGGCTATTGGGAGGATGAAGAAGGCAACCGAACCGATGCTTACACCTATCTCGGTGCACTCACCAATGCCGGCGACATCACCACTAAAACATCGTACATGCGCGCGGGCGGGTTCTTTAAGATTGACTTCGTGAACACCAAGAACCACAAGTTCAACCTCAATGCCGACTACACCTACGTTCGCCGTCTGGTTGACTACAAGAGCGCTTATCTGCCACAAACGACCTACTACACGTGGGGTATGTTGGGCGAAGATCCCACTCCGCGTACCGCCTTCACCGGATATAACACATGGCTCACACAGAGCTATACCACGATGGTGAAACATGTGGCAAACGCTTACTTCAACTACAACGGCACTATCGCCGAGCATAACCACCTCAATGTCATGGTCGGTGGTAACCTCGACAAAGACGAGACCAAGTATCTCTCTTTGACCCGTTACAACATCATGGACCTCAACATGCAAGAGTTGATTCTCACCAACGATACCAGCAAGACCGATTTCAGCCAAAGTCATAGCCACAACGGCTCTGTGGGCTTCTTCGGACGTATCAACTACGACTACAAGGGCATCTACCTCATCGAGCTGAACGGACGTATCGATGGCTCCAGCAAGTTCCCCTCTGGACAACAGTGGGCTTTCTTCCCCTCTGCTTCAGTGGGTTACCGCATCTCCGAGGAGGCGTATTTCGACAAAGCACGTGAGTACGTCAACAACCTGAAAGTGCGCGCTTCGTATGGCTCCATCGGCAACCAGGAAGTGGGCTCCAACATGTTCCTTGAAACCATGACCAAGTACGACGGTGGTGTCAGCTGGTTCAATGCAGCCAACACCGGATTGCTCGACTACTTCGGACAACCGAAGATGGTTAGCTCCTCTCTCACTTGGGAGAGCATCAACACCACCAATATCGGTATTGACCTCGGTTTCCTCAACAACAGCCTCAATGTTTCTTTCGACTGGTTCCAGCGTGACACCAAGAACATGCTTGCACCGGGCAAGGAGTTGCCGAGTGTTATCGGTGCCAGCGCTGCGTACGAGAACGCCGGTTCGCTCCGCACTCGTGGATGGGAAATCACCGTCGATTGGCGTCAACAGTTCGGCAAATGGAACGTCTATGCAACGGCCAACCTCTCCGACTACAAGTCACGTATTATGGAATGGGACTCCAACAACCTCATCAACGGCTACTACAGTGGCAAGGAATATGGTGAGATCTGGGGCTTTGAAACCGACCGCTACTTCACCGCTGACGACTTCAACGGCAAAGACGAAAGCGGCGCTTGGATATACAAACCCGGCGTGGCCGACCAAACCGGTCTGCAATCGGGCGGATTCGTTTATGGCCCGGGCGACATCAAGTTCGTTGACCAGAACGGAGATGGCGTCATTGATGCCGGTGCAGGCACACCCGACGACCATGGTGACCTCATCAAGATTGGTAACACCACTCCCCGCTTCCAATACTCGCTCCGTGCAGGGTTCGAATGGGAAACCAAGGGCGGTACGCTCGATTTCGATGCATATTTCCAAGGCGTGGGCAAACGCGAGATGTGGACGACTTCCGCTTTCGTTATGCCGCTTATGCGTGGTGTCGATGCCATCTACACCAACCAGCTTAGCTACGTAACCAAAGCAATGGTTGACAACAACGAGATTGACCAAAACGCCCGCTTCCCGCTCCTCTGGGGTGGCAACAACGGACAAGGTAACATCTCCTCCTCCGTCCTCGATGCAGGGTGCAACAACTTCTATCCACAAACCAAGTACCTCGTCAACATGGCATACCTCCGCCTGAAGAACATCACGCTCGGATATACCATGCCACGCAGTCTCACCCGCAAAGCTACGATTGAAAAAGTTCGTATCTACGGCTCAATCCTCAATCCATTCTGTATCATCAACCACAACCAAGGTTCCGGTATTGATCCTGAGATCTCTACAGGTACCAGCACCGTTGCCGGCTACAACAACTCTACTCTCTACGCTTCGTGGGGACGTACCGAACCGTTGTACCGCACTTATAGTGTAGGTGTACAGATTGAGTTCTAACATGACAGAATTTTTTTAAGTATTGAAATTATGAAAAAGATAGCGATTTTATTATTGTCAGTGATGGTGGCGTTCACGAGTTGCAACATACTCAACAACGACCCCGATGACAGCTTCACTAAATCGAACTATTTCACCAGCGTAGAAAATGTCGAGCTGTTTGCTAACTATTTCTATTCTGCCTTCTCAGGATATAGCGGCGATTTCTATTTTAATATCCTCAACGACGACCAGGCTAAAACCGGTGTAGAGCTCTGGACCTTCATGCAGCAACCCGCTACGGCCTCTGCGTGGAACAGCCCCTACTCCAACATCCGTCGTTGCAATCTACTCATCGAGGCCATCCCGAACATCGAGTCAATGACGACTGCTCAGGCCAACCACTGGATGGGTGTCGCACGCCTCATGCGCGCGTGGTATCATTATAAGGTCGTTCGCGGTTTCGGTGACTGCTATTGGGTCAATCATGTACTGGATGCAAGCAAAGATGCCGACGTCCTCTACGGGCCTCGTACTGACCGCGACATCGTGATGGACTCCATCTTGGCAGACCTCAATTTTGCCGTGGAGAATATCACGCTCAACAGCACCTCTCGTACTGTTTTCAACGAGTATGTAGCCAATGCCATGAAAGCGGAGATCTGTTTGTATGAGGGCACGTTCTGCCGTTATCGCTCTGAAGCCGACGGTCAGAAAGCCCCCAATGAGACACGTGCGCAGCAGTATCTGCGTGAGTGCTGCAATGCTTGCGAAGTAATCCTTGGCAGCGGCAAGTTCTCACTCACACCCAAATACTCGGCTGTATATACCTCGCTCAACTTGGAGGGCAATCCCGAAATGATTCTCTACAAGCACTACGCTTACCCCATGCTCGGACACTCCGTCATCGACTACACCTGCGGTTCTACACAAGTGAACGGCATGACCAAGGATGCCTTCAACTCCTATCTCTCTGCTGATGGTGATTTGATGACTTACGGTGACGACCACGGCGTATTGGTGGGCGGCAAGCCCTCTATTGCAGCTCAGATTGCACGCCGCGACCCGCGTCTGGCTTGTCATGTGGATGCACTCCTTCAGTTCCCCGGAAACGACGTCGTACGTTTTGCTGACGACGAGGCTGGCAAGAACGCTTCATCCTCTACCTCCTCCACCGGATACGGCGTGCTGAAGTTCGACACCAAAGAGATCGACCGTGTTCGCCGTCAGTCAATCGGACAGGGCGACACCGATGCTCCAATCTTCTGGCTCGCAGTCATCTTCCTCAACTATGCAGAGGCCAAGGCCGAACTCGGCGAGTTCGATGCCACTGTGCAAGGACTCACGCTCGACAAACTGCGCGCACGCGCCGGCAACATCTGGGGCTTCAGTGCTACTGTCGTTGACCCGCGCAACAACATGGGTGTCAGCTCTCTGCTCTACGAGATCCGCCGCGAGCGTCGCGTCGAGCTGATGTACGACATTAACGACCGCTACTACTCGCTTCTTCGTTGGCATAAACTCGACCTGCTCGACACTAACCTCCACCCCGACATCAAGAAAGGGGCATGGATTGGTACGGCTGCTGATGCCGACAAGCTCTTCAACGTAGAGGCTGCTGAACTGGCCGGCACCAACCACCCCGACGTGGATGAGGATGGCTACATCGACTGCTCCAGCGGCAATAACCGTATCTACGACAAGAAGTACTACCTCTTCCCAATTCCATCCGACCAGCAGACCCTCAACCCTGCCATCGGACAGAACCCGGGCTGGTAATCATCACTTCTCAATACAAAAAAGAGCATCCAAACGGATGCTCTTTTTGTGCGCCATCTACGCGCTTCATTGCCGCCTGCAAGTCACCCTTTCTTCACCATCGTACCTACGATGCAAGGAATGATAGTGTTCAGTACCCACAGCACAATGGCAGCAATGGCCACTCCGGCACTGTTGTCGGTGAAAGCACTGAAAATGAGCACTCCTACGCTCCCCCGCACGGCTGCATCGGCCACCGGAACAGTTGGCACTACCGTCACAAACAAGTAGTGGATGGGGATGATGGTTAAGTATTGCACCAATGTGAGTTCCACTCCGCACGCAATCAGAACCAACAGCAGTTGCGTGCAATAAACAACATATCGGACGAACGAGATGGCCACCACTACAGGAAACTCCCACGCCCGAAAATCACTCAACACCACAAGGATATTCTGCCACGAGCCGGGTTTGCCATCGGTTTGTGCTACTTCGGCTCGGCGCGTTTTCTTGCGCGCAAACGATGGCAGCAGTATCACCACCGCGACAAAAGCACATAACAGTCCGCCGGCAATCCACAGAACTTGACTCTTGTTGTCACCGATATCCAATCCCGAACTCATAAGTGAGGTCACGCCACCGAGGATATTAACCGACGAGAGACCCATCGACCCTACAAAACCCAACGCAATGGCCGGCAACCACTTGCTCTTATCTGCTATGCGTGTCACGCGGGTAGGGTAGTCACCCAACCGTTCCGGCGTCAGCATTGCACCTACCACGCCGTAATAGACCTGACGTTGCGCCTCACCAATACTCATCGGCTCCAGTCGCCTCAGCAAGTACTTCCATTTCCACGCCTCGCAGAGAAAATTGACGGGGATGAGTGCCACCGCGGCGGCAAGAGCCCCCAGCTGCGGCCATCCTGCCGTGCGAAAATGCAGCAGCAACTCATCGTAACTGTCGAACGTGACGAACGTGTAGATGAGATACCCGTATGCCGCTACTATCAGCAGCACGTTGAACACCGTTTTGGCACTGTATTTCTTCATCGACTACAAGGCTGCCATTCGGTACGCTTTGGGCGTATAGCCCGTGTGAGTCTTGAAAAAGCGGTTGAAGAACGCCACGTTCTCAAAGCCCAGTGTGATGGCAATCTCCTTCACCTGCTTGGTGGTCAAGCGCAGCTGCGCTTTCGCATCCGTGAGTATAGCCTCAATGATGAGTTCACCGGCCGTCTTGTCGGATGCCTGCTTGATGGTGGTACTCAAGTGAGGCAACGTCAAACGCATCTCTTCTGCGTACTGCGACACGTGATGCCACTCGTGGTAATGCTTCATCACCAACTGGCAGTATTCTTGGAAAATCTCGTTCTTACGGTCAAGGGGATGGAGGCTTTCTGCTTTCGGCTCTTTGGCCAAATCCAGATAGAAGAGCTGTAGCATGTTATACACGTGTAGCATCCTGTTCGTGTTGAGCAGCGATGGCTGGCAGTTCGACGCTTCTACCAACGTCTCCACCATATGGATGGCGGTGGAGGCCACGTCATCATTCAAGTGCAGAATCGGATTGAGCCTACGCAACGACGTGAACGACATCTGCGTAGAAAACGTGTTCTTATCAATGAACGACGATGAGAAAAGGATATAATATACTAGGGCATCCTCCGAAAACTCGTGAATGAGCAGGAAAGAGCCTGACTCTAAGAACAGTAAGTCGTTCTTGCGAAATTGATACTCCGTGATGTTTATCGTGGCACGCGCCTCACCCCGAACCATTATCGCGTAAACACCGCACTTAATCTTGCAGGGGAAACGGGCGTATTCGTTCATAATCTTGCCGCTCGCATCCCCTATTAAGAAGTCTTTCGGGCAATCAAGCAGAGGTATGTTGTTTGTTTCTGACATCTTGTTCTGTTTTTGTTGTATTTTACTGAACGAGGCTGCAAAGTTACTATTTTTTTTTGAAATACGCAAAAAAAAGCACAAAAATAGTGCTTTTTCGTGCGTTTTTTTATGATTTTTAGCAAAGATTGTGAATTTACAGTCCTAAATGGATGCGAAAACGTATCGCCCAGCGCGGCGTGACACCATCGCCGGTAGAGGTGAGTCGCCAAACCGAATACAGTTCCCCTACACGTAAGATATTGCCGATACCGATGCCGACTTCCACGTACGGGATACGGAGCGTACCGACAGGAGCCGCGTCGTGCTGCATGTTGAAGAGCCGGTTGGTCTCGGAGAGCCCACCATAAGCAATCTTGAACTCCGCCAACTCGCGCAACCGCAAGTATCTCACGCCCGGGATACGGTTGAAGACGAGGCCCTGTCCGTTCCAGTTGACGTGCAGATGGACGAACTTGTCGGAGAGGTACTGGTTATTGTTCATCAGCGTGAAACGTTCGGGTGCAAACGTCCATGTCTGGTTGCCGTTTGGGATGAAAAGCAGCGGGTACGGTGTCTTACCGAAAGCGATGCCCGCTTGTAGCGAGTACTGTAGCGTTCCGCCCATGCCCAGCGACACATCCTGCCGAAGTAACACGTTCAGGTTGCCATACACGTGATAATGAGCGTCTTGGTCGAACTGCCACGACCCCATCTCCGCGCCTACGAAGAGCGTCGGGTAGTTGGCATACAGGTGCTTGCGAGTCGTATAGATGTCCACAACCCGCTCCTTCCACCCGAGACGGACGGTGCCCGCGAAAGAACTGTGACGGAAAGAGGGCATGTCGTAGTAATGGTAGTCACCGGCATTGCCGTAACCCATCCGCCCCAGCCGGAAAACCATCTTCGTCTCCACTGCCGGACGAGCACCCTCGCTACTGCACCAATCGTTCTCCATCCGGAGGCAGAACTCACGCTGCCGTACACTCGTCGTCGTCGCGTGACTGTTGCGATAGAAAACGTCCGAGAAAAGGTACATCGTGAAGGGCATACTGCCATACACCCAACTGTTCTCGCGATTCAGCTCATCGAAAGCACTCACTTCGGAGTACGCATAGTGATCCCACCAATAAATGCCGAGTATATTGCGCCGCTCTGTGGGTAGAATCACCTGCATCTGCGTCTTGTACTTGATGCCGCGGTCCTTGAACCCGTAACCGATATACCCCTCTAATGACACGTGCTTCATCAAGCGCTCGTTCGTGCGGAAAGGTAGCCCCACATGCACCGTCTCGTAGCGGTTAAACTGTAGGAGCTCCATCACATTACCTATATCTATACACGTGCCCGTGCGCGCATAACCCGTATGCACAAGGTATCCTATCCACGACGCAACGCGGAAAAGCCACAGGTCAGACGTGTCGTTCTTCATCGTCGGCGAGACAAACGCGGGCGATACGGGCCGAGTAGTCGTCTGTTCTGGCTCAATGCGCTCCATTGGCGCAGCGGTGTACGACTGCCGAGTCAACAGCGACGGAAACAGATGGCTACTGTCCGTCCTCACGGCAATATCCAGCACCGACGACATCTGCTCATGTGCGAGTCGGTTCCCACCGTCCACGAGGTCATAATGCCCCGCATAGTGGAGCGACGACAAGTAGTTGACATTGGCCTCACGCGGGATGGATGCCTGCACGTCCGAAAGGGCATAAGTGGCAGAATCAATCGTCAGCGAACCCGTGAAAAGCGAGTCAAAAGCGTTTTTCGGACGGTAGTGGACTATATAGCGTTTGGGAGCTTCCAGCGAGTCAACGAGGAAAAACTGATAGTAGGCAGGCGCAGAGACGGCCGTTGGCGAAAGTAGGGAGAGACTCCCGAACGGGATGGTTGCATCATAGAAATTGAGATGTTCGGGCACGGGCACGGCAAGCGATGTATAAAGCTGCTGCGGCAGGGGCAAAAGGTACGTACTGTCTTCCTGACGAATCATCCCGCTCTCAAGCGATTTCCACAACCGACGCTTGAGCGTCTTGCCATTGATGTCCGAGAGAAAATAACGACGCTCGTGCTCGCCCACAAGGCTACCCGCTACAGGGGCATTGCTCCGCCGATGAGCACGCACCGAGTCCATCAGCGGTAACGCAAGATTTGCACCCGGCAGCACCTCCACTTCTGCCAAACGATGACGACGCTCCTCCAGTACAACCGTCAGCCCTGCATCCTTCCCTGCCTCCACTTGGAACGTCTGCGTCTTGTAACCGATAAACGACACCACAATCTCTGCAGAACGCATCAACTCCACATGCAGGTAAAACAACCCGTGCTCGTCCGTCGTTGTGCCCACTTTCGTCCCTCTGAAATATACCGACACGTTCTGCAGGGGCTCACCGCTCGTAGCTGAAAGCACCTCACCGATGATGCGAGTCTCCTCACCCGCCGCACTCATGTACAGCAGCAAACAAACCAAAAATGTCAGCACTCTCTTCATTTCGACTGCAAAATTACTACTTTTTTCTCATATATGCAAGAAAAATGCAAAGAAAAATGCCCAAATACTTGCATATTTGAAAAAAAAGCAGTAACTTTGCAGCCGATTTCAAAAAAACAAAGCAATGAAACATCCTGTATTGACCATATTATCGCTCACTGCCTTCGTGCTGAGTGCATCTGCGCAGAGCGAAATGAAAGTGAACAAAGTGTTGCGTTTGCAGCAGTTCGGCAACAAGTCTGTCCTCACCTCCACGGACAGCCGTTTGCCACAAGCAGTCGTTGAGTTCGACCATGCCACCGACATGACCGACATGCCCCAAGAAGTGCTCGATTTCCTCTCGAGCTACGAGGAGGCATCCCGCCGCATCGAGGCCGGTGCTGACCCCGCGTCCGTCCTCTCCATCGACCGCTCCCCATCGGCCGCGCTCGAAGATTCGGTGGGACCGCTACTCGGCGACATTGCTTTCGACCAGGGCACTCCCTACAACGACCGTTGCCCCGTCATCAACAATGCACGTGCTATTACCGGATGTGTTGCTACAGCCATGTCCGAACTGATGGCGTTCTGGCAGTACCCGTCCGTTGGCACAGGAACGGCCACCTACACCGGCTCCAATGGGGCACAGACGTTCAACTTCGCCGATCACCCTTTCGACTGGGACAATATCCTCCCGACATACACTGCCGGACACTACACCTCCGCACAGGCCGGTGCCATCGCTGAACTGATGTTGGCCGCAGGAGCGTCGGTTAACATGAACTACAACTCCAACGGCAGTGGCGCCAACTCCGAGCGAGTACTGCCCGCTCTGCGTGATGTTTTCGGATACTCGCCCTCCATGGAGTTCCTTCATGACGCTTCCGACGACATCATCGCTACAGTATGGGTAGCATGCCTAAAGAAAGAGTTCAACGAGGGACGCCCCGTCTATTACTCAGGTGCCACCCAAACATCCGGACACGCTTTTGTCATTGATGGATATAAGACTTCCAACGGCAACGTGCTCTTCCACGTCAACTGGGGATGGAACGGTTCATACAACGGTTGGTACCTCATCACCAGCCTCCGGCCACAAAACGAGAACTACTCGTCGTACCGCAACGATTTTGTCTTTAACATCAGGCCAAAAGGTGAAGGCATCGACCACATTGCCTCTTCTGAGACACGCATCGACATGAACGCACCGGTCTATACCATCCTTGGCAACAAGATTCCTGCCAACAGCATGCAACGTGGCATGATTTATATCCAAAACGGCCGAAAGTTTGTCTGGTAAACAGCGTTAATCTGCCATTTTGGCAGACGAAACACTTTTGGCACGTTATTTGGCATCCATTTCTGTCGGACAATCCCGTCCGGCAGAATTTGTAATATAAAATCATCTATATATGGCAAAAACGAATATTGGGGTTACAAGCAACAACATCTTCCCCGTCATCAAAAAGTTTCTCTACAGCGACCACGAGATTTTTCTCCGTGAACTAGTATCCAACGCCGTTGATGCAACGCAAAAGCTCAAGACTCTCGCCTCTGTCGGCGAGTTCAAGGGCGAGCTCGGCGACACACGTGTTTATATCTCTTTGGATAAGAAGAAAAAAACGCTCACCGTCACCGACCGTGGTATCGGCATGACGGCAGATGAGGTCGATAAATACATCAACCAAATAGCTTTTTCCGGTGCTGAGGAGTTCCTCGACAAGTACAAGGACAATGCCGCGGCCATCATCGGCCATTTCGGACTCGGGTTCTACTCCTCTTTCATGGTTTCCGACAAGGTCGAGATTTTCTCACAGTCTTACAAAGAAGATGCCAAGGCCGTGCACTGGTCTTGCGATGGCAGCCCCGAATGCGACATGGAAGATACCATCAAAGCCGAGCGAGGGACGGACATCGTACTGCATATCGGCAGCGAGTTCGAAGAGTACCTCGAAGACTCCAAGATAGAAGAGCTCCTCAAGAAATACTGCAAGTTCCTGCCGGTGGAGATTGTGTTCGGCAAGAAAAAAGAGTGGAAAGACGGCAAGCAAGTCGAGACCGACGAGCCCAACATCGTCAATTTCCCTAACCCCGCGTGGACACGCAATCCGCAAGACCTCTCCGAGGACGACTACAAGGAGTTCTACCACCAACTCTACCCCGACCAGTTCGAAGAACCCCTCTTCCATATCCATCTCAACGTCGATTATCCCTTCCACCTCACCGGCATTCTCTATTTCCCCAAAATCAAGAGCAACCTCGACATCCATAACCATAAGATTCAGCTCTATTGCAACCAAGTCTTTGTCACCGATGAGGTCGAGAACATCGTGCCACGATACCTCACGTTGCTGCACGGCGTCATCGACTCGCCCGACATCCCCCTCAACGTCAGCCGCAGTTACCTCCAGAGCGATGCCAACGTGAAGAAAATATCTAACCACATCACCAAGAAAGTGGCAGACAAACTCTTCGAGATTTATCGCGACCAAAAAGATGAGTTCATCGAGAAATGGGAGAACATCAAGCTCTTCGTACAGTATGGCATGCTCACCGATGAGAAATTCTACGAGCGTGCCACTAAGTTCGCCCTCGTCAAGGATATCCACGGCGACTACTTCTCTCTGGCCGACTTCATCGAGAAAGTGAAGGGCGAGCAAACCGACAAAGAAGGTAACACCATCCTCCTCTATACGCAAGATGTGGATGCCGACTACGCTGCCATCGAACGAGCTAAGCAAAAGAACTACAACGTACTCATCCTTGATGGTGAACTCGATGTTCACTACATCTCGCAAGAGGAACAGAAGAACGAGAAACTGCGCTTTGCACGCATCGATTCCGACTTGCTGGAGAACCTCATCCGTAAGGAGGACAAAGCGGCACAGACTCTCTCCGATGAGCAACAAGAAGGCATGCGCCACGCACTGGAGGCGATTATTCCTGAAACCGACAAGCTCAAGTATTACGTCAGCTGCGAACCTGCCGGTGTTGAGGCTCTTCCTATCTACCTCACGCAGAACGAGTTCATGCGTCGAATGCGCGAGATGGCACAACACCAAGAAGGGATGTCGTTCTACGGCAGCATGCCCGAAACGTTCAACCTCGTCATCAATACCTCGCACCCACTCATCGCCGACCTCGTCAGCAAGATGACCTCCGAGCAAGTCGCCGAAACACCCGACAAAGAGTCATGCTCTTGTGACAAAGAATCGTGCGACAAAGAATCGTGCTCTTGCGACAAAGAATCTTGTTCTTCCGATTCTTCCGAGCCCTCCGATTCTCCTGTCTTCAAGACCATCTACAAGCTCGAGGGCGAGGACGAGCGCCTGCACCAGATGCTCGACATTGCTCTCCTTTCCGCCGGTAAACTCAAGGGCGAGGCACTCGCTAACTTCGTCAACCGATCCCTCAACCTTCTCGGTTGACGCAAAAGTCATCGCGACCATCCTCACCTCCCACACGGGTGACGGAAAAGGCCCTTTCAGTTCCTGTTATGCGCTCTCTTTTGGCTAAAAATGCACAAAAGAGAGCCTTTTTTGGCATTTTTTTGCTTTTTTTCTTGCACAAGTCAAAAAAAAGCAGTACCTTTGCACCCGATATCCATTTGACGGC
>CALAUY010000069.1 GCA_937892015.1 uncultured Bacteroidales bacterium | reverse complement strand
CTAAAACAAAGCATGATAAAACATTTATGAGTATAGAAGAGAAAAAAGAAATTATCAATCGGAACTACGCGATTCATTCGCAAAGAGAATTAGACCAAATGCAGTTATGAGTATTTAATAGCGAAATCTAAAATGAAACGCATTTTTTAGGACGCTAACATTGTGATAGATTTGCTTTTAACAACATACAACAAACAACATAAAATGCAGCAAATTAAAAACAAAAAAGTATGACAGCAACAAAGACACAGAAATCTCAATACATATTGGACATAGAGAGGGATGCTAAAAGAAGAGGCGTGCGAATGTCCAAAGCATGGAGAACAGCTTCCAAGACACAAGGAGGCTTGGTTATTAACGATCCATCAATACTGGACTAATGCGCTATCTACTTGACACAAACATCTTTCTATTTTTGGCAACTGACAGAGATTTGCTGGATAAAAATGTTGCCGATATTCTTCTTGATTATGAAAATGTTTTATGTATGAGCGCAGAGAGTGTGAAGGAGTTGGTAGTGGCTTTTCATAACAAAGGTTTGGGTACTAAGAATTGGAATGATTGCGAGGATTTAGTTAAATCAATTTCTCGAGATTTTGATATACACATCTTACCTGTTGATGAAAATGTTGTGCAGACCTATTCTCGCTTAATACGTAATGAGATACAAAATCATAAAGATCCTTCCGACCACGTTATTATCTCACACGCAATTTCGCTCAGAATGCCGCTCATCTCTTCCGACACGAAGTTTGCTTTTTATAGGCAGCAAGGTCTCGACTTGATAGAAAATAAACGATAACAACATACAATAAAAACAACTAATAACAACACAAAACAAAGAAAAATAACACCAAAAACGCATTTTTTGCTCAAAATATTTGCATATATCCAAAAAAAGCAGTAACTTTGCGCCCTAAAACAAAGCATGATAAAACATTTATGAGTATAGAAGAGAAAAAAGAAATTATAAATCGGAACTACGCGATTAATTCGCAAAGGACACCAAGGACGCGGAGAATGGCATACGCGCTCGCTCATGAAGGGGAAGTAATAGTTACCGACCCCGAGTTGATTGCAAGAATGAAATACTATATTCCCGGTTATGACCCGTCTAATCCTTGATACGTGTGCCGTTATCGACCTGATTACGACACCTCGACTGACTGATTTAGATTTCTGGGAAGTGCTTGATGCTCCGGACACGATGGTGTATGCAAGTTTTGAGACCGCTCGTGAACTGATAGTGCATTTCAATAATAAGAGACTATTGTCAAAGCGTTGGCACACGGCCGAGGATATGCTAACAAGTATAGAACGAAATTATGGGATTGAATTTTTGCCTCTTCGAAGAGATACGGCATATACATATGCGGGGTTGCAATTGAATGAAGCCATGAAACATTACGACCCAAGCGATCATATAATTATTGCACATGCAATAACGGAGAAGTTGGTCTTGCTATCAAGTGATCAGAAGTTTCCGTTTTATCGCAGTCAAGGTCTTGAGCTGATTGAATATTAAAACATGAGATAAACAACTAATCAACACAAACAATAACATTAAAAACAAAAAAGTATGAAAAAAATTTATTCATTATTGCTCCTTGCCGGGCTATGCCTCGTGGGAGCACAAAGCGCTAAAGCGACGGACTATTATGTAGCGCATAACCAAGTCCTAAACGCTAACGAATGGAAGGAAAATGTTGACAAAATGACATTAAATGATGGTGTATATAAATACACATTTTATGGCGTTGGAACAAACGAGGTTAAATTTAAAATAACTTTGGATGGTAGTTGGAATAATCCTATAAATTCTGAACAGAAAGACCAAAACTCTCCTGTTTCTCTTGACGGAGATAATGATCAAAACATTTGTTTTACATTGAGTGCACCTGCAAATGTGACCATTACTTATGACCCTGATAACAATCTGGTTTCTGTGTCGAAAGAAGATATTGCCTCTTTCGTGGTGACGGTATATCTGAACGCAACCGCTGCTATGAACTTATATGCATGGACAGATGAATACAAATATAGTAACACTTCTTCTGCTTTGGAACTTAATGGGGGATGGCCGGGTAGTACATCCCAGCAAGAGCAAGAGGCGATAAATGGTATCAATTGGTACAAGTACACTTTCAATGCGTATTACAACGATTACCTTAAACTTATTTTCAATAATGGAAGCAATCAAACGACTAATATCGATGTTTGCCACATTTCCGAAAATACAACGTTATTCTTCACCGCAAATACTGAATCCACAGATGGAAGCGGTCACTGGAATGCTTTTGTAAGAAATTACCCATATTCTATTCGTGGTACCATGAATTCATGGCGCGGCGATGACGTATTCGTGGAGAATCAAGTGACTCTTTCTTTAGAGGCCGGAAAATATACTTTCAAAGTTACCGATGGTAACACATGGTATGGTTTGTCCGGTTCGGACGTATCTTACATCCAAATTAACAACTGTGCTAATTGGGCGCTCGTTTCTTCTAATACCGATTGCGGTATTGAAATTCCATTTGCTGGTGACTACACATTCTCTTGGAACGATAACGAGAAGAAAGTTTCTGTTTCTTATCCTGAGTCCTTCACTCGCGAGGCCGCGAACACCAATTATCAGACACTATGCGTTCCGTTTGATGCAGCAATCACCAACGCTACAGTTTATGACGTAACTGCTGTTTCTTCAACCGTTACTATCTCTGAGCATGCAGGCAATCTTGTAGCTGGCGAATCCTATATTATTAAACCCACGGAGAATGCTGTCGCAAATGGCATGGTTATTTCTAAAGTGCTTGATGGAACGTCAGTAGCTGCTGCAAAAACTCATAATGTTGAGGAAACAGCTCTTTATGGAACTTTGCAGCCGATTGAGTATGACCACAATAGTGACCCGAATCCCAACTGGACAGTATATGTTCTTTACGACAATATGTTCTATCTGCTTTCCGGAACGGCAACCTCTACAATTGCATCTACAAGAGCTTATCTACACGTAATTCTCCCCGCAAACAATGCCCCCGAAGCACTTCGCATTATTGAGGTTGAGAATGGTGCCACCAGCATCGAGAATATCGAAGCTAACGATACCGCTGTTAAGTTCATCGAGAACGGTCAACTTCTTATCTTGAAGAACGGCGTTGTTTATGATGTAACCGGCGCAATCGTTCGCTAATTGGCAAAATCTCAAAATAAGAATAATTGGTAAATAAACAAAAATAGTACATAGCCTTATGAAAAAATATTTTGATGCAGAATTGCAGATTGTTCGCGTGAACAACAACGATATTGTAACCGCTAGTATTGGAGTAGGTGATTCCAAGACCACTGGAAACTGGAACGCTCAAGCTCCTGATCGTCGTAAGAGCATTTGGGACTAATCCAAGCTCCGAACGACAACCATAAGACAACCATAAGATAACCATAAGATAACCATAAGATAAAACTTACGGCTTACTTATCGGAAAATATGCTTAAACACATCCCCTCCCCTCTGCGGGAGGGGTTTGTGACAAAAAAATTAATTACAACTATAACACCACTAATATGAAACAGGTTCACATGGGAGGATACTCCATCTCCGTTCCCGAAAATTACGTTCATAACGTGAAAGTGAGCCGAATAAAAGGGGCTCAAGATGTTAGATGTAGAATTTCAGAGGGACAGCACACTCTTGCAACTGCCGGTTCTTTTGAGGAATATCCCTGCTGGGAAAGCGACATACACTAAGTTAGCATTATGGGACACCAACGTGGATTTATAGTTTCACCTATCCATCCCCTCCCCTCTGCGGGAGGGGTTTGTGGAATAAAGAAAGTGCGCAAAAACGCCACATTTCCACACGGGAAATCTATTAAGCAGAAAAATAATTATTTGTCGAAAATAGTAATATGACAGACGCAGAGAATAGACTTTTGATACAAGAATGGCTCAAAACACAGCCACAACGCAAAATCAACTACCAATGGGAAATTCAACATCACAACCAGATGCACAAAGCTTACGAACAGAGCTTGAAAAGTTAAATCGTTTTGAGCAACATCGTTTCGTTTATCTCTGGGCACAGAAAGAACATTGCGTTCTTGATTTATTTGGTGATTTTGCAAAAGAGCGAAGCCTTGTCTTGTTTCGTAGTGGTAATGAATGTGAAAATTGGCTGGATACAAGAAACAATCTTGTATATAAAATGAATACCCTTATGCATGTGGGTGAGGATATTGCTCGTTTATTACAACGCGTAGAAATGTTTAATGAACTATTTCCCGATTCACCCCTTACATTGGTAGGATTTCAATTGTTTAGCGAAACGCATGTGTGCCCGGTCTTTACACAGCCGTTTATTGATGAGGCACGTTTCGCTACAGACGAAGAAATATTGCTATACATGGAGCAAAAAGGGTTTCGGCCTGTTGATAATGAGGGAAATTTTGAGAACAACGAGTTTATGCTCAGTGATATTCGTCCGAAGAATGTTTTGGTCTCTTATTCGGGAGCTATTGTCGTCATAGATGCTGAAGTTGCGAGAAAGTAAAATATACATCTGCCGCATAAATGGAGAAAATGCAGTCAAAAAACATCAGGCGTACAATGGCTTTTTAGCTGTACTTTGAAAATTTTGCACAACGACTTTGAAAATTTTGCACAGCGACTTTGAAAATTTTGCACAACGACTTTGAAAATTTTGTAACATGATAGTACGAAGCCAATTAAACACCATTCTTTCTCGCTTGGATGAACCCCGCAGGTTTATTCAAGTGTTGGCCGGTCCTCGTCAAGTAGGGAAAACTACTCTCGTTAATCAGTTGGTAGAGAAGTTGCAAGTTCCTTATTTGTCGGAAACGGCAGATATGGTTGAGCCTGACAATCGCGAATGGTTAAGCGAACGATGGAGGGCTGCGCGGATACAAATGCAGCTTAGCGGAGCGAATGAGTTCGTTCTAATTATAGATGAAATCCAACGAATAAACAATTGGAGCGAACAAGTCAAACTGGAGTGGGACTCGGATACTGCTACCAAACGAAACATCAAAGTCATTCTATTGGGTAGTAGTCGTTTGCTGCTGAAAGATGGTTTGCGTGAGAGTTTGGCAGGACGATTCGAACTCATTCGCGTGCCGCACTGGTCGCTGAAGGAGATGCAGGATTGTTTCGGCTTCTCCTTGCAAGAATACATTTATTTTGGTGGTTATCCCGGCTCTGCACCTCTCATCCACGATGAAGCGAGATGGCACAAATACATCCTGCAAGCGATTATAGAGCCGGCAATCGAAAAAGATGTGTTGATGACACGCCGAATACTGAAGCCCGCGCTCCTTCGACAGTTGTTTGCCGTGGGTTGTGCTCATTCCGGAGAACAGTTGGCTTTTGCCAAAATGCTCGGACAACTTCAGGATGCAGGAAACGCCAGCACACTCGCCAACTACCTTTATACTTTAGGCGAAGCAAATATGCTTGAAGGTATAAAGAAATACACGATTGACTCCGCACGTAAGTATCAGTCTGCACCTAAGTTACAAGTCTATAATAATGCACTCTTAACGGCGTATCAAGGGAAAGGGTTTCACGAAGAATTGCTTGATTCAAAGCGCTGGGGACGTTGGGTGGAGAGTGCTGTTGGAGCCTACTTACTCAATCAGGCAGATGAGGTCGGATTCGAGGTGTTTTATTGGCGAGAAAGGGATGACGAAGTGGATTTTATCATCTCTATGCGAGAGAAAGTGGTTGGTATTGAAGTAAAGAGTGGTCGCCGCAAAATGAATAGCGGCATTCCAATCTTTCGTAAACTTTATCCTAAATCAACCTCTCTCATTATAGGAACAGGTGGACTTCCTCTGGAAGAGTTTCTCAAGGTCGATCTGGCACAACTGCTTTCTATCGTTTGACAAGAAATAGCCTCTGCCACTAACATGACAACAAGTATAACAAATAATATTCATGTTCCTATGAAAAGAGCATTGATATCGTTTCTCATAGTTGTAACAGCAACGGCGCTTTGGGCGCAACCGCAGGCTTCGTATTACACCGCCTCAACGCTTGACGGGAAGAATGGTCGCGCGTTAGAGCTGGCTCTGCAAGCGATTGTCAACCCACACACGAAGATTAAGTACAGCAACCTGTGGACAGCGTACGAGACAACCGACTTGGCTCCTGCCGACTCCATCCCCGCTTCATACACGGGCGAGAACGTGATGCTGGTCTATGACATGTACGCTTGGATGCAATGGTTTCCGAAGTTCTACGAAGACAACAACCACACCCAGACAGGCGGCATCAATCGCGAGCATTGCGTACCTAACAGCTGGTGGGGAGGCGAAGAAGGCAACGACATCGCCTACACCGACCTCCATCATTTGGTTCCGTCGGATGGTGCTGCCAACAACGCCAAACAGAACTTCTCTCTCGGCGACTCCGTCAGCGGGTTCACGCGCAGTTTTCCTACTGCCACGGGCATGTATAACGGCAAGACGTACGTCACTCCACAGAACGCATGCAGCCATGTGTGGAACGTACCAACATCCATGCAGAGCGCTTACAGCGGCGCAACCAAACTGTTCGAACCGGCCGACATCTATAAAGGCGACTTCGCGCGCATGTACCTCTATGTAGTATGCGCGTACGAGGGACTGATAACATGGCAGACGAGCGAGAACTGCATGTTCGTCACCAACGCCAACGACCACTACACCGACATCGAGCCATGGGCACTGAACCTGCTGCTCAAATGGCATCGCAACGACCCCGTCAGCGAGAAAGAGCGCGTGCGCAACAACGCTGTCGAGAGCCTGCAAAACAACCGCAATCCGTTCATCGACTATCCTGAACTGGTCGAGTTCATCTGGGGCAATCGCTCCAACGAGACGTTCTCACTGGCAGCAGCCACGTGTTCCTACAACAGCGTCTATTACGATATTCTTCGTCCGTCACTCGATGGTGGCAGCATCGTGGCAGCTCCGGCAGCAGCGATGTCTGGCGACATTGTCACTCTGTACGCCACGCCCGATGAGACACATCTCTTCACGAACATCGCCTCTAACTGGAGTGTCTCTGACGGCTCCAATCCTGTGGCTGTGACGATTGGTGAGGGCAACTCCTGCACGTTCATCATGCCAGCAGCCAACGTGACTGTCAGTGCATCGTTCGAAGACAATCCCAACGCCAACCATTACCTCTTTGACGAAGATTTCTCGTCCATCACTGTCGGCAACAACACCACTACTTCCGGTTCCGGCTCACAATGGACACTCAACAGCAATTTCAGTGCGTCTCAATACACCTATCAAGCCGGCGATGCTCTGCGAATCGGCAAGGGTGATGCTGCCGGCTCTATCACAACCAAACAGCTGGATTTGTCTGTCAACAACGGACGATTCATGCTCAGTTTCGATGTCAAGGGTTGGACAACCATCGAAAGCGACATCATCGTTAACATCACCGGCCTTGAGCCCGACACGTTCAGCTATTCATCTACCATGGACGGCGAGTTCCAGACGATACAGAAAGTATATGATGGCGGAACAGCCGGCGCAACCATCACGTTCTCGACAACTGCCAAGCGCGCTTTCCTCGACAACATCCGCATCTATTACTTTCGTGGCATGCAAGAAATCATCGTGTCGTCGGTCGGTTGGGCAACGTACAGCTCCGACAAAGCGTTTGTCATGCCGAACGAACTGACTCCATACACCGTTCAGTACTCGTTCGGAGCTCTTTCGAAAAATGTAGCCACATTTCCCGACCGAATAGTCCCGGCCGAAACGGGTTTGCTCATTCAAGGTGCTGAAGGTGTCTATCCGTATTCGCTCGCCGAGACATCCAACGAAGCTCCTGTGCACAACCTCTATCCGAACGTGAGTTCCGGCACTATCCTGTCCGTTCCGTCCGCCACGTTTTACTACAAACTGCTCAAACCCGCCGATGGACCATTGGGATGGTACTGGGGAGAAGAGAGCGGCGGACGATTTCCGCTCGGTGACAACAAAGCTTATCTGGCACTGCCGGCCGATGCTGCCGATGCACCGGCACATTTCTTTTTCGAAGAAACGGCAACCGATATGCAAGAACTGACAAAATGGCAGACGGACATCGATTGGAGCCGTCCCGTCTATAATATTATGGGAATGACCGTGTCACGCGGCTATCAAGGCATCGTCATTCAAGGCAATAAGAAGTATTTGGCACGTTAATTGTAGAGAAAAATGAAGAACAAACAACATAAATCCTATCTGTCGCCTGTACTGACCGTGATGAACGTCCGTCCCGACGTACTCACAACCAGTTCACCAGACGGATTTTACAACCAATATCAAGCCGGAGAAGGACTGAGTCCGAACCGACAAAACATCTGGGACAAACAATAAAAGAGGTATGAATTTTTTAGAGATAGTAACGAAGATTTTTGGCAATAAGAGCCAGAAAGATATGCGCGAGGTACAACCTTACGTGCAGAAAATCAATGATGTCTATCCCGACTTGGCCAAGCTCAACAACGACGAACTGCGCGCGAAAACCGATGCCGTCAAGCAGCAAATAGCCGACTACGTGCAGCCACAGAAAGACGAGATAGCCCGACTCAAAGCGTCGATAGAAGAGACGCCGATAGAGAAACGCGAAGCCATCTACAAACGCGTGGATGACCTCGAGAAAGAAATCAAGAAACGCTACGAAGAAGTGCTCGATGAAGTCCTGCCCGTTGTGTTTGCCATCGTCAAAGATACGGCTCGTCGTTTCACGGAAAACGAGGTCGTAGAAGTGACGGCCAATCAGTTCGACCGCGACTTGGCTGCCGACCCGCGCTTCGATTTCATCACCATCGAGGGCGACAAAGCACTGTATCAAAACCACTGGATGGCCGGTGGCAACGAGATTACGTGGGACATGATCCACTACGACGTACAGCTCATCGGCGGAGTTGTGCTCCATAAAGGCAAGATTGCCGAGATGGCAACCGGTGAAGGAAAGACGCTGGTAGCTACGTTGCCCGTCTTCCTCAACGCATTGACACATGAAGGTGTACACGTCGTGACCGTCAACGACTACTTGGCCAAACGTGACTCTGAATGGAACGGACCTATCTACATGTTCCACGGTCTCTCTGTCGATTGCATTGACAAGTATAAGCCCAACTCCGATGAACGCCGCAAAGCTTATCAGTGCGACATCACGTTCGGCACGAACAACGAGTTCGGCTTCGATTATCTGCGCGACAACATGGCCACCAGTCCGCTCGACCTCGTGCAACGCTCTCATAACTATGCCATTGTGGATGAGGTCGATTCCGTCTTGATTGACGATGCTCGTACGCCGCTCATCATCTCCGGTCCCGTTCCCAAAGGCGAAGACCAGATGTTCGACGAGTACAAACATCGTGTGGAGTTGCTCGTCCGAACACAACAAGCCGAAGTGACCAAATATCTCTCTGAGGCGCGGCAGAAAATGCCGAGTGACGACAAAACCGTGCAGGAAGAAGGCGAACTGGCACTCTTCCGTGCATACAAGGGACTGCCGAAAAACAAAGCACTCATCAAGTACCTCTCTGAGCCGGGAATCAAAGTGCGCCTGCAGAAAACCGAAGAGTTCTACATGCAGGAACAGAACAAGAACATGCACATCGCCACCGACCCGCTCTATTTCGTCATCGACGAGAAAAACAAGCAGGTTGAACTGACGGATAAAGGTGCGGAAGTGCTGGCAGGACAAACGGATGACCCCAATTTCTTCGTCTTGCCGGATGTCGGCTCCGAAGTGGCAGACATCGAGAAAGATGCGTCGCTGACTCCCGATCAGAAACAGGAAAAGAAAGACGCAGTCATCTCGCAATACGCCGTGAAGAGTGAGCGCGTACACACTGTCAATCAGTTACTTAAAGCATACACTCTCTTCGAGAAAGATGTCGATTATATCCTCACAGAAGACAATCAGGTGAAGATTGTCGATGAGCAAACCGGACGTGTGATGGAAGGTCGTCGCTGGTCAGATGGTCTGCACCAAGCCGTTGAAGCGAAAGAAAACGCCAAAGTGGAGGCGGCAACACAGACGTTTGCTACCATCACGCTGCAGAACTACTTCCGCATGTACAACAAACTGGCCGGCATGACCGGTACGGCCGAGACCGAGGCAGGCGAGTTCTGGAACATCTACAAGCTCGATGTGGTGGTTATCCCGACCAACAAACCCGTGGCACGTATCGACCAGAACGACCGCATCTATCGCACCAAGCGCGAGAAATACAGCGCCGTAATCGACGAGATTGTGAAGATGATTAACGAGGGACGACCGGTACTGGTAGGTACCACTTCGGTGGAAATCTCCGAGTTGCTGAGCCGAATGCTCAACATGCGCAAGATTCCTCATCAAGTACTCAACGCCAAACTCCACCAAAAAGAGGCCGACATCGTCGCTCAAGCCGGACGACCGGGCATCGTCACCATTGCAACGAACATGGCAGGTCGTGGTACGGATATCAAGCTCACGCCCGAAGTACGCGATGCAGGCGGTCTGGCAATCATAGGCACTGAACGCCATGAGAGCCGACGCGTTGACCGACAGTTGCGCGGACGTGCCGGACGACAAGGCGACCCGGGAAGCTCCGTCTTCTTCATCTCGCTCGAGGACGAACTGATGCGACTCTTCGGATCCGACCGCATCGCCGGAGCAATGGACAGACTCGGCTTCAAAGAGGGCGAAATGATTGAGAACTCGATGATTAACAGCTCCATCGAGCGCGCACAGAAGAAAGTGGAAGAGAACAACTTCGGCATCCGTAAGCACCTCATCGAGTACGACGACGTCATGAACCAACAACGAAACGTGGTGTACGCCAAACGTCGTCACGCACTCATGGGCGAACGGCTCGGAGTGGATATCACCAACATGATCTACGACGAGGCTGCAAACATCATCAACCGAGCAAAAGACGCTAACGACTACGAAAGTCTGAAAATGGATGTCTTTCAGTCGTTTGCAATGGAAATACCGTTCGATGAGGACACTTTCCGTCGCGGCAGAGAACAAGCACTGACCGACCAGTTGTCAGAAGCTGCATTGGAACTCTTCAAGCGCAAGATGGACGTCATCGCCGGCATCGCCAATCCCGTTGTAAAACGCGTCTTCGAGGACAAGGGCTCGCAGTACAAGAACATCCTCATCCCCATCACCGATGGCAAGCGTACGTACCAAGTGATTGTCAATCTGGAAGATGCGTACAAAACGGAAGGCAAGGAAGTGGTGAAGAGCTTCGAGAAACAGACGCTGCTCTACGTCATCGACGACGAGTGGAAAGAGCACTTGCGCCAATTGGACGAACTGCGCCATTCGGTTCAGACTGCCTCCTACGAACAGAAAGATCCGTTGCTCATCTACAAACTGGAGTCGTTCGGACTGTTTGAGCAGATGCTTAACAGCTTCAATCGCCGCGCCATCGCCATCCTCATGCGCGCACAGATTCCGACACGTGACCCGAACGAAGTGCGCCAGGCACAAGCACCGCAACGTCAGGACATGAGCAAGTATCGCACGCAGAAAGACCAGGCTGTATCCCGCACACAAGCTCCGCAGATGGGCTCAACGAGCAGCAGTGGAGGCATCCAAACGGCCATGTCCGCGGCCAACGGACAAGACACGCGTCGTCAACAAGTGACGCAACCCATTCGCGTGGAGAAGAAAATCCGCCCGAACGATCCGTGTCCATGCGGCAGTGGCAAGAAATACAAGCAATGTCACGGCAAAGTGGGAGCACAGATGTAATTGAGCATGAACAGTCTTCTCTATATCACGTGGAACGTTGATCCAGTGGCGTTTAGCATCGGTTCGCTCTCTGTTCGCTGGTACGGCATCTGTTGGGCTGTGGGCATCTATCTATGCTGGCTCATGCAAGCCAAACTATACAAGATAGACGGCGCTCCAAAAGAGTGGCCGGACAAGATTTTCACCTACATGGTCATCGGTGTCATCGTTGGCGCACGACTCGGACACTGCTGGTTCTACGAATGGCACGAAGCCTCGTTGCTCGGTCTCGAACCCGTTCGTTTCCTCGGCCTGACCTTCAACTACCGCAATCCCTACATCGAGCATCCGACTATGTTACTGAAAATCTGGGAAGGCGGACTCTCCAGTCATGGAGGAGCCATCGGACTGATTGTCGCGGCGATTATCCTCAACAAGAAACATTTCCACACGGGCATCGCATGGATTTTCGACCGACTGGTGATTGGCGTGGCAATCACGGCAACACTCATCCGACTCGGAAACCTCTTGAATTCAGAGATTTACGGTGGTCCTACCACTATGCCGTGGGGATTCATCTTTGTTCGTGACGGCCAAACCGTTCCGTGTCATCCTACGCAAATCTACGAGATGCTTTATTGCATCATCGCCGGCATCGTCTCTTACACGATGTACATGCGCACGAATGCCAAGCAACGACCGGGACTCATCTTCGGCGTTTGGCTGCTGATAGTGTTCGTCACGCGGTTCGGACTGGAGTTCATCAAGTTCAACCAAGAAGCGTTCGAGGCTAATTTCTTCCTCAACATGGGTCAGGTGCTGTCTTTGCCGCTGATTATCTGGGCAATATGGCTCATTTGGCACGCCATAAAGACCGACCCCGTTCCGTTAGACTACGCCAAGAGATGATGCGGAAAATCCTGCTTATAATAGCCACTTTTGCGTCCTGTGCAGCTCTCGTTGCTCAGGACACAATCTTTGTGCAGGGAGTCACGCGGATAGATACGTTAGAGGCCAATATCATCACCCATACCGACACGTTCAAAGTGTCGCCGAACGCAGCAGCTGTAAGCGATGGCGAAGAGCAAGTCCTGCTGAATCTGATGCACCAACAGGCTCTTCGCATCAAGGCTCACGATGACTCTATTCAGGCTGTTCAAGATAGTATCCTCCATTCTGATTCGGTGTGGTTGGCTCTGCAAGACTCGCTGGCTTTGGTGGCTCAACAGCTGCGCGAACAGGCTTTACGTGACTCTATCGCACGCGAAGAGGAGGAACTGCGGCGGCTGAAAGCACAACTCATCAAGGCCGAAGAACTGAGAACCGACTCATCGCATCTGGAGACGAACGTCAAAATCAAAGCACTGCTGCAAGATGCCGAAGAAGATCGACAAGAACATCTGCGCAAACTGAAAGGATACGGACCATGGTACAAAGAAGCAACCGGATTGGTGCAGTTCTCGCAGAACTACGTCTCACCCAACTGGTATCAAGGAGGCAACTCCAGTTTCGCCATGTTCGCCAACGTCAAGGGAACAATCAAATACGATGCGAAAAAATGGCTGACTTGGGAGAACACGGGCGAATGGCAAGAGGGATTCAGCACCACGTTCGGCGACTCGCTTCGCAAAGTCAACATGACCGACGACTTCCTCAAACTGTACAGCAAACTCAATCTTAAAATCAAAACCGACAAACTTTACGGCTCGTTTACGCTTGATTTTCAGACACCTTTCTTCAATACGTGGAAAGAGAACACCAACACGCTCAAGACCGGTTCGTTCACGCCTATCCGTTTCAACTGGGCACTTGGTGTCGATTACAAACCGATGAAGAACATGTCGTTGGTACTCTCTCCATTGGCCTACAAACTCGTCTATGCACGCGACACCATTCATGTTACGCCGTCCACTTATGGCATCAGTTCGGGCAACACACTCTCCACGTTCGGTTCGTCCGTGCGTCTCGAATGGAAATGGAGACCACTGCGGGAGGTATATTTAGAAACGGTTTTTTACGCATATACCAACTACAAAATGGTGGAACTCGATTGGGAGATTACTTGCGATTTCATCATCAACCGCTATATGTCAACTCGTTTGACGTTGCATCCGCGTTACGATTCGTCGGTCATCATGGACGGTGACGACCACGCCAAGATGCAGTTCAAGGAACTCCTCAGCATCGGGTTTGCACATAAATTTTATTAACATGAATATCGCCATTTTCGGAAACAGTAACAAGCGTGCGACAATAGAAGAAGTTACTCATCTTCTGTCGCTTATGCGTCAACACGAGGACGTGCATGCGTTCCTTTCCGCTGAGTTGCGCAACGAGATGCACATCCGCGACGAGTACCCGCTTTTCCTCCCCGAGAGCGATGCACCGGTCGATGTAGCACTCTCTGTCGGCGGTGATGGCACGTTCCTTACTACGGCCATGCAGGTGGTGGCACGACAGATTCCCGTGCTCGGCATCAACTGTGGCAATCTCGGTTTTCTGGCAGATGTGCACACTGACGATGTCGAGATGGTCTTGCAGAAACTGCTGACCAAAGATTTCATCACCGAGCAGCGTTCGATGCTGGAACTGACTGCCGACAAGGGGTTGTCCATCGCGCCTGTAGCTCTCAACGAGATAGCAGTCCTCAAGCAAGAACTGGCATCGATGATCACAGTGGAAACGAGCCTCAATGGTGAGCCTTTCCATAACTACAACGGCGATGGACTAATCATCTCTACGCCAACGGGTTCTACAGCATACAACCTCTCGGCCGGTGGACCAATCGCTGTGCCGCAGAGCCGCGTCATGCTGCTCTCACCGGTTGCCACGCACTCGCTCAACGTGCGACCACTGGTCGTTCCCGACGATTGGCAACTCGACCTCCGCGTCCACTCCAGAACGGGAGCTTTCCTCATCTCTGTCGATGGCCGCTCCCAGCGACTGACCGATGATGTTACGCTGCACATCGAGCGTTCTGCATATAGCCTCTCGCTCATCAGAATGACCGATGATTCCTTTATTCATTCGCTCAAAACCAAACTCAATTGGGGAATCTAACGAAGCATGGAGAAGCAAGACTTACGTATAGTGTTTATGGGCACGCCCGAGTTTGCGGTGGCATCGTTGCGAGCACTCGTCGAGGGCGACTACAACGTGGTGGCAGTCGTCACCATGCCCGACAAACCCGCAGGACGAGGGCATCATATGATTACGTCTGCGGTCAAAGATTATGCTTTGAGCGTCGGATTACCCGTACTGCAACCCGAGCGACTCAAAGCACCGGAATTTATCTCCCAACTCTCATCCCTCAACGCTCAACTCTTCATCGTCGTGGCTTTCCGCATGTTGCCCGAGGTCGTTTGGTCGATGCCCGCACTTGGAACGTTCAACCTCCACGGTTCGCTCCTACCCAAGTACCGCGGGGCTGCACCTATCAACTGGGCGGTCATCAATGGCGAGACAGAAACGGGCGTCACCACGTTCTTCCTCAAGCACGAGATTGACACGGGCGACTTGATACTGCAAGAGCGGTTGCCCATCGGCGATGACGAGAACGTGGGGTCGGTACACGACCGGATGATGGTTCTCGGTGCACGATTGGTGTTACAGACGGTTGACCTCATCATCGACTCGGTCAGTAGCGGCAAGCCCGTACCATGTACGCCGCAGACTGACGAGAGTTGTCCCGCACCCAAGATCTTCAAGGAGACATGCAGGATTGACCTAAGTCGCACGGCTCGCGAAGTGAAGAATTTCGTACGCGGACTCAGTCCCTACCCGGGCGCATGGACAGACTTGCAGGTACCAATCAATTCCTCACCTAAGATAAGGGAGGAAAATCGCTCGCAAGAGAGGGATATAGACAACAACGAGGGACATGTGCTGACATTTCCCGCTACCAAAATTTTTGAAGTACGGCTTGCAGACCGACCATCGCCACTGATGCTGCATTGCGCTGACGGCGACTTGGAAATCCTCTCGCTGCAAGTGCCCGGAAAGAAACGTCTGACTGCAAATGATTTCCTCAATGGACTGCATTAAACTGATTGATAAATATTACGTGGACTGTCCCGAGTTGCGGAACATCCTGCTTACACATTCTACAGCCGTTTGCAAAAGGGCTCTGCGTATCGCCGAGGCACATCCCGAGTTCCACGCCGACCGCACGTTCATCGCCGAGGCGGCAATGTTGCACGACATCGGCATCATCTTCTGCAACGCCCCGAAAATCTACTGTTTCGGCACACATCACTACATCGAGCACGGTTTTCTTGGAGCCGAACTGCTGCGCAAAGAAGGATTGCCGCAACACGCTCATGTGGCCGAGCGCCATACAGGCACCGGACTGACGCTCGATGAGGTACGTATGAACGGATGGCCTATCCCGTTGCAAGATTATTCGCCACGAACAATCGAGGAGCAGATTATCTGTTACGCCGACAAGTTCTACTCCAAATCCCACATCGACCAAGAACTGTCGGTCGAGCGAGTTCGCGCATCCATCTGGAGGTATGGAGCCGATTCGGTGGCTCGTTTCAATGTGTGGAATACCATGTTTGAATCTTGAAAATCAATGACTTGTACCAACAACAAACCGATGAAGATAGAAGACGTATATGCCGTGCTGTTTGGCGGAGAGTCGTGGCACGTGAGTGACGAAGATTTGAAGCGGGTGGAGGAGTGTTACCTTTTCCTCAAAGATTTTGCGGTTGATAAAGTCATTTACGGCATCAACACGGGTTTTGGTCCGATGGCTCAATGGCGAGTGGAGGATACGCATCTGCGCGAGTTGCAGTACAACATCATCCGTTCCCACAGCACCGGTGCGGGCGAACCGCTTGACGATGTGTATGTACGCGCCGCGATGATGGCGCGGATGGGCTCGTTCCTTCAGGCCAAGAGTGCCATCCATCCCGATGCCGTGCTTCTGCTACAGGCGTTCATCAACAGTGGCATCTACCCGTTCATCCCGCGGCACGGCAGCGTTGGAGCCAGCGGCGACTTGGTTCAACTGGCACACATGGCGCTGTGTCTTATCGGCGAAGGACAAGTGCGTTTCCGTGGCGAATGGAGACCGACAGCGGACGTGATGGCCGAATGCCGACTCCGGCCACTGACTATCCATCTGCGCGAGGGACTGAGTATAACCAATGGCACTAGTGTTATGACCGGTATTGGCATCGTCAACCAGTTTTACGCCGAAAAACTGCTGCGATGGGAGACCCTGGCATCCGTCTGGATTAACGAGATTGCTGCCAGTTACGACGATTTCATGTCCGAACCGCTCAACGCCGTTCGTCGGCACGAGGGGCAACAACTCATCGCGGCTCAGATGCGCCGTTTGAGCCAAGATAGTCAACGGTTGCTCAAGCGGGAGAACACACTCTACCGCCCCGAACAGGCTCAGCAGACAGTGTTCAGTCACAAAGTACAACCTTACTACTCATTACGTTGTATCCCGCAGATTCTCGGTCCTGTACAGGAGACGCTGGCGCGGGCACATCAAGTGCTCGAAGAGGAACTCAACTCCGCGTCTGACAACCCGATTATCGACCCCGAGACGCGCAACGTCTATCATGGCGGCAATTTCCATGGCGACTATATCTCGTTCGAGCAAGATAAAGTGAAGATAGCTTTGACCCGATTGGCCATGACGGCTGAACGACAACTCAACTATCTCTGCCACGACCGTATCAATGGTATCTTGCCGCCTTTCCTCAACCTCGGAACACTCGGACTCAACTACGGGTTACAGGCTTGTCAGTTCACCGCCACCAGCACCACTGCCGAATGCCAGACGCTGGCAATGCCTAACTACGTCCATTCCATCCCGAACAACAACGACAACCAAGACATCGTGTCGATGGGCACGAACAGTGCCGAGCTGTGCGCCCATGTGATCGAGAACTGCTTCCAGGTCCTTTCCGTCTTGTTCCTTGCACTCTCACAAGCGGTCGATTGCCTGCATATTGCCAACGACCTTGCACAATCTACGCGCCATGCGTACGAGGCCGTCCGACGCATCACTCCGCCCGTCACCAACGACCGACCCCTTTACGATACGCTCGCGCAAATCACTGCGTTCCTCAAGCAAAACTGAGCATTAGTAACAGCGGCATATGCAAAAAAAAAGCGGCAACCACTCGGTTGCCGCTTGCGCTTTCGCGCTTATTGTACGTTAATCTGACGAGTACTCTTGCCCTCCACTTTCGTCACTTTCGGCAACTCAATCGTCAAGATGCCATCCTCCACTTTGGCGTTGATGTTCTCCTCGTCCACATCCTCAGGCAGGCTGTAACGCTGCTCATAATTGGTGTACGAGAACTCGCGACGCAAGTAATGAGCATGCTTATCTTCCTCTTTGTGCTCGAACTTATTCTCGATTGCTACGCACAAGTTGCGATCTTCATCGATATGTACGCGGCAGTACTCTTTCTTTACGCCCGGAGCTGCCAGCTCCACGATATATGCGTGTTCGTTCTCTTTCACGTTCACCGACGGAGCGGTATTGTTGGCGCTACTCATCAAGTCAGAGTTCAAAAACTCATCAAATACTGTTGGAAACCAACCATTTCTACGAAACATTGCAGGTGTCATAATCATTCCTCCTAATTTATTTTTTAGTTTAACATTTTCATTTTTCTATGCTGTCTATTCAACATTCGCTTTATCTGTAGTATCAGTTTGTTACTTCCGCTTTGTAGCTTCTGTCTTATCTACCTTACTATCTAGATTTCCTGTTGTTTATTCAGCATTTGCTTTCAAAATTCAAACTCCGTGCCAATGTTCGTATTCTGTTTTTTTCCTGCCCTTTTGTCAGTTTATGCTCTTAACTCCTGCCATCTTGTCGCATTATTTTTGCTTTTTCATGACATTTTGTCCGTCCCTTTCCTTCCTGCTCGTTCAATCCGGCTTCCGTACTAATGCTTCCGGTTCATCCGACAATGTTTTTATTTTTCTGTCTCAATTTTCTGGTTCAATTTTGAGTGCAGTGCCCCTAAAATTTGACCTATGCGCCTAAAATTTACAAATTGCACGCTTCCTCCATGCAATGGTCTGCTTACTGTCTGCTTACTGTCTGCTTACGGTCTGCTTACGGTCTCCGTACAGCCTCCGTAGGAGCAGATTGTCCGAGCACCGCGTGCGAGGTAAGAACGATGAGCAAAATTCAGCCACTCCCCCTCAACCCCCAATCTCCGTCCCCCCCCCC
>CALAUY010000068.1 GCA_937892015.1 uncultured Bacteroidales bacterium | reverse complement strand
AAGAACGCTTGCCAATCGAAAAGGATTGGCACAAACACAAAAAGCGTGGAACTGAATGCTCCACGTCTCTACCTAGAGGTTCTGGTAAACCCGAATAAAAAGATATAGATACAATCAGCCCACGCCGATGCGGCATGAACCGCTGCCTCTTCACCTTGTTTATTCTTTTGAAATTTACCAGATTTCTAGATACAAGAGCGAAGCACAACGCTTCATCAAGCACTTGGATTTGCCGAAAAACGCACTCACTTGTGCGCGGCAAAACCAAATTGCGGTGCAAAGTTACAACATTTTTTTGAATTGTGCAAATTTTTTTAGCAAAAAATGCAAAAAAAGTGCATTTTCGTCAATTTATCCTCATTTTGCGGCGAATTGTCCACATTATGAGTGGGGAAAAGTGAAAAAGCCGGATGGCATCCGGCACAATCGACAATGATAATTGTAATGAAGACAGAAAAGCACGCGGAGCGAAGCGGGGAGCACGTGTGACCCCTGTCTTTAATGAATAATTTGTAAATTTGTAAATTATACCTATGCTACAGTATCTTTCCAGAGGACAATCGGCAGAGCCGTATATACCCCCTCATCGCAAGCGGTCTTAACTGCGGAGTTTTAGGTGTCGTACCCCCTCACCGTAAGCGGTCCCCCTGTCTGTTAGTGAAGAAATTGTAAATTAGCAAAGCATTTGGTTTCTTTCCTGAGGACGATCGGCAGAGCCGTACATACCCCTCCCCCGCAAGCGGTCTTAAACTGCGCAGTTCGTGCGCATAAGGTAGTTCTATGTTTGAGCAGTGGGGACTGCTCAAACTCGCGCGCCGCACTTGCTCCCCAAAATGTCCACCGGACATTTAGAGGTGCGGCTTAACCGCTTCACCCCTACCTTAGGGGAGGAGTCAGATTAGTATCGAAAGCTGAGGGGCGAATAGAACTAATAGGACTAATAGGACTAATAGGACCAATAGGACCAATGGGACCAATGGGACCAATGGGACTAATAAGAGCAATAAGAGCAATGGGACTAATGGGCCTAGTGGGACTAATAAGAGCACGGAAAATAAAAAACAACCTCAAAAATGCACTTTTTTTGTTTTTTTTGTGAAAAAAGTTTGCATATTTGAAAAAAAAGTAGTAATTTTGCAGTCGTTTTTGTGGAAAACAGGCATGAAACGTACGATAATCGGTTTGTTAGCAATGTGTATCGCGTTGAGTATCAGTGATGTTCGATGCGAGGAAGAGCCATTGCGTTATGTAGATGCGTTGGAGTTCAGAGTAATCAATCATGGTTGGACAACTGACGCCACGTATAGTCCATACACTCGCATACCGACGAATCTGAAGGACTCTATTCGTCAGGAGTTGTGGGATCGCGGGATGAACAGTGCGGGGATTGGGATACGTTTTGCGACCAACTCGAAACGGATTGGGGTGCGATACAACCTGCACAGCAATTTTCATATGGCTCACATGGCAGATACGGGGATTAAAGGGACGGATCTGTATATATGGGTGGAGGACAGGAGTGCAGGTGTGCAGGAGAGCAGGAGTTCAGCGGGTGGTTATTGGGCCTATGTAAACACCAATCGTCCGACGCAGGACTCCATCCAGAGTAAAGTGTACGTAGAGCACATGGATGGCGAGATGCACGAGTGCCTGATTTACTTGCCGCTGTACGATGGTGTGAACTGGATGGAGATAGGTGTAGATTCGGACGCAGTGCTGACAAAGCCGTTGCTCGACAATCCTCGGAAAGGGATGCGTGTGGTCAATTACGGCACGAGTATCATGCACGGCGGTTGTGCGAGTCGCACGGGTATGACAGCAACGAACATCATGCAGCGTGAGTTGAACATTGAGATGGTCAATCTAGGCGTGAGCGGTGAAGGTAAACTGGTTTTTCCTATGGCTCGTGCGATGGCAGCGATGGATGATGTGGTGGCCTACATCATTGACCCCGTGCCCAACTGCACGCAGATGATGTGCGACACGTTGACGTATGATTTCATCAAGATTATCCGTGCGGCACGTCCGGACGTACCTATCATCATGGTAGAGGGTCCGATGTACCCGTATGCCAAGTTCGACAGCTATTTCCGCGACTACTTGCCGGCGAAGAACGCGGCGTATAGGAAGAACTACGCGCGGCTGAAAGCGGAAGGAGACGACCACTTGTATTACGTGACGTGCGAGGGGTTGACGGGTCCGGACGAAGAGGGAACGGTGGATGGTATCCACTTGACGGACTTGGGGTTTAGATGGTACGCAGACAAGCTCATTGAGACACTACGGGCCGCTGTGGGCAATTTGTAAATTGGTAAATTGGTAAATTAAAATAACACACATGAAGAAACTATTTACATCATTGATGTTGTCGGTGCTGTGCGTGGGATTGATGGCTCAGAGTCAGAGAGTCACGGGCACGGTGATAGACGCAGAGAACGGTGAGCCGATTATCGGTGCAAGTGTCATTGAGTCGGGCACGACGAATGGCGTAGTGACCGACTTAGACGGCAATTTCAGTATGACGGCGAGCGGCAAGTCGCTCATCAAACTGAGTTATGTGGGCTATGAGACGGTTGAGATAGCGGCCAAGCCCAACATGGGAGTTATCCAAATGAAAGCCATCACGCAAGTGCTGGAAGACGTGACCATTATGGGTCAGATGGCCAAACAGAGCAAGACTCCGGTGGCGGTGAGTCAGGTGAATGCGTTGGAGATTGAGGAGCGCTTGGGTGGCGGTGAGTTCCCTGAGATTCTGAAGAACACTCCGGGCGTGCATGCCAACGGTGTTGGTGGCGGTTGGGGTGACTCGGAGATATGGATGCGCGGTTTCGACAACACCAACGTGGCAACGATGATCAACGGTGTTCCGATGAACGACATGGAAGGTGGAACGGTGTATTGGAGCAACTGGCAAGGCTTGAGTGACGTGACGAGTGTGATGCAGACTCAGCGCGGTATGGGTGCGAGCAAAGTGAGTGCACCGTCTGTGGGCGGAACCATCAACATCATCACCAAAGGTATTGATGCCAAGAAAGGCGGTGTAGTCTCCTACTCTCTCGGCAATGACGGTGCGAACAAACTGCTGTTCTCCGTGAGCACGGGTCTGATGCAAAACGGTTGGGCAATCACCGTTTTAGGTTCGAAGAGTTGGGGCAACGGTTATATCCAAGGCACGAGCTACAGCGGCTACAACTATTTCGCGAATATCTCGAAGCGCATCAACGACCGTCATCAGTTGTCGTTGACGGGTTTTGGTGCTCCTCAATGGCACTGGCAGCGCCCGAGTGGCAGTAGCGGTGCGTTGACGTTGGCTGAATGGAACAACGTGAAGAAATACATGACGGACGGGATGGACTATCGTCGGTACAATCCCGCCTATGGATACGCTAATAATGGCAAGCAGAAAGGTGCCAACTTCAACCAATACCACAAGCCACAGATTAGTCTGAACCACGTGTGGCAAATCGATTATAAATCATCGCTTTCGACCTCACTGTACACCTCTATTGGTCGCGGTTTCGGATATACAGCAGAGGCGAGTCCATATAGCCAGTACGCATATAGTGACTTGACTCGTGGAGCCTATAATGGCGTACTGACGACCGTGTTCCGCCGCGATGACGGTTCGTTCGATTACGGCAAAGTGGAGGACATCAACGCTGCCTCTACCACCGGTTCGGAGTTGATTATAGCCGAGAACCGCAACTACCATAACTGGTATGGATTGGTAAGCACTTATCAGAACCGCTTCTTCGAGGTGCTGGACCTGACCGCAGGTCTGGATGTACGTTACTATCAAGGTATTCATACGGCAGTTATCAGCGACATGTTGAGCGGCGACTATTTCATTGATGCCACGCGTGTGAACAGTGTAAGTGCCGCTAACAATATCCACCGCAACGAGGCGAGTTGGGCATACGAGAAACTGAACGTGGGCGATATCGTGTACCGTGACTATACGTGTCATGTGATGCAAGAGGGTGTTTTTGCCACCTTGGAGTACTCGAAAGACAAGCTGTCGGCGTTCATCAACGGGTCGATGTCGCTCACATCGTATTGGCGTATTGACCGTTTCTATTACGATGAAAATCACCAGCGCAGCGAGACCGTTAACTTCGGTGGCGGTACGATTAAGGGCGGTGTTAACTACAATTTCAACAAGTTCAACAATGTGTTCATCAATGCGGGTTTTATCAGTCGTGCTCCGAAGTTCAACGGTGCTTTCATGTCGTCAAATGTGAGCCATGCGGTGAACAAAGATGCGGCGAACGAGAAGATTGCTTCGGCAGAAATAGGTTACGGATTCCATAACCAGTTCGTTAACATCGTTGTGAACGGGTACTACACCCGCTGGATGGACAAGACGATGAGCCGCAGCACAACGCTGGACAATCAGTCAACGGGATACATCAACATGACTGGCGTTAACGCGCAGCATATGGGTCTGGAGTTTGAGTTGAAAGCTCGTCCGACCAAGTGGTTGGAGCTGAATGGTATGTTGTCGGTTGGCGACTGGCGTTGGAAAGGCAAAGACGTGACCGGATACCTATATGACGAGCACGGCAATGCCGTCACTTCCAACGGAACCGTCACTACTGTCGGCGCAGAGGATCACGCATGGGCGAAAATCAATCTGGAGAATATCCGCGTGGGTGGTCAGGCACAAACCACTGCCAATATCGGCGTGACCTTCAAGCCTTTCAAGGGATTCCGTATCGGTGCTGAATATACGTTGTACGACCGTAACTATTCGTACTACTCATTCTCGGGAAGCAACCTGACAGTAGGTAAGACGGTGAACGTGGTGGAACCCTATCGTTGCCCGATTGGCGGGACGATGGATATGCGCGCCAGCTACAGTTTCGACATTGGTCCGCTCCGCGCTACCGTGGCGGGCAATATCAGCAACCTGCTCGACCAACATTACATAGAGAAAGCATGGAGTGCCAGCACTGTAACCCAGACGATTGCTGAGAACACGAAAGACAACATCTATTTCTTCTACAATAAAGGTCGTCAGTGGAACATCCGCTTCAAATTGGCGTTCTAATCTAATAAAGGTCAATGGTTAAAGGTTAAAGGTTAAAGATATGAAACGATATATTTATCTCGGTTTAGCAAGTGTAATGGTGCTGGGTTCGTGCTCGAACTATTTCGATGAGAAGCACCTTGATAACGGCGATTTTCGTCCGAGTGACGTGCGCACGTCGATGACGTACACGCTTACGGACGATGATGTGGCCATCATCAGCAAACAGTGCACATATAAAGGCAACGACACCGTGCCGTCGGTATATGAGCAGAAAGCGTTGTCACTCTGCACGGAAGAGGACTCGTCGGCGTACGAAGAGTGGAAGAAGATTGCGTCACTAAAGGCGTTCACTGAAGATGCGAGTCCTGACATCTATCTGCCGATGTTCATGGCGTACAAGTTCCCGTACCTGGATGCGGGTACTATCTGCAACGTGACGTACCCGCTTTATGAGGGCAAGAGTGCACGCGTGCAGCAGTTTGCGACGGCCGGTTTTTACACACTTACAGAAGAAGATTTTCGGCAGATTTGGAACGGACGCGGTGCCAACTATCTGAACAAAAACACAGAGATCGCATTGCCGACATTCCTTTCCGGTAAGTTTCCTCTTTCTGAAGAGGGTAAGCTAATTGTATTGAATTAT
>CALAUY010000067.1 GCA_937892015.1 uncultured Bacteroidales bacterium | reverse complement strand
TCATGCGCATCCAGCGCCACGCCTCACGACCGCTTACCGAAGAGGAGCTGTACAAACATCTGCTCCACTCGTCAGTTGCTGAGGAACTGGAGTACGTACTCGACACGCTTCGCGAGGCGCAACATGTAGCCGAACATCCCGAAACCTACGATGCCGCCGCATGGTTCAAACGACCCGAAGTGCTTGAATGTGATGTCGTTCGCTTTCAGAACAACAAAGATAAATGGATTGCGTTTGTAGGCCTACGCGATGGCAAACCATACGAGATTTTCACCGGTCTGGCCGACGATGAACAAGGAATAGCACTACCGAAATCGGTCACAAAAGGCAAGATTATCCGCGCTGACGACGAAGATGGCGGTCATCGATACGATTTTCAGTTCGTCAACTCGCGCGGCTTCAAGACCACTGTCGAGGGACTGTCGTACAAGTTCGACAAAGAGTTCTGGAATTACGCCAAGCTGCTGTCAGGTATCTTGCGCAATGGAATGCCCATCGAGCACGTGGTACACCTCATCTCCTCGATGCAGATGGATTCGGACAGTATCAACTCGTGGACAACAGGCGTGGCACGCGCACTCAAACGCTACATCCCCGGAGCTAAAGAAGAACCAACGGAAGACTGATTCCGCCGGTTCTTTCTTTATAGACTTTTCGCACCTATTAAGTCTTTCGTACTTATTTTGTATTCGTGACCTTTAGGTCTTCCGTAACTATCGGGTCTTCCGTGACTATCGGGTCTTTCGCGACTTTTGGGTCTTTCGTAACGAACATCATTGGCTAATCAGTCGAGCATATTACCCGCATTGTTGGCCAATTGCACCATCCGGTCGTAATCTTCGGGCGAGAGGTCCATGAAATAGAAATTGCGCGGGTCAACAGCAGATCCCTTGTAGTGCACCTCGTAATGCAAGTGCGGACCGGTGGACTTGCCCGTACTGCCCACCAACGCGATGATGTCGCCACGTTTGACTTGTTGTCGCTCACGCACTAACGACTTATACAAATGGGCGTAGAGCGTCTCGTAATTGAATCCGTGGCTGATAATCACACAGTTACCGTATCCTTGTCGCCATCCGGAGAACGTGACGACACCGTTACCCGTGGCGTACACGTCTGTGCCGGTCGGTGCTGTGAAGTCCATGCCCGCATGGAAACGACGTGTGTGATAGACGGGGTCAACGCGCCAACCGTAACCCGATGCCACGCGCGTCAAATCTTTGTTGAGCACGGGCTGAATAGCCGGTAGATTCTCCATCTTCACTTCTGACTCTTTAGCTTGTTCCAAGATCTCTTCATACGACTTGGCCTGAATATACAGGCCCTTTTCGAGCCGATCAGCCTTGTTCGCCACATCTGCCACCAGCTGCGAACCGGTTCGCGTGGCCAGCGAGTCGTAGTACGACACATCCATCGAGCCCCTCAGTCGCGAAGCAGTCGGGATTGGTTCGGCCTGTAAGAGAGCGCGGTACAGATTGGCATCGCGCTGTTCTAAGTCGTGCATCACCTCTTGCATGCCATCCATTTGCTTGGACAGCAACTCGTACTCGGTCAGAGTGGCATCATACTTGGCTTGTAGTTGCCGCTCGTTGGGTGACGGCACGAAGAGAGCGAAAAGCAGGAAAGCACCCACACCGAAAAGCAAACCGATAACAATCGGCCACGTTATCTTGTGCAGTTTCTCGCGCCTGTCCATCACCGCTTTTTCCCACGAAAGGGTGGACGGATTGAAATGGTATTTGGTTGATTTCTTTTTAGCCATCTTGCGTTGTTTTGTCGTTGTTTTTGTGCCTGTAGGCTGCGGAGACGACGCATTCATCGCCCTTGTTTTTTACCCAACAAAGATTGTACCAAATCGGGTCGGTGGATGCGAAGAAGCTCATTTTTAATAGCATTTTGCTCTTCTTTCTTGTACCAAAAGAAGAACATCCGTTGCCGCAGTTTGTCGTCTTTTGTGCGCGCTACGAACACGGGCTGCATGGTGTACGGGTCGAGACCGGTGTAGTACATCGTAGTAGAGAGTGTCATGGGCGTGGGCGTGAAATCTTGCACCTGTTCGAGCCGAAAATTAAGACGCTTGGTCTCGATAGCCAACTCAGCCATATCTTCTACCGTGCAGGCAGGGTGCGACGAGATGAAGTACGGGATAAGTTGTTGCGTGAGTCCGTTCTCGCGGTTGACCTCATCGAAGAAACGCGCAAAGCGCTTGAAGTGGTCGAATGACGGTTTGCGCATCAACGCGAGTACGCGCGGTGACGTGTGTTCGGGTGCCACTTTGAGGCGACCGCTGACGTGACGCGTAATCACCTCACGCCCGTACTCCTCGCTCATGAGGTCGTAACGAATACCGCTGCCAATGAACGATTTCTTTATCTGAGGCAAGGCATCCACCGAGCGATAGATGTCAAGCAATGCCGAGAAATCTTGGTTGAGATTGGGGCATATCTGCGGTTGCAAGCAACTCGGCCGCTTGCATTTCTTGCACAGTTCCCTATTCTTTCCGCACATGCCGTACATGTTCGCCGATGGCCCGCCGAGATCGGATAGATAACCCTTGAAATCGGGCATTTCAGCTACTTGCTTCACTTCGCGGAGAATCGACTCTTTGGAACGTGAGCAGACTTGTTTGCCTTGATGAGCCGCGATGGTGCAGAAAGCACAACCACCGAAACAGCCGCGATGCATGTTGACGGAGAACTTAATCATCTCGAACGCGGGAATCGTCTTGCCCCGGTATTTTGGGTGCGGTTCGCGCATGTAAGGCAAGTCGAACGACCGGTCAATCTCTTCGGTCGTCATGGGCGGATTCATGGGTTCAACCACCACAAAGCGTTGCATGCAGGGCTCTATCAACCGTTGTCCTTGCCATGCGTTCGACTGCTCTTCGATGACTCGGAAATTCTCGGCATAATGGCGTTTATTCTTCACGCACTCTTCGTACGAATGTAGCATTATCCCATCGATAGGCTGGCTTTCGCAGACGTAGGCCGTCTGCATCACACCAGTCAAAGGCTCGCCGTGCGCGGCGCGATTGGCCAGTTCCACCATAGGTTTCTCGCCCATACCATAAACGAGCACGTCAGCACCGGAACTGATGAGAATAGACGGCAGGATTTTGTCTTGCCAATAATCGTAGTGGCAGAGTCGCCGCATGGAAGCCTCGATGCCACCGATGACAACCGGCACGTCGGGGAAGAGCTGCTTGAGAATCTGCGAATAGACGTTCGTGCAGTAGTCGGGTCGGAGTCCGAAACGGCCGTCAGGCGAATAGGCATCATCTGAACGCAAGCGACGGTTGGCGGTGTAATGGTTGACCATCGAGTCCATGCTACCGGCCGTGATGGCGAAGAAAAGGCGTGGCCGTCCGAGTTTCTTGAAATCGCGGAGATCGCCGTGCCAATCGGGCTGTGGTACGATGGCAACCCGATAGCCCGCATGCTCTAACGTGCGACCGATAACTGCCATTCCAAACGACGGATGGTCAACGTACGCATCACCCGAGAAGAGGATAATATCCACTTCGTTCCACCCGCGTATATCGAGCTCCTTGCGCGTCGTGGGCAAGAAATCAGTCAGCATACTCATGGTTGTGTCAGCGTCGTTTGGTTGTTTGTCTTGTGTCTGCAGATTTTACCCGCATGAAAGGGCTTCCGAGCATTATTATTCTTTACCGAGCTTTGAGGCGGATAACGTTGCCGTCGGACGATGTGATGAGGCACTCGCGTCCGCTGACCGGACAGATGGTGTTCACCACGCAGTTACCGATTTTGTGTTTCCATAGAATCGTTCCTGCCGGCACGAAGCGGTAATGCCACAACATGTCGCGACCCGCCACAGCGAACATCAGGCCGTTTTTCGTTCCGAAGATAATCACTCCGTCTTTGGAGAGCATCATCGACGGGTCGTGGTCGTAACCATATCCGGCATTGATTTTCCAGAGCGTTTTGGGCTCGTTAGTCCGCGCATCCATCGCTTGTACCGAGTCCCACATGCAGCGGGAAAAGACAGTGTTGCCATCTTCAGATAGACCGATATTCTCGCGGACAACGTGTTGGTTTGTGCGATAAACAACCTCTCCTGTCTCGGCGTTCAGGCAAGTGAAGACGCGGTCAGGCGCCACGATGAACACCTTTCCGTTGCTTGCAACCGGCCACACGGCGGCTGGGGAGAACTTGTCCGAAGGACGACCGTTCGTCCATTTCCATGCGAGCGTCCCGTCTTGCAGGTTAAGCGCATAGAAATAGCAGTCCCACGCTCCGAAATAGACTTTATTATTATACACACACGGGCGAGAAACGCAGTATCCTTTCAGTCCGTCGAACGTCCAAATCTCTCTTCCGGTGCGAATATCGATGGCGCGAAAACAGCCGTCACCGCCACCGATGAGCACTGCTTTCTTGAATTGCACATTGGCGATAACAGGGCAACCCATCACGGCCTTCTCAGTGTGGAACGACCATAGTCGCTTGCCTTTATACTCATCCAGACAATAGATGTTGCCGTCTGTTGAGCCGAAAATGACACGATCCTCGTGGATTGCGGGCGTGCAGTTGATGCGCGAACCCGTTTGGAAGCACCATTTCTCCTTACCGGTAGCAAAACTCAAGCAATGCATTACGCCATAATCATCGCCAACGAACACGTTGTCATCGTGCCTTGCCGGCGCTGCATAGATACCCACTTTGACGGGTGTTGTCCAAACGGGTTTGACTTTAGGGAACGAGTCGTTGACGGTGTACGATGGACGGATGGTTGGGTCGGGCTCGCCGTATGTTCGGTCCTCGAAAGGCAACGAAAGCCACTGATAAGGCTGCTCGCCTATCACTTTCTCCGCAAAACGGATGCTATCGGGTCCCACACTGATAATCGTGTACCCGTTGATGGGTTTCTTGTCTCGCAGATTCGAACGGCAGAGTACGTCGGGAATACCGTCGCAGTTGTAGAGCAGGTTGCGGTGATAATGGCCACCGATGATGCATTGCGTGTTGTAACGGCGAAGTAAGTCGGTGGCATCGTACCAGTTATCGACATCACCGTTCTGTAGCGGATAATGGGTGATGGCAATCACTTTTCGGCCTTGCGGTTGCCGGTCCAGCACCTCACGGGCCCACGACACATCCTGCGGCGAGACGTGACCATCCGCCATCTTCAGAATCGGACCGGTATTGAAACCGAGAAAGAAGATGTCCTTGCACGTGAAAGAGAATCGTGTAGAGCCGAACACCTTATCGAAATCGGTGCATCCTGACTCCGACCAAGTGGTCTCGTGATTGCCGCTTGTGACATAATATGGCACTTCCA
>CALAUY010000066.1 GCA_937892015.1 uncultured Bacteroidales bacterium | reverse complement strand
CCAAATGCAAGGTATGCCGCCTTGCAGCGCAGAACCGCGCTATGGACTTGTCGCACCTGACGCAAGACCAGATGGCTTTCATCGCCGAGCGCAAGTCCCAAGGCAGTGCGTTCAAGTACACCACGTATCGCGGCTGGCTCTTCGGCAAGGCATGGAGGAACTACAACGAAAGCACCAACTCTGTCGTATGGCCCGCAAACCTCTGATTCAACTCCTCGCGGCTGTCGCAATGTGCATCTTCGGGTGCACATTGCTCACCGCTGCCTTTGTCCTTCCGCCCATTGGCATCATCGACTCCTCCGTCCTCGTTGCCTTTGGTGAAATTCTCACCTTCGTCGGGTCATTAGTCGGTATTGATTACCGTTACCGCAACAGAGAATAGTAATGTTCTGCTCTCGCGGTACTCCGCGAGCAAAATCTTTCTTCGTTTATTTCAGGCGAATATGATTCGCCGCTCAAAAGAAAAATGTTTTTTATGTTTATTGCCAACATTGGCTGTAGTATCGAAGATATATGGTTAATTAGGTAAAGTAGCATGGAAACTTGCTTACGATGCTGGCCTTATCTAATTAAGCATCAAGCCCAGTAAAGGAAGCAGCCAATGTTGGGGTTTATCTGTGTTTTTGTTATATTAATCAATATGTAAATACTCTTATGAAACTGACTCTCATTCGCACGCATCATCTCGCCGACCGCACTCTGGGCATCCTCTGTACGGATAACCGCAAACTATGCGACACACTCGAACCGGCACTGAGCCTTCCTAAGCACGCCGCCATCCCTGCCGGCACATACCCGCTCCGCATCACCTTCTCCCCGCGTTTCAACACCCTGCTACCACTCATCGAGAACGTCCCTAAAACTATGGGGTCCCCGACGGACGCTAACGATAGTGCGTCCGGTGGGGAGAGCGGAGGCAATCGAGCACCTATTGACCAAGCAAAGCGCGGTCAATCTTCTGCGAGATTTGCCGAACGCGAAGGCATCCGTATCCATGCAGGCAACACACCCAAGGACACCTCCGGCTGCATCCTCGTGGGTGAACGCACCGGCAAGAACCTTATGCGCAGCCAACACACCCTCACCGAACTCCTCAAACTCCTTCCACCCGATGAAACCCATACCATCACCATCGCATAACATAAAGTTTTGTCCATTGTGCCGGATACTATCCGGCGTTCTCATCCTTCTTTCTTGTATCTGGCTCTTGGCTTCCTGCAAGTCCACTGCACCTCTGATTACCCAACCCCGCAACGACAGCATCATCCTCCGCCACCACTATGCGCACGATAGCATCTATGTGCATGACAGCGTCTTTACTCGATACGCAATCGGCAACCCCGACACAAACCGACAAAATCATCGCAGTCTCATTGCCAATCGCGTGGACACGGTGTTAGTGGAACGGTGGCATACCGATGTACGGTACAAGATACAGGCGCAAACCGACACTATCTGGCAGGATAAAGAGGTGGTGGTGACGCTGCCGCCGGAAAGGTACGTGCCGCAGTTCTATAAGTGGTGCGCGTGGATAGTGTTGGCGATGGTGGTGTATATCATTGTGCGCGTGGCGGTGAGGGTGTATCTCTAAAATTTTTGCAAAATTTTTGGAAGTATTAAGACGCTAATTTGTCCCATTTTCGAAATCGGCAGTTTTTGCCCTCACATTTTGCTATTTTATCGAACGCTAGAATTTGGTTTATTCTGCTGATATTCTACAAAATAGCGATGAGAGTTTCATCACTGAAACTCTCATCTGTCGAGAAGAGGCGACTCGAACGCCCGAACGTTGAAATTCAGACACTTAGAATCATTCAGACCTCTCAGTCGAGAAGACGTGACTCGAACACGCGATTTTATGACAAATCGCTGATTTTAAGCAGTCTATCTCGCTCGTTTCGGAAAGTACTTGTTTAACTTTCAGCTCAATAACGACCATTTGTTAATAATCGTTGTTATTTCAATGAACGATTTTTTCTTGTCCCGATATTGTCGCCTTTTTTCGTCCAACTTTGGGACAGAAAATCTCGCTTTTTTTCACTTACGGACACTACCTAAGTGCTGTTTATTTCAATGCTTCATGATATTGGCAACATGTAGAGCCAATACCCTCAGATGTTGCTAATATCTGGCGTCCATTTCTTGGATAAATATCAATTTCCAATTGTTGGACTCATTTGTGATAATGAAAAGATGCTATCAAGAATAACATCCGCTCCTCGAAAAAACGGTGCAAAGATACTGAAAATAATTCACATAAGCAAATTAAAGTGGAATTATTCTTGCTTTTTCACCAGTCGCTCAACTATTTTATACACATCTGATCCCAAAGACTTTGGATATTTATCTCCGGAAACGGCTATCTCTTTCGCATTTACGATAGCCTCATATACATGCGGAATAAATATTGATGCTTTTGGCTTACCACTATAGCCTCTATTTCCCGGTGTGATTTCAGCAAGTAATCTTTTGGCGTATGGTTTACCATCTTCTTTTTCATTGAGAAGCAACTTCTCTTTTTGTTCGTCTGTTAACTCCGAAAGTTTGCGAAGGTGAAGAATCAGCCACATCTCAAAACATGGGTTGCTTACCAATACTTTCGCCCCATCTTCTGTCTCGCAAGCCTCAATAAAACTATCGAATGTGTATCCATGTTTTTCTAACAGATGTTGCCAATTATCTACATCCATGATTATCCACAACTCATCGGATGACCGATAATTAACATCACGTTTTATTTCGCGGATTTGTGTACGCAAAGCGATAGGATTCCCATCGCCCGAAGGACGCTGGATGTGGCATACTTCAATCTTGCCCTCTTTGTTGAATATATCCGAATCGCTCAATTGGTTAAAATATTTACGTTCGGTTACTTCGCCTTCGGAAGCAATAATGAAGAACTTCTCCGCATCCAATATCTTGCTTGGCCGTATTAGCCTTGAACTTTCGCGTGGCATAGTTACTTTGTGTTAAGTTTGATACATGCCAAGGCTTCGTCTCTGTCTCCCAGACGTGGGATTGCTTTATACCGTCCGAGCAAATAATCCTTGCGTATCTCTTTGTCAAAGCGCACATTATATTCCTCTAACGAGTGCAGCTGTGTGCCGTTCTCGTCTTTTGTAATAAACCATACTTCATCCTTGCGCACCAGCTTTTGTGTGAGCAGCGAGGATTCATGTGTGGTAACGATTAACTGGCTTTGTACATCAGTGGCAGACCGCAGGTATATATCGAAGATGTCATAAATTAAGTTCGGATGAAGCGAACGCTCCATCTCATCTATCACAAAAACATTGTTTCCGCGTAACAAGTCTATCAGCACCGGCACAAAGTCAATAATCTTGTTTGTGCCGTCAGACTCATCTTTAGTGTCAAAGAACTCATAATCCTTTGTCCCTCGAATTTTATGTTTGGTCATGAATTTTTGAATCTGCAAAGCACCTTTGTCTTTGGAAAAGAAGAATGTGTTCTCTGATGTCTGTAATATAACACGCGCATTGCGTTTGGCAAACACATCATTACGTATCTGCTCCAATAGCTGTTGGGGTACATTCAGTGACTTCACATCCACATCCTGCAACTCTATTCCGTCTATCCCTGTGCCGAAATAATCCAACAACTGCTCAAAGATATTATGCAGTTGCTCGTTATTGACCAATTCCGTGCTAATCCCCTCTTTATATCGTTCGTTAGGCAAAAGCACCTTCAGCGATTGCTCAAACCAGTTATAAACGGCTATGACATCGCGGATGTCCTCCACATTTTCACGCACACGCCGAACAATCATCTCGCGTAGCAGCAACTGATTCTCCGGGGTGGCTTTAGCAACGAACTGTAGAAACTGTTTATGCTCTGCTTTTGTATTTTTGTGCAAAAGCGGAGCAATGTCAAATGTGTTGGTATCCGAACGTTCAAAGAGCATCTTCTCCTCTTTGTTCGTTATCTCATACAGCCACTCCTCTACAATCCGCTCATCATTAAACACAAATCCGTATGCATAGTTCTTGCGTCCTGCTTGAATCTCATATTCAAGACGGGTGTTTCGTATAACAGCATCCTTGCTCAACCGATATGGGGCGTATGCCACCTTGGGACCCGTGAGAGTGCCACTGACAACCATCTGTTTGCCTAAAGCAATCGCCTTAACCAAGTTAGATTTACCCGAAGCATTAGCACCAAATGCGATAGCCGTTTTCAAGGTCGTTACACCATGCTTGCGGGCATTGATGTGTTCTTTCTTAAGCCTCCCCAACCCCGGAATCATAGAGAAGGTTGCCCTCTCTAAAAATGAGAAACAGTTCTCTACAGAAAAGCGAATTAACATAACTTTTGCCTCCTTTCTTGAAAAATCGCCGCAAAATTAGTGAAAAAATCTCAAATCTGCAAATATTTTTCAATAATTCTTCTAATTTCGATTATTTTTAAGTGATTTTATCACTTTAAGTTATGCTTTTAATGATGCTATCCTCATTTTTTGAGGTAAACCACTATATTTGCGGGAAACTCCAATTATTGTAGTTTTTTACTAAAAAATTTTTAGAAATGCATTTGGATAGAATCTGCATTGATTACAACAGTAAGATTGAAGATGAAGAAACACTCACCACCACGCGAAAAGCACCTCTCGCAACCACCGGCTACATTTCATTTCTCATTTTTTACCCCTTTCCTCTACAAAATTAACTTTTTTCTTGCATATTTCGAGAAAAAGTACTATCTTTGCGCTGTCAATCTCGAAAAAAGGACGAAAAAAGCTCGAAAAAAGACCGAGACACTACCGAGAGAATAACCTCACAACACTATGGCAAAAGCATCATTAGAAGTCCCTTTCATGGGCATCAGTGGCAGAATCGACCACGACAGCGAGACCTATTACTGCACACGTCTGGGGGAGAACGTAGTCAGTCACTACCCCAAGCACAAAGACCCGAAGAAGATTACCGCCCGGCAGAAGGCGCGTTATTCCGTGTTCCGGCAGGCTGTGGCCGAAGCCGACCGCCTATTGAATGACCCGCAAACAGCCGCCGGGTGGCAAACCAAGTTCAACGAACAAAAGCAAACATCCAAGAAACCCTACCGCCTTCTCCGCAATTATGTGATTGCCACCATCACCAAACAAAATGAAGAAAATCAGCAATAAAATCACCAAAAACTTGC
>CALAUY010000065.1 GCA_937892015.1 uncultured Bacteroidales bacterium | reverse complement strand
CAACCGGCAACGACCCCTCGGCGAAGATGATGAAATGGATGATGTACCTCATGCCGCTGATGTTCTTCTTCATGTTCAACGACTATGCAGCCGGCCTGTCGTATTATTACTTCCTCTCGTTGCTCATCTCGATACTACAGACAATGATTTTCCGTTGGACTCTGAACGACAAGCGCATGCTTGAAGAGATGGAGAAGGCCAAGAAGAAGAAAAAGAACCATCCGAAGAAGAAATCCGGTCTTATGGCGCGGTTGGAGGCCATGCAGAAAGAGCAACAAGCCCGCATGCGCGAACAGATTAAAGAACAATCGAAAAAGCAGTACAGATGATTATTCTCGGAGCGGGCAATATGGGCACGAATTTGGCCATTGCGCTACATCGCACGGGTTGCCACATCGAGTGTGTGTATAGTCGCACGCAAGAGAATGCTCGGGTTCTGGCCTCACGCGTGGAGGCACCCATTGCTACGAACGATTTGAGGCAGGTCAATCGCCTACTCAAGGAGGATATGAGTTCACGAATCGTGTTTTATTGCCTCACAGACAGCGTCTTACGCAATGTGGCAGAGCAGATAGATGCGCCCCTCGCATTGCATATCCACACGTCCGGCACTATCGGATTGGACGTGTTCGACGGCACGGATAAACCCCATGCGGGCGTGCTGTATCCGTTGCAGACACTGACTAAACATCATCCTATCTCGCTCCGCAACGTGCCGATCTTCATCGAGGGAACAGGTCACGATGAAGAGGAACGCGTGCGTTTATTGGCCGAGAACATCTCCACGCAGGTCTATCAAGCCGATTCAGCACGGCGTAGGAGTCTGCATCTGGCCGGTGTCTTTGCGAACAATTTCACTAACTGCATGTACACTATTGCCGGGGATATACTGAACGAGGCGGGGTTTCCGACCGATGTGCTCTTACCGCTCATCGACGAGACGGCCGCTCGTGTACACGTGATGTTCGCTCCTTTGGCGCAAACAGGACCCGCGCGTCGTGGAGACGAGAACGTGATGGCGGAACATCTCAAGATGTTAGACGATGAGAACAGACGCGACATCTATCAGGCCGTGTCCCGTCACATTCGATGTATTGCCAACGACGGGTATCAGGAGTCATGACGAAGATACGGAGTATATGGTTCTTGTTCGCTCTATCGGTTGGCCTCGCAGCGCACGCCGAGACGGCAACATATACCGTCACTTCGTACCACACCATCGCACTGACAGCCGGCACTGCACCCGACGGGTCAACAGCCACATTCAACAGTACCACTGCCCGCGGGTCGCAGATAACAGCAGGGAACAGTGCCACCCTGACGCTGACGGGTTACGATGAGCTGTTTATCAGCGCACTCACCGTGCAGATGCACTCCAACAAAACATCCGGCGGAGGATCGCTCCGCGCTTACCTGAACGGGACGATGATTGCCTCCATCGCCGACGCGTCTTTCGCTGACAGCTCATGGAACGGAACGTATGCCACTGCCGACGAGTGGGCCGACATCAACGTGCCGTTGACCGGCTTCACGTTCCCGCAAAATGCCGAACTGACGGTGGTAATAGAAGCGTCTGCCAACTCGCTGTACGTGGGGGGCTTTACGGTCTCCTACAACGCCGGTGTCGGACAGAACAGACCCAAGATTGTCGTTCTCATGACCGGCACCGAAGAGACACTAGCGCCACTACGCGAGTCGAGCGCGGGGCGAGGAGTGCGGTTGCCTAACTTGCAAGATGCCGACTCGGTCTGGCATTTCCTCGGATGGACCGAGGCGGAATGGCCGCACAGCGAAGAGTGTCCCACTTTCTTCCGGGCAGGCACCACGTATTTCCCCACGAAGAACACCACTTTGTATGCACTCTATACCAATAAATTAGCTTTAGAGACCCTCGTGCAGGATACGCTCTTCGAGACGGGCACGTACGCCATCGTCACCGCCTTAACCTTCAACTGCATGATGGCGGGTGGTGTCACCGACCGACGGGTTGGGTCCACAGCGGCCGAACTATTCGTCGATGACGACTCGCTCTACCACCTCAACATGGAGACTATCCCGCCCGAGAACTGCTACCAAGTGACGTTCACCGACACCACCGCGATTATCCGGCACCAAGAGACGAACAGCGGAGTGGGATATACTTCTCAGAATCTTGCCACCAACACCAACGAATGGAGCGTGACGAGAGCATTGCATCATAGTCTCTGCCTCTATCACCACGTGGGCATGAATACATATTGTCTGTTTCCAACTACGGTAGAGGGGCAATGGGCGTACAAGAGTGTTCGACTGAATGTCAGAGAAGATCAACTGTTCCTGCTCTTCTTCGCCGTGCCCGACGAGGCACCCGAACCCGCTCTATATACCACTATGCCGCGCTCAGGTCTGGGCGTTCAGTCACCTACAGAAGAGACGCAGTACCGCGTCTATAGGCTCGATGGGACGTGCCTCTTCAGCTGCGCAACCGACCAAGAGCTGCGGGCACTGCCGGCAGGGATATACATCATCACCTCGCCCCACGGCACGCAAAAACGAATAGTCAGAACACACTAAAAACCAATAACATGGCTCGTAAAGGCGCTTTCACTATCGTGGCAAAGAATTATATCGGATTAGCTTCTATTCTGCGTGATTCGGTCGTGCAACGCAACCCCGATGTGGCGTTCCATATCTTTGTGGCAGACGAGTTCGAGAACAGTGCCGAACCCCTTGATAATCATATCCATATAGCCCGCCGTGTCTTGGATTATCCCGACGAGCAATGGACAACGATGGCGTTTCAGTACAATCTGACGGAGTTCTGCACTGCCATCAAACCTGCGTGCTTTCAGTACCTGTTCTCGCAAGGTTACACCGAAGTGCTGTTCTTCGACCCCGATATCTACACGTTCGCGCCACTCACGTCGCTTTTCAGCCGACTCAACGAGGCCGAAGTGATTCTCACCCCACACGTGGTGGAGACGCACGTCCGATACCATGGTGACCAACCCGAGTGGACATTCAACTGCAATGGCATATACAATCTCGGTTTCTGCGGGCTCAAAGACAGCCCTGCAGTGCGCACTTTCCTCGATTGGTGGCGTGTACGGATGGACGACAACGCGTTCACTGACCGCAGTGTCGGCAATTTCACCGACCAGAAATGGATGGATTGGGTGCCGGCACTCTTCGCCGACCAACTCTGCGTAGTGCGTGACCTCGGTGTCAATGTAGATCGGAAGAGCACACGTCTGAACTCCAGTCTGCGTAGTGCGTGACCTCGGTGTCAATGTGGCCCCGTGGAACTATTTTGAGCGAGAGATAGTGTCCACACCCGACGGACTATGCGTCCGTTCCCGTACTGATGCCGACTCGCCCCTCGTACCATTGGTGTTTGTGCATTTCTCGGGGTATAGTTACACCCGACTCATCGAGGGCACTATCTCGCATCAACGACTGAATATCAGTTCTTATGCCGACATCGACCTCATCAATGACGCATATCGCAAGGCCATCACCGAACAGCTCGACACCTTTAATAAATATATAGGGCTCACGTACTCGTATGGCACGTATGCCAACGGTCGCACCATCGATGCGTTCCATCGACGACTCTATCATGGTTTGCTTACCGAGGGCGAGATGGTGGGCAACCCGTTCGCGGTGGGGGACGGCACGTTCTACGCACGACTGGAGCACTCACACCTCCTTGCCGACACCAACTCCGACCGCTTTACGCCGCAGAACTACCCCGACATGAAGAAGAACGTCACCCGACTCAACCGCTTCTATCAGCTCCTTTTCCGGCTCATCGGCTACAAGCGATATCCCCTGTTCCTCAAGAGTATGCTTGCCGTTTATTGCCGCCCCGAGAACCACACGTTTTTACTCAAGAAGAAATAGTGCATGTCGTCTAACCAACTGTATATCAATGGTCGCTTTCTGACTCAACCCATCACGGGTGTCAACCGCTACGCGTACGAGCGTTGCCGGAAAATGCTGCGTGAGGGCACGGCATTCACGTTGGTTTGTCCGCACGGAAAACTATCTTCGGACTACGATTTGGAGGGCATGACCGTTCGGCGTTTCGGGTGGGGACACTCGCATTTCTGGGCACAGTTGGTGCTGCCATGGTTCTTCGTCTTCAAGCGTCACGCCACACTGCTCTGCCTGATGGGACTCGCCCCATTACTCATCCCACACACGGTGATGACCATTCACGACCTCGCTTTCCTCTACAACCCGCGTTGGTACAGCAGGGCCTACTACCTGTTCTATCGATGGATGACGCCACTCTGTGCCCGACATGCTGAACAGATAATCACCGTCAGCAACGCCTCCAAACAGGATATACTCACCCGTTATCCGTTCCTCAATGAACACAAAATAACGGTTATCCCGCCCGAGATAAACACCCGTTTTTTCACCCATGCAGCGGTGGACAGACTGCCGTTCGTGCTGGCAGTGGCATCACTCGCCCCGAGGAAGAACCTCCCCCGACTCGTTCGGGCAGTGGCTGCAGACCCCGCTCTGCATCTGAAGATAGTGGGTGGCACCAACCGCGTTTTTGCCGAGACGGGAATCCCCCATGCCACGAACGTTGAGATGCTCGGTCGCGTCACCGACAACGACTTACGTCACTTGTACCGCACAGCTGCGGGCTTCATCTACCCCTCACTCTTCGAGGGGTTCGGCATCCCACCCATAGAGGCCCTTGCTTGCGGATGTCCCGTCGCTGTTGCCGACATACCCGTCCTACACGAGACGTGTGACCCCTATCTCCGGCAGGGACTGACGGTGTTGTACTTCGACCCAACCGACGAGACGGCCATTCTGTCGGCTGTTAAACGACTGATTAACAACATACAACGATGAAAACGATTCTACATATAGCAAAGTACTATTTTCCTTACAATGGGGGGATTGAAGCGGTCACACGACAACTGACCGAGGGACTGACGGATTACAGCAACGTGGTTATTTGTTTTTCCGGTGACCGCGAGACGGCCGAAGAACTGATCAATGGTGTCAAGGTGTATCGTATTGGCGTTCAGGCCAAAGTGCTCAGTCAGTCCATTGCCGTCAAGTACGGACGCATGTTGCGCCACGTCATCAACATGTATCACCCCGACTTGGTGCATCTGCACGCCCCGAACCCGTTCGTTTATCCATTGGTTCTCAGGGCTTTACCCAAACAGACGATGCTCGTGCTGCATTGGCACTCCGACATACTCGCTAAGGGCGTTTTCTACAAGATGATCTTGCCGTGGGAGAACCGCATCTTGCACCGAGCCGACTTGGTTCTGGCAACCAGTCCCGTCTATATGGAGCACTCGCCGCAACTCATGAAAGTGCAGAACAAAGTGCGGGTACTACCCAACGGCATTATCGCCGACGAACTCAATCCGCACAAGGGTGACGACAAACGGATTGCAAACATCCACAAGCATTACAGCGGCAAGACGCTCGTCCTTTTTGTCGGACGACACATACCCTACAAGGGTATTGAGCACCTTATCCGAGCTGAACGGTACATGAAACAGAACGTGCAGATACTCATCGCCGGAACGGGACCCGAGACCGAGTATTACCGCAAACTGGCCATTGGTAGAGAACGCATCACGTTCCTCGGACGACTGTCAGTCAATGATATACGTTGCTACTATCGTGCAGCGGAGATATTCGCCTTCCCGTCAATCAACAAAGCAGAGGCGTTCGGCGTGGCACTGGCCGAAGCGATGTACTGCGAGGCCGTACCCGTCACGTTCACTATCCCGGGGTCGGGCGTCAACTGGGTGACACTCAATGGACAGACGGGGTTAGAAGTGCCGCTTGCAGACGATGTGGCGTTTGCCAAGGCCATCGACAAACTGGTGGCAGACAAACAGCTTCGTGAGCAGATGGCACGTGCCGCAAAAGAGCGCGTCGAGGAACTGTTCACCGACAGCGTCGTACTCCAAACGGCCAGAGCAATCTATAACGAACTGATCTGAACAACATCAAAGAATATTACACCGATAAGTATTAATGACGAACAAAAAGTAACACATTTCACAGGGAAAAACGCGAAAAATGCACTTTTTCAGTACAAAAAAGCACTTTTCTAACCGACAAATGCATTTTTATCTTGCGCAATTGAAAAAAAATGTTTAACTTTGTAGTCGATTTTGTTTATAAACTCAAGAAAAATGGAAAAACAAGAACTCTTGGAGCAGTTGAAAGCTCTGCTCAGCAATGACGTCAACGAAGTAAAAGACCAGGTCGAAGAGCTGAAGAATCAGTTTTATCGCATCTATCACCAAGAACAAGAAGCTGCTAAAAAGAAGGCCGAAGAGCTTGGCGAGAACATGGCAGAATACAAGCCTGCAGTGGATGAGATTGAACAGGATTTCAAGCAGTTGTTCAGCATCTACAAGCAGCGACGTGCCGAGGCAAACGCTGCACGCGAGGCCGAACAGCAGCAGAACTTGCTGCGCAAACAGAACATCCTCGCGCAGATGAAGGAACTCGCCGAGTCAGAGACTGCCGACGTGACAGCTAACTTGCAGAAAATGCGCGACTTACAAGCCGAATGGAAAACCATCGGCCCTGTGCCCGCACCCCAAGTGGCGGCTCTTTGGAAAGAGTACCAACACTACGGAGAGCAGTTCTACGACCTCGTGAAAATCAACTTCGAACTGCGTGAGTACGACTTCAAGAAAAACCTCCAAGAGAAAACGGCACTCTGCGAACAAGCAGAGGCACTACAAGATAATCCCGACATTGTAGTCGCCAACCGCGCGTTGCAACAACTGCACGAAGAGTGGGCGAACATCGGACCCGTGTCACGCGAACTGCGAGAAGACCTCTGGAACCGATTCAAAGAGGCCAGTACCGTCATCAACAAGCGCCACCAAGAGTATTTCGACAAGATTCACGCTAAAGAAGAGGAGAACCTGCAGAAAAAACAGGCACTCATCGAGCGGGCGGCCGAGATACAAACAGAGGGACTCAAGACCAACAAACAGTGGGACGAGGCTACTGCGAAAATACAAGCCATACAGGCCGAATGGCGCACGATAGGTTTTGCTCCTAAGAAGCACAACCAGGCCGTGTACGACGATTTCCGCGCCGTCACCGACAAGTTCTACCAAGCAAAAACAGCTTTCTATAAGGGACTGCGCGACGAGATGAACGCCAACCTCAAGAAGAAGAAAGAACTACTCCGGCAAGCCGAAGAACTCAAGGACAGTACCGAATGGAAAGAGACAACCGACAAGCTGATTGAGTTGCAGAAACAGTGGAAACAGATAGGTGCCGTCCCACGCAAGTACAGCGAAGAGGTGTGGAAACAGTTCTCCGCCGCTTGCGACCATTTCTTCGAGGAGAAAAAGAAAGCGTTCCATGCCGACCACGAGGCATATATCAAGCGGCAGGAAGAACGCCGAGCACAACGCAGCAAAGACGACGAACTGAGTGGAGATCGACGCAAGTTGGTGCGGATGTACGAGGCAATACAACTCGAAACAAAGACCATGGAGAACAACATGGGCTTCTTCTCCGGAAAGGCAGAAGGGCTGCTCAAGAGCATGCAGCAGAAAATAGAAGCCAACAAGAAGAAAATGGACGAAATAGAGGCGAAAATCGCACAGATGGACGCGGCAGAATAGTATGGCAGCACTCATTAAATATTCGGGCGTGGAGATCCGCCAAGAAGAGCAAGTGGTGCTTCGCGATGTCTCTTTCGAGATTGGTGAGGGCGAGTGGGTCTATCTGTTAGGACGCGTCGGGAGCGGCAAATCTTCGCTACTCAAGACCTTCTACGGCGAACTGCCCATTGCTGCCGGACAGGCACAACTGCTCGAATACGACTTAACCAAACTGCGTCGCAGACAGATTCCCCACATCCGACGCAAGATAGGTATTGTGTTCCAGGATTTTCAACTCCTTTTCGACCGAACAGTCGAGGAGAACCTCCTCTTCGTGCTGCGCGCAACGGGGTGGCGCAACAAGAAAATGATGCGTGCTCACGTCCAAGATGTGCTCGAGCAGGTGGATATGGCTACTAAAGCATACAAGATGCCCCACCAACTCTCCGGCGGCGAACAGCAACGCATCGTCATCGCACGAGCCCTGCTCAACTCGCCCGCCATCGTCCTTGCCGATGAACCTACCGGTAACCTCGACAACCAAACAGGTGCGGAGATAATGGAGCTGCTCAAAGCCATCCAACAAGCCGGAACAACCGTTATCATCGCCACGCACAATCCCGCCTGGGTACGCGACTACCACGGACGCAAGTTCCGCTTCGAAAACAACAAAATAACCGAAGAATAAGCCTCCATACCCCCTCTATACCCCTCTCTATACCCCCTCTATCCAAACTCCTCCCCTAAGGTAGGGGAGGTCCCGCTTGCGGTGGAGGGGTACGGTACTCACGTTCTTTACTATTCTTTAGTCCCATTAGTCCTCGTTACTTACTTGACTCCTCCCCTAGGGTAGGGGAGGGGGACCGCTTGCGGGGGAGGGGTACGAAACTGCATTATCTGCCAAGCGTCTTCAGAAAAGAAACTATCCAATTTACCACAGCGGAGCAGATCGTCCGAGCTTGCGAGGAAAGAAATTTACAAATTTACAAATTATTCATTCTTACAGGGGGGAGGGGTACGAAAAGAGAAGTGGTAAAGTCTGTTTTTCGAGGGGATAAAGAGAGGGGGTATGGAGGAGGTATGGAGGAGGTATGGAGGAGGTTCGAAAAATGTATATACAAAATTGACTGAAAAAGTGGGGACATATGGCTGAAAATGAGGTGATTATAGAGTGTTTTAACTTTTAGCTCTTTTAACAAGAAGCGAGGGGTGCACTGTAAGTAACTGGAAATGAGGGAATTGAGTTGTGCTTGGCGATTTTTTGACCACGTCGGTTCTGCAAAAGTTTGTACAACTTTTTGCAACCGGCTCTGAACGGGCTCTAAACCCTCTC